>NZ_JAAIVC010000086.1 GCF_010975005.1 Caulobacter sp. 17J65-9 | reverse complement strand
GTGCGCCGCCTGGCCCGCCAGACCGCCGGCCTCAGGAGCGCCGCGCTGGGCCGGGCGCGAGCGGCCGGACGCATGCGCGCGGTCAGCCAGCTGACCATGGGCCTGGCCAGTTTCGCCGTGCTGGCGGTGGGCGCGCTGGAGGTCACCGGCGGGCGCACGACGCCGGGCTCGGTGGTCGCGGCGATGAGCCTGATGGGTCTGCTGACGCCGGCCGTGCACGGCTGCGGGCGGGTGTTCGAGCTGTGGCACGCGGCCCGGGTCTGCCGTGAGAAGATCGCCGGCCTGCTGAGCTTGGGCCCGCTGGTCGCCCAGACCCGCCGGGCGCGCCCGCTGACGCCCGGCCGCGGCGAGCTGGTGTTCCAGAAGGTCTCGGCCCGCAAGGCGGTGCGCCGGCTGAGCGCGCGCGTGCCGGCCGGCTCGGTGGTGGCCCTGGTCGGCCCCAACGGGGCGGGCAAGTCGACCCTGCTGGCCCTGGCCACGCGGCTGATGGATCCGGACTCCGGCCGGGTGCGGCTGGACGGCCGCGACCTGCGCCGGGTGACCACGCGGTCCTTGCGTTCGGCTGTCGCCCTGGTCGGCGCCGACGTGCCCCTGCTGCGCGGCAGCCTGTCGGAGAACCTGCGCTATCGCGCCCCGGGCGTCTCGCGCGAGGAAGTCGAGCGGGTCGCGGCCCTTTGCGGCGTGGATCAGCTGATCGCGCGCCTGCCGAAGGGCGAGCGGTTCGCGGTGGCCGACCGCGGGCGCAACCTGTCGCTGGGCGAACGCCAGCGCGTGCTGCTGGCCCGCGCCCTGCTGGGCCGCCCGCGCCTGCTGCTGCTGGACGAGGCCGACGCCAACCTGGACGAGCCGGTCGCCGAGGCGATCGCCGCCGCCCTCGAGGGCTATCCCGGCACGGTGCTGATGGTCACCCAGCGCCCCAGCTGGCTGGCGCGCGCCGACTTCGTCTGGCGGCTCGAAGGCGGGCGGCTGGTCGAGGTCCGGGCCAAGGGCGAGGTGAGGGGCCAGGCCCTGACCAAGGCCAGGGCGAAGGTCAGAACCAAGGCGTCTCCCGTTCCCGCGTCCAACGTCGTCCCCCTAGCCGGAGCCGTCGAGCAGTGACCGTGCACCCCATTCCCGTGAATGCGCTCGCCGCGCCCCGCCGCCTGCGCGCGCCGGTCGGCAAGGTGGTCCAACAGAGCCTGCCGCAGCACCCGCAGGTGGAATACTTCCTGTACGTGCCGCGCACGGCCCCGGCCCGCGACGCCCCGATGGTGGTCAGCGTCCACGGCATCGCCCGCAACGCGGTCGAGCACGCCTTCCGCTTCCGCGACTGGGCCGAGCGGACCGGCTGCGTGCTGGTCGCGCCGCTGTTCCGGCGGGACCGCTTCGGCCAGTACCAGCAGCTGCTGCCGGGCGGGGCGGGGCTGCTGCGGGCGGACCTGATGCTGCACGCCATCGCGGACGAGGTGGCGCGGATCACCGGCGCGGACGCCGGGCGGCTGCACATGTTCGGCTTCTCCGGCGGCGGCCAGTTCGTCCACCGCTTCGCCATGGCCTGGCCCGAGCGGGTGGCGACCGCGGTGGTCGGGGCCGCCGGCTGGTACACCGCGCCCGATCCCGCCCGGCGCTATCCCTGGGGGCTGGGCGTCGAGGGCGGCTCCACGGAGCTCCGCTTCGAGCCGGAGCGCTTCCTGAAGGTCCCCGCCCACGTGATCGTCGGCGCCCGGGACGTCGAGCGCGATCCGGCGCTGCGCAAGTCGAAGCGGCTGGATCGCCTGCAGGGCCGCAACCGCGTTGAGCGCGGCCGGCGCTGGATCGAGGCCATGCGCGCCGCCGCCGAAAGCCGCGGCCTGGATGCGGAAAAGTTCAGCTTCACCGAGCTGCCCGGCGCCGACCATTCGTTCACGGCGGCGGCCACGCGATGGGGGCTGGGGGAACAAGTGTTCGGCCTGTTCGAGTTCGAAGCGTTGCACGTCTCAGCCTGAGCCGCGCGCGGGAGGAGAGGGGACATGGCCGGGGGACGCAGATCAGGGTGGGTGGCGCTCGTCCTGACGTCGACCTGCGCCATGGCCGGGGCGGCGCGGGCTGAGGACGGCTTCGGCTTCGGCCAGGACGGGCTGACCCTGTCCCTGGCGAACGGCGCGGCCGAGTTCGAGCTGGGCGGTCGCCTGCACCTGGACGGCATGCTGTTCGAGGACGAGGAAGAGTTCGTCGACGACGCCGAGGTGCGCCGCGCCCGCCTGGAGCTGTCCGGCCAGCTCGGCGACAAGGTCCGCATCCGGGTGGACTACGAGTTCACCGGCGACGGCGACTGGAACAACGTGTGGGCCAGCTACCAGGTGGCCGACACGGTCGACGTCCGGCTGGGCCAGTACATCCCCGCCTTCAGCATGGAAGACCTGCAGAGCTCCAACAGCATCATGTTCCTGGAGCGGGCCCTGCCCAACGCCTTCGCGCCCGGCTACACGGTCGGCGGCGAGCTGGGGGCCTATGGGCGCAACTGGACCGCCACCTTCGGCGCCTTCAACGATCCAATCGATTCCGACACCGACGCGCGCGGGACCAACGGCGACAGTCTGGTCGGCCGGTTCACCTACGATCCCGACCTGGCCAAGGACCAGATCCTGCACTTCGGCGTAGGGCTGGAGTGGCGGTTCCTCGACGCCGGCAGCGGTTTCCGCATCGACTCCAAGCCGGAGGCCGACATGTCGCCGGTGCGCTTCGTCAACACCGGCAATCTGCGCGGGGTGAACGAGTTCGTGAACGCCAGCCTCGAGTTCGGCTGGCGACGCGGCAACCTGATGGCCCAGGGCCAGTACGTGCGCATGATGCTGGACCGGGAGAACCGGCCCGATCCCGACTTCGACGGCTGGTATCTCGAAGGCAGCTGGATCCCGACCGGCGAGGAGCGGCGCTACAGCAAGAGCGCCGGCCTGTTCGGCGCGGTGACGCCGAAGACCAGCAAGGGCGCTTGGGAGATCCGGGCCCGCTACAGCATGATCGACCTGACCGACAAGACCGTCAGCGGCGGGGTCGAGCGCGACGCCGGGGTCGGCGTGACCTGGTGGCGGACCAGCCGGATCCGCTTGATGTTCGAGTACATCAACGCCGTGGCCGATCCGGACTCCGACGGCGACGACCAGATCGCCGACATCCTGCAGGCGCGCATCCAGTTCGCGATCTAGCCGTCCCAGCCGGGCTCGAAGGGCATGCGCTCGGCCCACAGGGCGTGCAGCTCGGGCAGAGCGTCCACGCGCCGCGCGACCGAGGCCAGCTTGGGGCAGGCGTCGGAGAACCAGCGCCGGCGCGGATTCCAGCGCGAAACCACGGTCAGGTAGACGTCCAGCAGGGACAGCTGCGCCCCGAAGACGAACGGGGCGGGATCGACCTGCGCCTCCATCACCTTCCAGCAGAACTTGATCCGCTCCAGGGCGCGCTCGCGCAGCTCGTCCTGAGCCGCGTCCCCGTGGGCCATGCGGGCCGGATCGTCGAGCAGGTAGTACATGGCGTAGATCGCCGCGGGCACGAACACCATCCAGCGCAGGTAGGCGGCCCGGTCGGGATGGTCCGGCGGCGGCGCCAGCCCGGCCTGCGGGTCGAGATCGCCCAGCCAGAGCAGGATGGCGGCGCTCTCGGTCATCACCTCGCCCTGCGGGGTGATCAACACCGGCAGCTGCTCCATCGGATTGACCGGGCGCACGGCCTCGCGGCCGGCCTGCGTCCAGGTCGGCGCCTCGGCTATTATTACGTAAGGGCGACCCAGGAGGGTCAGGGCCGCTTCGACCGCCACGGAGCCGGAACCCTTGGCGCCGTAAAGCTTCAACGGTTCGGGCATCTGTCCACAGGCCCCTACTAGATGTTGATGGTTACCGGCGTGACACCACGAGCCATAGCGGGCGGGGCCGGTCGGCGTTATCTCTAGCACGTCCCGCCGTACGAATCGGATTCGCCGCCATGAACGCCCTGGTCACCGCCCCGACCCCTGGTCTGCTGACCCCGAGCTATTCGTACAAGCCGTTCCGCTATCCGTGGGCCTACGAGTTCTGGAAGCGCCAGCAGCAGGTCCACTGGCTGCCCGAAGAGGTGCCGCTGGGCGAGGACTGCAAGGACTGGGCGGCGAAGCTGAACGACGGCGAGCGCAACCTGCTCACCCAGATCTTCCGCTTCTTCACGCAGTCGGACGTCGAGGTCGCGGACAACTACATGGAACGCTACGGCCGGGTGTTCAAACCGACCGAAGTGAAGATGATGCTGGCGTCGTTCGCGAACATGGAGACCGTCCATATCGCGGCCTACGCCCTGCTGCTCGAGACCATCGGCATGCCCGAGGCCGAGTTCTCCGCCTTCATGGAATACGAGGCCATGAAGGCGAAGCATGACTACATGCAGACCTTCGGCATGGACACGCCAGCCGACATCGCCCGCACGCTGGCCATGTTCGGCGGCTTCACCGAGGGCCTGCAGCTGTTCGCGTCGTTCGCGATGCTGATGAACTTCCCGCGCTTCAACAAGATGAAGGGCATGGGCCAGATCGTCAGCTGGTCGGTGCGCGACGAGAGCCTGCACTGCGAAGGCATCATCAAGCTCTACCACGCCTTCAACAAGGAGACCGGCGCGGTCACCAAGTCGGTCGGCGACGACATTGTCGACATGTGCAAGACCGTGGTCGGCCTCGAGGACAAGTTCATCGACCTGGCCTTCGAGCAGGGTCCGGTCCAGGGCATGACGCCCGACGACATCAAGGCCTACATCCGCTTCATCGCCGACTGGCGCCTGCGCCAGCTGGAGCTGCCGGAAGTCTACGGCGTGAAGGAAAACCCGCTGCCCTGGCTGCAGGCCCTGCTGTCGGGCGTGGAGCACGCCAACTTCTTCGAAGCGCGCGCCACCGAGTACTCCAAGGCCGCCACCAAGGGCCAATGGCACGGCACTGAGGGCGTCTGGGGCGAGTTCGACAAGATGATGTCGAAGCGCGGCGACCAGGTCCCGGCGGAGTAAGTCTTGCGGCGCCAGCGGCGCCGCAAGTTTCACCCGTATGCGAAAGACACTAGGCTCCCCGACAGATGCATCCGGGGGGGCGTGCGTATGGCGACGGCGGAACTCCAGCGATCAGCGACCGAGACCGGCGGGCTTCGGCGGCTGCGCTCGATCCTCGGCGGCTCGGCCGGCAATCTGGTCGAGTGGTACGACTGGTACGCCTACTCGGCCTTCGCGCTCTATTTCGCCGGGGTGTTCTTCCCCAAGGGCGACCAGACGGCGCAGCTGCTGAACGCGGCGGCGGTGTTCGCCGTCGGCTTCCTGGCCCGGCCCGTGGGCGCCTGGCTGATGGGCCGCTACGCCGACCGGCGCGGCCGCAAGGCGTCGCTGACCCTGTCGGTGGCCCTGATGTGCGCGGGCTCGCTGATCATCGCCTTCTGCCCGGGCTATGCGAGCATCGGGGTCGCCGCCCCGGTGATCCTGACCCTGGCGCGGTTGGTCCAGGGCCTGAGCCTGGGCGGCGAGTACGGCACCAGCTCGACCTATCTCAGCGAGATGGCGGGGCGCGACCGGCGCGGCTTCTGGTCCAGCTTCCAGTACATGACCCTGATCTCCGGCCAGCTGACCGCGTTGGGCGTGCTGCTGGTGCTGCAGGCGATCCTGCCCAAGGCGGAGCTCCAGGCCTGGGGCTGGCGCGTGCCGTTCGTGATCGGCGGGCTGCTGGCCGTCTCGGTGTTCTGGCTGCGCCGGGGCATCGACGAGACCGACTCGTACAAGGCGGTCGAGAGCAAGGAGCGGGGCCGGACGCACTGGCTGTGGCTGCGCCATCCGAAGGAGAGCCTGACGGTGATCGGCCTGACCGCCGGCGGCACCCTGTCGTTCTACACCTTCACCATCTACGCCCAGAAGTTCCTCGCCAACACGGCGGGGTTCAGCAAGGAGCAGGCGAGCCAGATCAGCGCCGCGGCCCTGCTGGTGATGATGCTGATCCAGCCCGTCGTGGGCGCGATCTCCGACAAGGTCGGCCGCCGGCCGGTGCTGATCGCCTTCGGGGTGTTGGGGACCCTGTTCACCTGGCCGATCCTGCGCGCGCTGGGCGGCGCGAGCGACCCGATGGCGGCCTTCTTCCTGCTTGTGGCCGCGCTGGGGATCACCTCGGGCTACACGGCGGTGAACGCGGTGGTGAAGGCCGAGATGTTCCCGACCGAGATCCGGGCGCTGGGCGTGGCCCTTCCCTACGCCATCGCCAACGCCCTGTTCGGCGGCACCGCCGAATACGTCGCCCTGTGGTTCAAGCAGGCCGGCCACGAGACCTGGTTCTATGGCTACGTCACCGGCATGATCGCCCTGTCGCTGCTCGTCTATGTCGGCATGCGCGACACCAAGAAGCACAGCCGGATCATGGAGTAGGGGCGTGGCGAAATCCGTGCGGGGCGGGATCGTGAAGTTCGTGGCGATCGCCGCGGCGGTGGCCGCGGTGGGCTACCTCGGCGTCTGCGGCTGGTTCTACGCGAACCAGCGCGCGCTGACCTACTTCCCCGACCGGCACGACGTCGCGCCCGCCGATGTCGGCCTGGACGGCTTTCAGAAGGTGGCGATCGCCACGCCGGACGGCGAGACCGTGGTCGGCTGGTGGAAGCCGCCGGCGCCGACCAAGGGCGTGGTGCTCTACCTTCACGGCAACGGCTACAATCTCAGCAGCCGCGTAGACCGGCTGCGCGACCTGGCCGAGGCCGGCTTCGGCGTGCTGGCCGTCGACTGGCGCGGCTATGGCGGCTCGACGGGTTCGCCCACCGAGACCGGCCTGCTGACCGACGCGCGCGCGGCCTACGACTGGGCCGCCGGCCATGCGCCGGGCTCGAAGATCGCCCTGTTTGGAGAGAGTCTGGGCACCGGCGTCGCGGTCCACCTGGCCGGCGAGCGGCCGGCAGCGGGCGTGGTGCTGGATTCGCCCTACGCCTCGATCGTGGGCGTGGCGGAGACCTACTATCCGTTTCTGCCCAGCCGCCTGCTGCTGAAGGACCAGTATCGCAGCGAGGACTGGATCACGCGCGTGAAGGCGCCGGTGT
The DNA here is from genome assembly GCF_010975005.1 of Caulobacter sp. 17J65-9. Classification (GTDB taxonomy): domain Bacteria; phylum Pseudomonadota; class Alphaproteobacteria; order Caulobacterales; family Caulobacteraceae; genus 17J80-11. Next base: position 7,856 of record NZ_JAAIVC010000086.1, on the reverse strand, counting down.
TCATCGTTCACTGCGACGCCGACCAGCAGATCCCGCTGGCCCAGGCGCAGCGGCTCTATCGCGCCGCCGGCGAGCCCAAGGAGATGATGGTGCGGCGGGGCTGCGCGCACATCATGACCTGGGACGGGGCGGCCAAGGCGCACATGCTGGATCTGTTCGGCCGCTGGACGGCGCAGCCGGCGAGCTGATCAGGCCCGCCCGGCCGTCGGCCCGTAGCCCTCGAACGGGCGCTCGTCCTCGTCCTTGACCGGGACCGGCTCGAACCCGTCGTCGAAATTGCGCGGCTCGGGCCGGAATTCGTACAGGGCCGAGGGGCGGCGCAGCACGTCGGCGTGGCGCGGGCGGGCCAGCTGCTCCAGCCGGCCGAACACCTTGTCCGCAAAGGCGCCGAGGGTCTTGGCGTAGAGGTCGGACCGCTCCAGAGGGCCGGCGTGGCCGACCTCCTCCAGCAGCACGAACTCGCCGTCGGGCAGGGCCTTGGCCAGGGCCCGCACCTCGGCGGGACGCGCGACCACGTCGTAGCCGCCGGCCACCGCCAGGGTCGGCGTGGTCAGGCGGGCGAGGATGCCGGTCAGGTCGGCGTCGCGCAGCGCAAGCGCCCCCTTGGCCTGCACCCAGGGCGAGGTCTCGGCGGTCTGGCGTGCGGCGGCGTCAGCCGCTTCGCGCGAGGGGGCCTGGCCCAGCGCGGTGGTACGCGCGGCCAGGTGCAGGGCGCCGTTCAGATAGCCGGCCCAGTTCATCACCTGGATGACGGGCGCGAGCATCATGTCGGCCCGCACCATGGCCCCGGAGGCGGGCGGCGCGGTGGTCGGGTTGAGCAGGGCCACGCCGGCGACCTCGGCGCCCAGCGCCTGCGGATGGTCGCGGCAGTAGGCCAGCACCGCGGCAGCGCCGGTCGACCAGCCGACCAGCAGGGCCGGACGGCCCTCCAGCAGCTTCAGCACGGCGGCCAGGTCGGCGGCGGCCCGGTCCAGGCCGTAGATCTCGTCGTAGGGGCGCTCGGAGCGGCCCAGGCCCGGCTGGTCCCAGACCAGCACCTGCCACTGCTCCGCCAGCGCCGACACCGTCGGCGACCAGACCGTGCGGTCGGTCTCGAAGCCCTGCACCAGCACGATCGGCCAGCCGTCGGCCGGCCCGTAGCGCTCGACATGCAGATGGGCGCCGCCGGCCCCGACCACGGCGTCGGACCGGCCCTCGGGCGTGTCGGCCTGGGGCGCGGCCTTGGGGAACATGGCCAGGATGGGCGCGCGGCCGAACAGCGACGCGCCGACCATCACCGCCCCCAGCACCATCCAGCCGTCGGTGCGGGGCAGGGCGTGCAGGCCGTCGGCGAGGAGCCAAAGGCCCGTCACCAGCACGGCCAGCGACAGAGCGGCGGCCGCGCGGTTCAGCACATACGGCAGAGGCGTACCGGCCATTGGTCCGGGTTCCTGCTAAGCTTCTCCACGCGCAACGGTTGAAACGGCTCGGGGCGGTAGTGGTTCCCAAACCGTCCAGCTGGACTGAAAAACGGATTCCCCTTGTCGCGAACGCGCTCTAGTCTCCGACAATGTCGGACTACTCACACGCGAAGGCGGCGGTGGACCGCCTCCAGGACCAGTACGCCCGGTCCGTCGACGCCCTGAGATCAGCGCTTCGGGCCTATCTCGACCGCGGGGAGCGCCCCGATCCGGCCGCCCGGGCCCAGGGCCTGTTCTCCTATCCCGAACTGCGCATCGCCTACGCGGCCGAGACCCCCGGCCCCCGGCTGAACCGCGCCTACGCCCGGCTGAACAAGCCCGGCGTCTACGCCTCCACCGTCACCCGGCCGGAGCTGTTCCGCGACTATCTGATGGAGCAGCTGAGCCTGCTCGAGCGCGACTACGACGTCACCTTCGAGGTCGGACGGTCGCGCCAGGAAATTCCCTACCCCTATGTGCTGGACGGCGGCGACGTCGCGCTGGACGGGGCGATCACCTCGGATCTGGCGCGCTGGTTCCCGACCACCGAACTGGCCCACATCGGCGACGAGGTGGCCGACGGGATCTGGTTCCCGGCGCCCGACGAGCCCCGGCCGCTGGGCCTGTTCGACGGCCTGCGCACCGACTTCTCGCTGGCGCGCCTGCGCCACTACACCGGCACCCCGCCCGAGCATGTCCAGCAGTACGTGCTGTTCACCAACTACCATCGCTATGTCGACGAGTTCGTGCGCTGGGCCTGCGCGCGGCTGGCCGAGGGCGGCCCGTACGAGGCCCTGTCCGGGGCCGGCGGCGTCATGGTCACGGCCGAGACGGCCGACCCCGAGCGGGTGGTGGCCGAGGGCGCGTGGCGGCGTCACCAGATGCCGGCCTGGCACCTGATGGCGCCGGGCGGACGCGGCGTGACCCTGGTCAACATCGGGGTGGGGCCCTCCAACGCCAAGACCATCACCGACCACCTGGCGGTGCTGCGCCCGCAGGCCTGGCTGATGATCGGTCACTGCGGGGGCCTGCGGCCCAGCCAGATCATCGGCGACTACGTGCTGGCCCACGCCTACCTGCGCGACGACCACGTGATGGACGACATCCTGCCGGTGGAGATCCCGATCCCCCCGATCGCCGAGGTGCAGCAGGCCCTGCACGGCGCGGCCGAGATCGTCACCGGCGAGGACCGCGACACCCTCAAGCGGCGCTTACGCACCGGCACGGTAGTGACCACCGACGACCGCAACTGGGAGCTCCGCTACTCGCTGTCGGCGCTGCGCTTCTCGCAGTCGCGGGCGGTGGCCATCGACATGGAGTCAGCAACCATCGCGGCCCAGGGCTATCGCTTCCGCGTGCCCTACGGGACCCTGCTGTGCGTGTCGGACAAGCCCCTGCACGGCGAGATCAAGCTGCCCGGCCAGGCCAACCGCTTCTACGAGCGGGCGATTTCCGAGCACATCCAGATCGGCATCGCCACCGTGGACCTGCTGCGCGAGGAGGGCTCGCGCCTTCACTCGCGCAAGCTGCGCGCCTTCGACGAGCCGCCGTTCCGCTGACCAGCGGCAAATGACTTTACATCGCAAAGTGCTTGAGCTACTCCTCGCGACAAGGGGAGAGCATCCATGACCGACGACCAGATCCAGACCATCCGCGACGACATCGCTTTCATGAAGGCGATGGCCGAGGAGGGTCGCCGCGCGCCGCTGCTGGGCGGGGCCATCCTGGCCAACGCCGGTGCGATCTTCGCCGGGGCCAGCGTCGCCAACTGGGCGATCGGGACGGGCCGGCTGGCCGTGGGGCCGATGGGCTACTTCGTGGTCTGGGGCTTCGCCATGGTCGCCTTCGTGGTCGCCCTGGTCGTGCTGACCCGGCGCGTGAAGCGCCAGCCGGGCGCCTCGACCCCGGCCAACCGCGCCTTCGGCACGGCCTGGTCGGCCGCGGGCTTTGCGATCTTCGCGCTCTGGGTCGCTCTCATGGTCGCCGACTGGCGGCTGGAGACGCACCTCGTCTGGATGCTGTTCCCGTCGATGATCCTGGCCCTCTACGGCCTGGGCTGGAGCGTCTCGGCGGCGATGAGCGGCCAGAAGTGGCTGAATGTCGTGGCGATCGGCGCCTACGTCGGCGCGCCCGCCATGGCCTGGTTCGCCGGCGAGCCGGAGCAGTACCTCGCCTACGCCGCCGCCCTGCTGCTGCTGGCGGCCGTCCCGGGCATGCTGCTGATGCGCAAAGAACCCTCCGACATCGTGTGAGCGCCATGGAAGGGTTCGACATCGACGACATCGACGAGGTGATCCACGGCCGGGTGCGGCTCGGGATCATGGCCTTCCTGGCGGGGGCGGAGGCGGCCGACTTCAACGAGCTGAAGGCCAGGCTGCAGGTCACCGACGGCAATCTCTCGGTGCACCTGCGCAAGCTGGAGGAGGCGGGCTACGTCGTGATCGACAAGAGCTTCGCCGGCCGCAAGCCGCTGACCCGGGCCATGTTGACCGACACCGGCCGGACCGCCTTCGTGAAATACCTCGAGGCCATGAGCCGGCTGGTCGCCGGGCAAGGTTAGGGCGGCTCAGGCCGCCGCTTCGGCCAGGTCGGCTTCGGCGGGGCCGAGATCGAAGCACATCTCGCAGCGCAGGCCTTCGGGCGCGTAATCCAGCTGCACGCGCCGGCCGGTCTCGGTGGCCAGCGCCTCCTCGATCAGGAAGGTGCCGAAGCCCTTGCGGGTCGGCGGCTTCACCCGCGGGCCGCCGCTCTCGATCCAGGTCAGCCGGAAGCGGCCGCTGGGATCGGTCCGCCAGGTGAGCTCCACCGTTCCGCCCCCGGCCGACAGGGCGCCGTACTTCGAGGCGTTGGTGGCCAGCTCGTGCAGCGCGAGCGACAGCGCCACCGTCGTGCTGGGCTGCAGGAACACGTCAGGGCCGTCGGTGCGCACCGCGCCGCCCTCGTCGAGGTCGAAGGACATCAGCACCCGCTTGACCAGATCCCCCAGCCGCGCGCCGTTCCAGCGCTCGCGGGTGAGCAGGCCGTGCGCCGCTGCCAGGGCGTCGAGCCGGTGGTTGAACACCTCCTCGAAGCCGGGCAGGTCGCGCGCCCCGCGCACGGTCTGGCGCGCGATGGCCTGGATGACCAGGATCAGGTTCTTCACCCGATGGTCGAGCTCGCCCAGCAGCAGCTCCTGCACCCGCTGCGCCTCGCGCCGGATGTGGACGTCGCGCACCACGCCCAGCCATTCGATCACCTGCTCGCCGTCGCGGACCGGGACCAGGGTGACGTTCACCCAGGACCAGTCGGCGCGCGTCCCGTTCCAGAGCCGCAGTTCGGTGCGCAACGGCTGGCCCAGTTCGCGGCAGCGCTCCCATTCCTGACGGCTGGGTTTCCAGTCCTCCGGATGGATCGCCCGGTTCCAGGCCAGTTCGCCGGCGTTGACCCAGGGGCGGCCGGTGAATTCGGTCCAGCCGCGCTCGGGCTCGTGCGGTTCGCCGTTGGGGCCCGCGCGGAAGATGATCGCCGAGACCGCCTCGATCAGCAGGCGCTGGCGCGCCTGCGCGCGGCTCAGCTCGCGCTCGCGGGCGTCGGCGTCGGCGATCAGCAGGCGCATGCGCAGGCCGATGCCGGTCATCATCACGCACAGCAGGCCGAAGATCGCCCCGCGGGTGACGTCGTTGGTCGCCGGCGCGTGCAGCGGGAGGTCCGGATGCACCAGGAACACCCAGACACAGAGGTGGGCCACGGCGTAGGCGAACGCGCCGCCGCGCCAGCCGGCCCACAGCGCCCCCAGGAACACCACGGGCAGATAGGTCGAATAGATGATCTGGCCGGCGTCCAGGATCGGTTCGAGCAGGACGCGCAAAAGGGTGGCGACGCCGCTTGCGGCGGCGATCGCCGCGGCCGCTTCGGCCGTCCGCATCGGACGCGCCGGCAGCACGCGCGAAAATGTCCCTCGCAAGTCCATCCCCGGCCCCGAGGGCGTCAGCCCCGCCAAGCTTGTAGCACAACCCCCGGGGGAAAACGAAGCTTTCGCCACAAGCTGAAGGTTCAACTCGCGCCGCACGCCTCGCGCGGCTATCTAACGGCGCATGAGCACGCGCCTTCTGGGCTTTGAAGCCGTCGAGAATTTCCGGGATTACGGCGACTACGCCACCGCGGCGGGGCGTCGGCTCGTACAGCGGCGACTGTTGCGTTCGGGCCACCATGCTCGGGCCAGCGACGCCGACCTCGCCGCCTTCAGCGCGCTGGGCGTCGACGTGGTGGTCGACCTGCGCCGGGCCAGCGAGCGGGCGGCCCAGCCCTCGCGCCGGCCGCAGGGGTTCGCCGGCCGGGTGATCGAAAGCCGCGACGCGGATCTCGGCGAGGCGCCGCACATCGCCTTCCTGCGCTCGACCGACCTGACGCCCGACAGCGTGCGCGGCTTCATGACCGAGACCTATCGGAACATGCCGTTCGACGCGCGGCACGTGGACCTGTTCACGCGCTATTTCGCGGCCCTGGCCGAGACCGAGGGCGCGGTGCTGATCCACTGCGCCGCCGGCAAGGACCGCACCGGCCTGCTCGCCGCCCTGACCCACCATCTGGCGGGCGTGGGCGAGGCGGACGCGCTGGAGGACTACCTGCTGACCAACACGGCGGTGAACCTGGAGGCGCGCGCGCCCGAGGTCGCCGCGGTGATCGAGCGCAACTTCGGCCGGCGGCCCTCGGACGCGGCGACCCGCGCCTTCCTGGGCGTCGAGGCGGAGTACCTGGCCGCGGCCTTCGCGGCGGTGCGCGAGCGGCACGGCTCGCTCGACGCCTACCTCCGCGACGTGCTGGGCGTCGGGCCCGAGCTGCGCGCGCGCATCGAGGCCCGCCTCTGCGGGTGAGCGCGCCGGACGACATGCGCGAAACGGCGATCCGGCGGGCGGCCTGGCGCGATCCGGCCGCGGCCGCCGCCCCGTACGCCGCGCACCCCTACACCCTGGCGCTGATCTCCGACGGCGGTCCGCAGGGGCGCTGGTCCTATCTGGCGCTCGACCCGGACCGGGTGGAGCGGATCGAGGCGGGTGATCCGGCCGATCCGACGGCGCGTCTGCGCGACCTGCTGGGGCCGCGGACGCCGGCGCTGGACGGTCCGCCGTTCCAGGGCGGGGTGGTGGGCCTGGCGGCCTACGAGCTGGGCTCGCGGTTCGAGCCGGTCGACCTGCCGCGCGACTCCGACTGGCCCGACCTGGAGCTGATCCGCTATCCGGCCGTCCTGGCCTTTGATCACGCGCGCGACGAGGTTCTCTCGGTAGGCCGCGGTCCGGACACGGCGACGGCCGCACGGCGCGCGGACGAAGCGCTCCAATGGCTGGCGAGGGGGGAAGCGTCCGCGGGCGTAGCCGGGCCCCCGGCGGCGGGGTTCGAAACCGAGGCCTCCGGCGACGCCTACGAGGCCGCGGTCGCCGACGTGATCGCGCGGATCGGCGCGGGCGAGATCTTCCAGGCCAACGTCGCGCGCAGCTGGCGCGGGCGCTTGCGCGACGGCGCCGTGCCGTTCGACGTCTTCCGCCGCCTGCTGAGCGGCAGCCCCGCCCCCTTCGCCGCCTACCTGGCCCTGCCCGGGCGGGCCCTGGTCTCCAACTCGCCGGAGCGCTTCCTGGGCGTGCGGCCGCAGGACGGCGGGCTGACGGTGGAGGCGCGGCCGATCAAGGGCACGGCCCCGCGCGGGGCCGACGCAGTCTCTGACGCGGCGGCGGCCGACGCCCTGCTGGCCAGCGAGAAGGACCGGGCCGAGAACCTGATGATCGTCGACCTGATGCGCAACGACCTGGCGCGGGTCTGCGCGGTCGGCTCGGTCGGGGCGCCCGAGCTGTTCCGGGTGGAGAGCTACGTCAACGTCCACCACCTGGTCTCCACCGTGCGCGGGCGCCTGGCCGAGGGGCGCGACCTGGCCGACCTGTTCGCCGCCACCTTCCCGCCGGGCTCGATCACCGGCGCGCCGAAGGTGCAGGCCATGAAGGTGATCGCCGCCCACGAGCCGCCGCGCGGGCCGTGGTGCGGCTCGCTGTTCTGGGCCGGGTTCGACGGCGCGTTCGATTCCAGCGTGCTGATCCGCACCGCCGCCTTCGTGGAGACGCGCGAGGGGTGGCGCTTCCGCACCTCGGCCGGGGCGGGCATCGTCGCCGACAGCGATCCCGCCGCCGAGCGGCGCGAGACCGAGGCCAAGATCGACGCCCTGCGCCGGGCGCTGACGGAGGGCGGATGAGCGTACCGATCGACGATCGCGGCCTGCTTCTGGGCGACGGCCTGTTCGAGACCCTGCTCTGGCGCTCGGGCGAGCTGGTGCGGTTCGAGGCGCACGCGGATCGCCTGGCCGCCGGCTGCGCGGTCCTGGGCCTGCCCGCGCCGGACCGTGAAGCCCTGCCCCCGGCCGCGCTCGCGGCGGTCGAGGCCGCGGGGCTGGCC
>NZ_JAAIVC010000085.1 GCF_010975005.1 Caulobacter sp. 17J65-9 | reverse complement strand
CTGGTCGCCGCCCGCGACGCCGGGGCCGCCTCGCCCGACGCCTTCGCCGCGGCCGGCGTGCCGCGCAAGGCGCTGGAGCTGCTGGCCGAGGCCGACGCCTTCCGTTCGCTGGGTCTGGACCGGCGCCAGGCGCTGTGGGCGGTGAAGGGGCTGGACGCGCCCGGCGCGCCGCTGGCCCGGCTGGGCGCCCGCGCCGAGGTCCAGCCCATGCTGCCGCTGATGGCCCTGCCCGAGCACGTGGTCGAGGACTATCGGACCACGGAGCTTTCGCTGAAGGCCCACCCGGTCGGCTTCTTCCGCGAGGCCCTGCGCGCCAAGGGCGTGGTCCCGGCCCAGGCGCTGCGGACCATGAAGAACGGGCGCAAGGCGGCGGTGGCGGGCCTGGTGCTGGTGCGCCAGCGGCCGGGCACGGCCAAGGGCGTCACCTTCCTGACCCTGGAGGACGAGACCGGCGCGGCCAACGTGGTGGTCTGGCGCGACCGGTTCGAGGCGAACCGCAAGACGGTGATGACCTCGGCCTTCCTGCTGGTGCGCGGCAAGCTGCAGGTCGAGGGCGACGTGATCCACCTGGTGGCCGACGCGTTCGTCGACCTCAGCCCTCGCCTGCGCCGCCTGCGCCAGGACGCCGCCGGCGACCCGGCGGCCGGCATGCGCAGCCGCGACTTCCACTGACCCCGGGCGTCACCGGATCCGGCTGATCTTCGCCCCTTCGAGGCCGAGCCCGGCCATCAGACCCTGCTGGCCGTAGATGAAGGCGTAGACGTCCTTGCGCACCGTTGTCGTGGTCATGGTCCTGGCCATGCCGGCGTCCGCGACCACCAGGCTCGGGCCGGAGCCGAGCGACCAGCCGCCGCTCCTGTCGAGATAGGCCAGGGCGGCGTCGGTCATGAAGAACAGGGCCGACGCGTAGGTCTGCGCGCCCGCCTGCAGGCCGTACGAAACGGCGGTCAGCTCGTAATAACCGGCCGGCTCGCCGCCGCGCAGCAGGACGCCCTTGCCGTGCAGGCCGCCGACGATCAGCCCGCCCTTGGTGATCTTCGGGAAGACCAGCACCGCCTTGGCCTCGGCGTTCAGCCGCGCCGCCGCTTCGTTGCCGCCGACCAGCCGCTGGAGCTTCGTCTCGGCCTGCTCGGCCAGCTTTTGCTCCTTGAGGCTCGCGCACGACGCGGTCGTGGTCGCCAGCAGGGCGCTCATGCCGCCCAGGACCGAGCGGCGGGATGGGGTGTCCAGCATGCGCATGGCCGCCTCCCGAGCGGGCGTCGAGGCGAGGACTCCCGGGGTCCGGCGGTCGTTCCTCAGGGAAAGGCCTGAGTGACGCCCCCGCGCGCGCCGCCCATGCTCCGTCCATGCACAAGACCAAGTTCGAGCGCGGCCTGGAGCGCGGCCTGTTCGCCAGCCGCTGGCTGATGGCGCCCTTCTATCTGGGCCTCGTGCTGGCCCTGGTCGTGCTGCTGGTCGTGTTCGTGGAGGAGCTGATCTACGAGGTCCCCCGCGTGGTCGACTGGAACTCGCGGGTGGAGGACGTGATCGTCCTGTGCCTGTCGCTGATCGACCTGTGCCTGGTGGCCGGCCTGCTGCTGATCGTGGCCTTCGCCGGCTACGAGACCTTCATCGCCCGCATGGACCAGGTGCCGCCGGAGGACCGCCCGGCCTGGCTGGGCCAGGTCGACTTCGCGGAGATGAAGGTCAAGCTGATCGGCTCGGTGGTGGCGATCTCCAGCGTCACCCTGCTGAAGGCCTTCATGAAGCTGGCCGATCCGGACGAGCCGCCCGGCGTCGACCACGCCAAGCTGGGCTGGCTGGTCGGCCTGCACCTGGTGTTCCTGGTCACCGCCCTGGTGCTGGTGCTCACCGACCGGGTGAAGTCGAAGCCGCAAAACGAGTGAGGATCCACGGCGAAGACTAGCCCGCGCCGCTGTTCGGCGGAGGCGGCGAGCGAGCCGGCTACTTACGCCAATGGCTAAGGTGGTCCTCAACGGCCGTGAGGGCCGGGTCGTTCAGGCCGCCGCCGTGCACGCCCTTATAGAGCCGGTCAACCGTCTCGATCAGTCGCCGATACTCGTCCACAATCTGTGCGGGGGAACGACCAACATCCGCGACACCCGAGGAACGCCAGGGGATCTTGCGCTCTGCGTCCAGCACCTGCCTGGCGGCTTGGGCAAGAAAAGCCGAGCGGCTACCGCCGGCACCGACTTCTTCCACGTAGCGGTCGATCCGCGACAGCAGGCTCTTCGGGAGCCACACGTTCACCCGCTCGCCCGCCTTAGGTTCCTCGGCCTCGACGAGCAATCGAGCCACTTCGTTGATGTCCGGATCGCGTTCGATCGCATCGATCGCGCTGGGGCCCGGGATCGGCTCGCCGACTTCCGCCAAGCCCTCCAAGTGGAGCGCCAAGGCTTCCGGCGCACGCGCGGCCGCCTCGTCGGCGCTGTCGCCGGCCGTCACGCAACCGTCCAGGTCCGGGAAAAAGACGCCGTAACCGCCGTCCTCGCCCCGCTCTACGATCGCCGGGTACCGCACCTTCGCCATCTTCATCCTCGTCTTCACTGTCTTCATCTTCGTCGTCGTCCCGTGTCACGGTTCCTCGGAAATCGTGACGCGGGCTTTGGCGTCGGCGGCTCCCGCCTAGGGCCGGAGGGTCAACCCGCTCTTCCTCTCGATCGACTTCAGAGTGCCGATCGGGAGGTCCCTCGAGCCGTGCACTGGAACCGTGACCACATTCGGGTTGGTCGGGTGCTTGAACTGCTTATGGGACCCGGCCTGTCGAACCTCGACCCAGCCCGCCCCTTCCAAACTTGTGATCACGTCCGCCGCTTTCATGTGTGTCAAACTACACACGTTTCCGGAAGTGTCAACAAATATGTGTGTCGCGTGACACACATATTCAAGAGGGCGCGCATGAGCTGCTTCGTAGGGGCCGCCCTCGCCTACTCCCGCCCATCTCCGCGGCGGGCGGTTCCTCCCCCAAAGGGAGATCAAAAAAGAAAACCCGCGCCGGTCTCCCGGCGCGGGTTCTCAGTTCTGCGGACCTGGGAGGTCGATCAGAACGGCAGGATGTTGCGTTTGCGGCTGTAGGCCAGGTAGCCGACGCTGGCGCCCAGGCGCACGCCTACCCCGGCGCGGATCGGGGCCAGGATGATGCCGTCGGCGTTCTGGTAGTTCACGCCCAGGCCGCCGACCAGGTAGGCCGAGCCTTCCACGCCCGGGAAGCGACGGTAGATCGCCTCCGGATGGTACAGGCCGTAGCACAGGGTGAAGACCCGCGCGGCGTTGCCGCCGACGTCCCAGCCGATCGACGGGCCCTGCCAGTAGGTCTTCTGCGGCTGGGCGCCGCCGGCCATGTAGAGCAGACCTTCGCCGTAGCGCAGGCCGACGGTGACCGCGGCCGAGCCTTCCTCGCCGGCGATGTAGCCGGTCGGGCGGTCGCCGTAGTCGGAGAAGACGCGCTCGATCACGCCGCCCAGGGCCTCGGCGGTCACGCCCAGGAAGTTGGAGCCGGCGCGGACGATCTCGGCCTCGGAATAGACCGGGGCCTGTTCGTTGCCGGTCTGGTAGTCGGCGCTGCCGTCGGCGCGCTGCATGGCGCCGGTCGAGGCGCAGCCGGTGGTGGCGAGGCCGGTGGTGGCGGCCAGGCCGGTGAGGAGCAGGGTGCGGCGGTCCATCAGATCGCTCCGGTCAGGTCGAATCAGAAGCTCAACCTTGCCACGGAAATGGGCGTCTTTGCGGCGCCCGAGTCAGTTCGCCGCAGGTAAATCCCGCCAGGGGCGTCAGCCCTCAGCGGCCCGCCGGCGCGGCGCTGTCCTTTAGCGCGCCGCTCAGCGCGGCTTCCGTGCGCGACAGCCGATCCAGCGTCTCCTGCAACCGACCCAGCTGGTCGGGCGTCAGGCCGGTCAGGGATTCGTTCTGGGCCTTCAGGCCGCGCAGCTGGGCGTCGATGTCGGTCAGGGCCGCGTCCAGCCGCTCCAGCCGCTGGTCCGGGCTGGGCTGCGGCACGATCGGCAGCTTGGCCGAGACGCGGCCGGCCGGCGCGGGGGCCGGCGGCGGAGCCGATTGGGCTTGAGCGGCGCTCGCCAAGGCGAGGCTCAGGACGGCGGTGGTCAGCAGCAGGCGCATGTCTTCCTCCCCCTTAGAGGCTCGGGCCATCGCACACTCAACAACCGTCATCCCGGCCGAAGCGAAGCGTAGCGCAGCGGAGAGCCGGGACCCAGCAAGCTCGACCTGAACGCTGCGATCGCGCTGCAACCGCTGTCGCGCTTGCTGGGTCCCGGCTCTCCCGTCCCTACGGGGACGTCCGGCCGGGATGACGGACCGATGAAAATGCGGTCCCCAGCTTCTCCACCATGCTCCCGCACGGCGAACGCTTCGTAAAGCAGCGGGCGAAGGCGCCCCAAAGGCTGGCGCGTCGCCTTGGCGGGGCGGGGGCGCCGTGGTAGGCCCCGCGCCCATGACGACCCCGCTCTCGCGTATTCGCAACTTCTCCATCGTGGCCCACATCGACCACGGCAAGTCGACCCTGTCGGACCGGCTGATCCAGCACACCGGCGGGCTGTCCAGCCGTGAGATGAAGGAGCAGGTGCTCGACTCCATGGAGATCGAGCGCGAGCGCGGCATCACCATCAAGGCCCAGACCGTGCGCCTGCACTACAAGGCCAAGGACGGCGAGACCTATGTCCTCAACCTGATGGACACGCCCGGCCACGTCGACTTCGCCTACGAAGTCAGCCGGTCGCTGGCCGCCTGCGAGGGCTCCATCCTGGTGGTCGACGCCTCCCAGGGCGTGGAAGCCCAGACCCTGGCCAACGTCTATCAGGCGATCGACAACAACCACGAGATCGTGCCGGTCCTGAACAAGGTCGACCTGCCGGCGGCCGAGCCGGAGCGGGTTCGCCAGCAGATCGAGGACGTGATCGGCATCGACGCCTCGGACGCCGTGCTGGCCTCGGCCAAGTCGGGCCTGGGCATCGAGGACGTGCTGGAGGCCGTGGTCCAGCGCCTGCCCGCGCCCAAGGGCGACGAGAACGCGCCGCTGAAGGCGCTGCTGGTCGACGCCTGGTACGACGCCTACCTGGGCGTCGTGGTGCTGGTGCGCGTGTTCGACGGCCGGCTGAAGGTCGGCCAGCAGGTCAAGATGATGCAGACCGGCGGCCAGTACCGGGTCGACAAGGTCGGCGTGTTCCGCCCCAAGGCCACCGACGTCGAGAGCTTGGGCCCGGGCGAGGTCGGCTTCATCACCGCCTCCATCAAGGAAGTGGCCCACGCCGCGGTCGGCGACACCCTGACCGACGAGAAGAAGCCCACCTCCCAGGCCCTGACCGGGTTCAAGGAAGTGCAGCCGGTGGTGTTCTGCGGCCTGTTCCCGGTCGACGCCGCCGACTTCGAGGGCCTGCGCGCGGCCATGGGGCGCCTCCGCCTGAACGACGCCTCGTTCAGCTATGAAATGGAGACCTCGGCGGCGCTGGGCTTCGGCTTCCGCTGCGGCTTCCTGGGCCTGCTGCACCTGGAGATCATCCAGGAGCGCCTGAGCCGCGAGTTCAACCTCGACCTGATCGCGACCGCGCCGTCGGTGGTCTACAAGATCAAGCTGACCAACGGCGAAGAGATCGAACTGCACAACCCGGCCGACATGCCGGACCCGGTGAAGATCGACTCCATCTCCGAGCCGTGGATCACCGCCACCATCTTCACCCCCGACGAGTACCTCGGCGCGGTGATCAAGCTGTGCCAGGACCGCCGCGGCGAGCAGAAGGAGCTCTCTTACGTCGGCGCCCGGGCCATGGTGCGCTACGAGCTGCCGCTGAACGAGGTGGTGTTCGATTTCTACGACCGGCTGAAGTCGATCTCGAAGGGCTACGCCTCCTTCGACTACGAGATCATCGACTACCGCACCGGCGACCTGGTGAAGATGCAGATCCTGGTCAACGCCGAGCCGGTGGACGCCCTGTCCATGCTGGTCCACCGCAACCGCGCCGAAGGCCGTGGCCGGGCGATGTGCGAGAAGATGAAGGAACTCATCCCGCCGCACATGTTCGTCATCCCGATCCAGGCGGCGCTGGGCGGGCGGATCATCGCCCGCGAGACCGTGCGCGCGCTGCGCAAGGACGTGACCGCCAAGTGCTACGGCGGCGACGCCAGCCGCAAGCGCAAGCTCCTCGACAAGCAGAAGGAGGGCAAGAAGCGCATGCGCCAGTTCGGCAAGGTCGAAATTCCGCAGGAAGCCTTCATCGCCGCGCTGAAGATGGACGCGGATTGAGGCGGCCAGGACGCTGAGACAATTCGGGCCCGAGAGTTCGCCGCTCTCGGGCCCGTTTTCTAAGCGAAGGCGCGGCGCCAGCGGGCCTGGCTGGAGGCGACGATTGATGATCACGGTCGACGTGTGCGCGCCCGACGATCCTGAGGCGGCGGCCGTGCTGGACCGACTCTCGGAGGCGCTGGCCGCCATCACAGGCGACAGCGGGCGTGGCTCGTTCGATCCCGCAGACGTCGGTGTCGATCGCGCCGTGTTCGTGGTGGCGAGAGACGGCGACGGCGCGCCCGTCGGGTGCGGGGCTTATCGTCCGCTCGGGCCCGGGGTTGCGGAACTGAAGCGGATGTACGCCGCGCCGGGCACGAAGGGCGTTGGCGCGGCGGTCTTGCAGGCCCTCACGAGCCGCGCCATGGCCGACGGTTATGGCCAGCTCTGGCTGGCGACACGGCGGGTCAATGTTCGCGCGGTGCGCTTCTACGAGAAGCACGGCTACGCTCCTATCGCCCCCTACGGCCGGTATGTCGGTCGCCCCGAGACGGTTTGCCTCGCGAAGGCGATCGCGCCGGCGGGCGAGGACTAGCCTCCTCCTCGTCAGGTCGCGCCGGCGCCCCCGGCCGCCTCGGAGGCCTGCGGCGCGTTTCCTTTCCGAAGAGGAGGCGCAGGCCATGGACCGGTTCACGGGCGGGTGCCTGTGCGGCGACGTGCGGATCGTGGCGTCGGGGCGGCCGTACCGGGTCGGCCTGTGCCACTGTCTGGACTGCCGCAAGCATCACGGGGCGCTGTTCAGCGCCTCGGCGATCTTTCCTGAGGACGCGGTGACCGTCGCGGGCGAGACCCGCGACTACGCCGGGCGGTGCTTCTGCCCGCGCTGCGGTTCGTCGGTGTTCGCGCGCACCGGCGACGAGGTCGAGGTGCACCTGGGCGCCCTGGACGCGCCGGACCAGCTGACCCCGACCTACGAAAGCTGGGTCGTCCGGCGCGAGGCCTGGCTGCCGCCGTTTCCGCTCAGGAGACGTTTCGAGCGCGATCGGGACGCCGCCGGTCGCTTTGAGGACCCGGGGCCCGAGACCGACGCCGCCTTCATGCGTTAGACACGGTCGAGCCTGTTTCCGGAGCGTCGTATGCGTCTGTCCCTGTCCGTCCTCGCCGCCACGGCGCTGCTGACCGCCTGCGGGCCGCGCGACGCGAGCGAGCCCGCGGCCGATCCGGCCTCGGCGCCGGCCGAGGCGGCGGCGACCACGGCCCAGACGCACAGCTGGACCGTCCAGGTGAGCGGGACCGGCGTGGCCCTGGCGGCGACCGATCCGGCCGGGGCCACCCTGGTCACCCTGGCGTGCGCGCGAAAGCCCGCCGAGCTGATCGTCACGGTCGAGGGCTTCGCGCCGGTGGGCAGCGAAGAGCAGCTGTCGGTGGGCGTCGACGACGAGCCGTTCCTGCTGGTCGCCGACCCGACCAAGCGCCCGTCCGGCGTCGAGGCGCGCGGGCCGGTTCCCGAGGAATTCCTCAAGCGGCTGGAGACGGCGCGCGAGGTGAGGGCGGTGTACGGCGCGCAGACGCTGGGCCCGCTGGCCCCGCCGGACGCCGAAACGGCCAAGCGGTTCGCCGACGCCTGCCGCGAAGCGGTGAAGTCCTAATCGTTCCGTCATCCCGGCCGTAGCGGAGCGCAGCGTAGCGGAGAGCCGGGACCCAGCAAACGCAGCGCTTGTTGCCGGCCGCCCTGCAGCTTCGACGTCGAGCTTGCTGGGTCCCGGATAAGCGCTGCGCGCTTTCCGGGATGACGGGTGAGTTAGTGCTCCTGCGGCGGCGAGCGCATCGGGTCGGGCAGGACCTCGATCACCTTGCCGCGGGTGGTCTCGACGCGGACGCGGGCGGGCTGGCCGCTCTCCTCCAGCTCGCGAGCCAGGCGCACGGCCTCGTGCACGGCGCGCTCGGCGTGGCTGAACTCGTGCAGCCGCTTGCCGTCGCGGGTCAGCACCCAGAACGAGCCGTGCAAGGTGACGTCGAGGGCGATCTGCTGCATGGCCCGGAAATCGCGAGCCGCGCCCGGCGGTTCCGTCGGCGCCGTTCAGCCTTAGGGGCGCCGCCCTCAAGCTCAGGTGAGGGCGGCTGAAAGGCCTGAGAGCGCCCTCAGATCGCCCCGAAGCACCAGGCCAGCACGGCCTTCTGGGCGTGCAGGCGGTTTTCGGCCTCGTCCCACACCGCCGAGCGCGGGCCGTCCAGCACGGCGTCGGTGACCTCCTCGCCGCGGTGGGCGGGCAGGCAGTGCAGGAAGATCGCGTCGGGATCGGCCTGGGCCATCAGGGCGTCGTCGACCTGGTAGGCCTCGAAGGCGTCCATGCGGGCTTCGTAGTCGAGGTCGCCCATCGACACCCAGGTGTCGGTGATCACGGCGTGGGCGCCGGCCACAGCCTGGCGCGGGTCGTCCATCAGCTCGACCTGACCGCCCTGCTCGTTGGCGCGGGCCAGGTCGTAGAGGTCGGGGTGGTAGGCGGCCGGGCAGGCGATCTTCAGCTTGAAGCCGAACTTCGGCGCGGCGTGGATGAAGCTGGCGCAGACGTTGTTGCCGTCGCCGACCCAGGCCAGGGTCTTGCCCTCGAGCGCGCCCAGCCGCTCCTCGATGGTCAGCAGGTCGGCCAGGATCTGGCAGGGGTGGCTCTTGTCGGTCAGGCCGTTGATCACCGGCACGGACGAGGCGCGGGCGAAGCGCTCGACGTCGTCGTGGCGGTTGGCGCGGATCATCACCGCGTCGACCATGCGCGACAGCACGCGCGCGGTGTCCTCGACCGTCTCGCCGCGGCCCAGCTGCATGTCGGCGGCGGTGGCGATGATGCTGTCGCCGCCCAGCTGGCGCATGGCCCCGTCGAACGAGTAGCGCGTGCGGGTCGAGTTCTTCTCGAAGATCATGGCCAGCACCCGCCCGTCGGCCGGGGCGTCGGCGTCCTTCCTGCCCTTCGGCCAGCCGGCGCGCGCGGCCTTGCGGCGGGCGGCGTCGTCGAGAATGGCGCGCAGGTCCGCCGGCGACAGCCGCCAGAGGTCGAGGAAGTGACGGGGCTCGGTCATGATCTGAAACCAGAAGCCCTCTCCGGTGAGGGAGAGGGCGGGCTGACGGTTACGGGTTTTGCGAGTGGGCTTACGCCGCCGCCTTGGCGCGGGCGGTTTCGCAGGTCTGCTCGAACTTCTCGATGGCCTCGCGGGCCTCGTCGAGGGTGAGGTTCAGCGGGGGCAGCAGGCGCACGCAGTTGTCGCCGCCGCCAGCCACCAGCAGGTTGTGCTCGCGGGCCAGCGCCATGAAGTCCCGGTTGTTCGGGATCAGCTTCACGCCGATCAGCATGCCCTTGCCACGCACGTCGACGATGATGTCGGGGAAGCGGTCCTTCAGGCCCTGCAGCTGCTGGCCCAGATAGCCCGACACGTCGGTGACGTTGGCCAGGGTCTCCGGCTTGGCGATCTCGTCGAAGGCGGCGATGCCGACGGCCATGGCCAGCGGGTTGCCGCCGAAGGTCGAGCCGTGCGCGCCCACGGTCATGCCGTCGGCCGCCTTGGCGGTGGCCAGGCACGCGCCGATCGGGAAGCCGCCGCCGAGCGCCTTGGCGATGGCCATGATGTCCGGGGTGACGCCCGACCACTCGTGCGCCCACAGCTTGCCGGTGCGGCCCATGCCGGACTGCACTTCGTCGAAGATCAGCAGGGCGCCGTGCTGGTCGCACAGCTCGCGCATCTGGCGCAGCATCTCGTCCGACGCGGCGCGCGCGCCGCCTTCACCCTGCACCGGCTCGATGATCAGGGCGGCGGTGGTCGGGCCCATGGCCGCCTTCAGGGCTTCCATGTCGCCGAACTTCAGCTGGATGTAGCCCGGCAGCTTCGGGCCGAAGCCCTCGACATAGGCCGGGTTGCCGGCCGCGTTGACCGCCGCGTAGGTGCGGCCGTGGAACGAGCCGTCGAAGCCGATGATGTCGATCTTCTCGGGATTGCCGTTGTGGCTGTGGTGCTTGCGCGCGGTCTTCAGGGCGCACTCGACGGCTTCCGTGCCCGAGTTGGTGAAGAACACCACGTCGGCGAAGGACTGGGCGGTCAGCTTGTCGGCCAGCTCGTCCTGGCCGGGGATGCGGAAGATGTTGGAGACGTGCCAGAGCTTGTCGGCCTGGGCCTTCATCGCGGCGACCAGCACCGGGTTGCAGTGGCCCAGCGCCGTGGTGGCGATGCCGGCGACGCAGTCCAGGTAGGCCGTGCCGTCCGCGGTGAACAGTCGGGCGCCCTCGCCCCGCTCGAAAGCCAGCGGCGCACGGTTGTAGACACCCATCAGATGGCCGGTCACGACGACGTCTCCCTTCAAAATGCGAGCGTCCCCGACGCGGGTCGCGCCGGGGACTTCGAAGGGGTTTTCGACCCGCGCAGTGTTTAAGTCAACGCGAGGCTGGATCTCAGCCGAAGGCGTAGTCGCCCGCGCCCAGCTGGGCGACGCCGTCGGCCATGTGGACGGTGAACTGATAGACCTGGGTCCCGTCGGTGACGGTGTAGATCTGCTCGCGCGGATCGCCGCCGGCGTAGCCCGAGAAGGCCAGGCTCGCGCCCGCGCCGAAGCCCTGCAGCTCGATCACGTCGCCGCCGCGCCGGCCCGCGCCCTGGAAGTCGGCGATGCGGTCGCCGCCGGTCAGGTCCTCAGGCCGGAAGCCGAAGATGTCGGCCCCGCCGCCGCCGATGGCGAGGTCCGCCCCCGGACCGCCCCAGATGGTGTCGGCGCCGGCGCCGCCGTCGAGGAAGTCGTCGCCCTGGCCGCCGTCGAGGAAGTCGTTCCCCTTCTCGCCGAACAGGCGGTCATTGCCGCCGCCATAGTCGAAGAAGTCGCCGAACAGCCGGTCGTCGCCCGCGCCGCCGTTCAGAATGTCGGCGCCGTCCAGGCCGCGGGCCTCGTCATCGCCGCGCCCGGTCGAGATCTCGTTGACGGCCCCGCCGCCCCAGACCACGTCGTCGCCGGAGCCGGTCTTCACGACCAGCTTGTCGATCTGGCTGTAGCTGGTGTCGGAGACGTCGTCGCCGTAGTCGACCCGGTCGCCGTCAGCCGAAGCGATCCAGGCGGGTCCGCGGCTGTGCGGCCCCCAGGCCGAGTCGGACGAGACGTCCGCCTTCGAATGCGACCAATCCACCACCAGGGTGTCGTAGCCGTCGCCGGCGGCGACGACCGTGGCGCCCGAGCCGCTCTTGAGCACGAAGGTCTCGGCGGCGACGCCGCCCTGAATGCGTCCGCTCATGGGATGGATTCCCCTGCCTCGTCCCGCGCCCGCCGCGGGACCGAGACGACAGAACGGGGCAAAACGCCGCAAGTTTCTGATGTATCGGCGGTTTTTAAAATCGCCGGTATTTGAACCTCGGTGTGTGGCTTGAAAACTTCCCGGTTCAGATCATTGTTAAGCTAGGCCCAGAAAAAACAGTCGGGCGGGGAGAACTATGAAGCTCAGGAACACCGTGTGCGCGGCCGCGCTGGTCGCCGCTGGCGTGCTGGCGGCCGGGTCGGCCGCGTCGGCGCAGGACTACGGCCGCATGGTCGTGTTCGGCGACAGCCTGTCGGACACCAACAACGCCTTCACCGCCTCGGGCGGCGCCAGCCCGCCGGCGCCGTACTTCAGCGGCCGCTTCTCGAACGGCCCGGTGTGGGTCGAGCAGATGGGCTTCGGGACCTTCGCCAACTTCTTCAGCGCGCCCTCGACGCTGACCGGCAACGTCGACTACGCCTTCGGCGGCGCGCGCGCCGACACCGCGGCCTCGCCGGTGCCGGGCGTGCCGACCCAGGTGGGCGCCTACATGGCCGCCGGCGGCCAGTTCCACGCCACCGACCTGGTCTCGGTGTGGGCCGGGGCTAACGACCTGTTCCAGGCCATGCCGACCGCGGCCGCCCAGCCGAGCCCGACCAACTACATGTTCGCGGCGTCGAACACCGCCGCCGGCGCCGTCGCCGGTTCGGTCAACACCATCGCCAACGCGGGCGCCGGCACCATCATGGTGTCGAACCTGCCGGACCTGGGCGCCACGCCGCAGTTCCGCGCCACCACCGCCGAGCCGCTGGCCACCCTGTCGACCGGCTTCTTCAACGACGCCCTGCTGGCGCAGATGAACACGCAGGCCGCCGCCCACGCCAACACCAACATCATCTACGTGGACGTGGCCCGCGCCTATCGCGCGGTGCTGGCCGATCCGGGCAAGTTCGGCTTCGATAACGTCACCCAGAAGTGCTTCACCGGCGTGAGCGTCTGCGCCACCCCGAACACCTACGTGTTCTGGGACGGCGTGCACCCGACCCAGGCGGGCCACGCCCTGCTCGCCGCCGTCGCCACCGACTACGTCACCTACGGCGACAGCGGCGCGGCCAGCGCCGCCCAGGCCGAGGCCGGCGTCTTCGCCCGCCGCGCCGCCTTCGACGCGGCGCGCGAGCAGGTGGGCGAGCGTGAGTTCGAGACCGGCTCGCGCACCTTCGCGCGGGTCGAGGCCTCGAGCGGCAGCGTCGACGCCCGCGGCGTGATCGCCGAGGGCGACGTCGACACCATCGGCATGCGCCTGGGCTTCGACCACGCCTTCTCCTCGCAGATGCGCGTGGGCGTGATCGCCGGCGCCACCCAGTCGGACGTCCAGAACGGCCCGTCGTCGTTCGACCTGAACAGCGCCAGCGCCGACCTCTACATGGGCTGGCGTTCGGGTCAGCTGTTCGTCGACGCCACCGCCGGCGCCAGCTTCGACAACTACGACATCAGCCGCCAGACCGCTCTGGCCGGCGCGGTGCACCACGCCGAGACCGACGGCTCCAGCTTCGGCTCGGACCTGCGCGTGGGCTGGTGGGGCAACGCCGGCGGCTGGACCATGTCGCCGCGCGTCGGCCTGTCGGCCATCCACGCCTCGGTCGACGGCTATAGCGAAGAGGGCTCCGTCGCCCGCCACGAGATCGGCGAGCGCGAAGTCAGCGCCGTGTCGGCCGA
The DNA here is from genome assembly GCF_010975005.1 of Caulobacter sp. 17J65-9. GTDB lineage: Bacteria > Pseudomonadota > Alphaproteobacteria > Caulobacterales > Caulobacteraceae > 17J80-11. The sequence goes on along the minus strand of NZ_JAAIVC010000085.1, from coordinate 1,721 downwards.
GGCTTCGGTGCTGTTCGCCGGCGACCTGAGCGAGCGCTTCGGCGCGACCTTCGAGGTCGGCTATCGCGACTACCTGAAGTACTCGGGCGACGACGTGTCCGTGGGCCTGGTCGACAATCCGGCGCACACCCTGTTCCGCTCGGTCGAAGAGCCGGACGGCGGCGTGGTCATGCTGGACGCCGGCGTCAACGGCACGGTGGGCGACAACATCGGCGTGCGCGTCGGCTACCGCGGCCGCTTCGGCGACGGGTTCGACTCGCACACCGGCGGCGTGAACATCACCTTCAAGTACTGATCGTCCGGGTCGCCGGACAAAGGAAAGGCGGCGGACCCCGGTCCGCCGCCTTTTTCGTATCTCCCCCCGCTGGGGGGAGCCGCCGCCCGCAAGGGCGGCGTGGGGGGCTCCAGCGGAGCGCGCGGACTCCGTCGCGCCGACGCCCTTACGTCTTCAGCCGCCAGCCGCGGCGGAACAGCTCCCAGCAGGTGAAGCCCAGGATCAGCACCAGCGCCCCGGTCAGGGCCATGCCGACGCCGACGGCGCCGTCGGCCTGGCCGATGAAGCCGTAGCGGAAGCCGTCGATCAGGTAGAAGAACGGGTTGTAGTGGCTGATGGTGCGGAACGGCTCGGGCAGCCGGTCGACCAGATAGAAGGTGCCCGACAGGAAGGTCATGGGCATGACGATGAAGTTGGTCACCGCCGCCAGGTGGTCGAACTTCTCCGACCACAGGCCGGCGATCACGCCGACCAGGCCCATCAAGAGCGACGCGCCGATCCCGAAGTAGAGGATCGCCCACAGGTGGTCGAAGCCGAAGTGGACGAACGGCCAGACCGCGACGGCGGTGACCGTGCCCACCGCCACGCCTCGGGTGGCCGCGCCCAGCGCGAAGGCGGCCAGAAGCTCGAACGGGGTCAGCGGCGGGGTGAGGAAGTCCGGCGCCGTGCCCATGATCTTCGCCTGGATTAGCGAGGACGACGCGTTGGCGAAGGCGTTGTTGAGGATCGCCATCATCACCAGGCCCGGGGCCACGAACAGGCCGAACGGCACGCCGTGCACCGGCGGGCGGGCGTCCTGCATGGCGACCACGAAGATCATCATATAAAGCAAGGTGGTGACGACCGGGGCCGCCACGGTCTGCATGCCGACCTTCCAGAACCGGCGGACCTCCTTAAGATACAAGGTCTTCAGGCCGGTCCAGTTGACCCCGCCATAGACCCTGGGCTGCGGCGGCAGGGCGGACGCGATCGGGTCGCGCGACATCACGTTCATTGAAAAAGGCTCCTCGGCGGGCCTCAGATGCGCCCGCTGCGCTGCCGGCGCAAGCGGTCGAGCCGGGCTGCTTAGGGTGAGTCGGGCGCCGCTAGATATAGATCTCTGTGGATAGCCTCTCCCCACATATTGCGTTCGTTAAAGCCCAGTATACGATCCCTAGCAGGGACGCGGTTGGGTTGGCCGCGACCAATACTAGATTTAGGGGTCGGCTCGGCGGTCGATCCCGGTCAAGAGGCGGGGGAGACCGGCAATGGGCTGGACGGACGAACGGGTCGCCACTCTTAAGAAGCTCTGGCTGGACGGCCTGTCCGCCAGCCAGATCGCCAAGCAGCTGGGCGGGGTCACCCGCAACGCCGTGATCGGCAAGGTGCACCGCCTGGGCCTGTCGGGCCGCGCGGCGCCGTCGCAGCCCTCGCGCCCGGTCTACCGGCCGCAGCGCCCGCGTCCGGC
>NZ_JAAIVC010000084.1 GCF_010975005.1 Caulobacter sp. 17J65-9 | reverse complement strand
GACCTGCGGGGCCGGGGTTGGCTCGGCCACGGGCGCTTCGACCGGCGCGGTCGGCGCGGAAGCGACGATCGGCGCGGGCGGCGGCGGGGCGAGCGAGGCGGTCTCGGCGGCGACCAGCGCGCCGGTCTCGTCCAGACCGACGTCCAGCGCCTGGGCCGACACGCCGTTGCGACGGGCGCACTCGGCCAGGGTGGCTTCGCCGACGAACTGGCCGCCGACGTAGCAACGCAGATTGCGGGTGACGTCCAGGGTCGGGGCCTCGTCGACCGAGACCTGCAGGCCGCCCTTCGAGGCGGGCGGCGCTTCGGTCGGCGCCTTGCCCTTGCCGCCCATGGCGACAGCCGCGATCACGACGCCCGCGAGCACCGCCGCGCCGGCGCCGAGCGCCAGGACGACCCGCTGGTCTTTAGGAAACTGCATCGGCCTCGCCTAAGCTTCACCCGCCCGTGGGGAATAAGGCCCGCGCCGGGGCCGCCGTCAACCGCCGCCGAGACGCGACAGCGCCGCTTGATAGTTGGCGAGCTGGGCCTGCAGGTACGCGGGAGCCTGACCGGTGATCGGCTTGGCCTCCGGCTTGCCGTCCGCGGCGAGCGCCCGATAGGCGCTGCGGATGGTCAACAGCGCGGAATCCAGTTTCGACAGCGTGGCCTTGATCGCTTCTTTTCCGTCCAGCGACAGGTCCCGAGGCAGACGGAGGCCGTAGACCGTCGCGGCGTCGGCGTCGGTGGACTTCTGACGCACCAGGCCCTCCGACAGGCCGAGCGCGGCGAGCGCGCGGCCGCCGTCTTCGCCGCCCATCACCTCGACGTTCGAACGATCGTCGCGCGGCAAGATCTGCAACCGCTCGAAATCCCCGTCCTTCACCACCGAAACCTTCGCCTGGTAGCCCGAGGCGCGTTCGATCTTGCGGGCGACATCAGCCAGGGTGTCGTTGGCGCCGATCTCCACCGCCGTCTGCCGCCCGGACGGCCAGTTGCGGACCATGAATCGGTCGCCGGCCCGGGCCGAGGTCGCGGCGACGATCTTCTTGGAATCGGCCCCGTCCAGGGTCCCCGCCGGCAAGCCGAGCCGGTCCAGCACGCTGGCCGCCCCCTTGCCCACCGCGATCGCGGTCGGCGCGGCCTCGCCGTCTTTGCCAGAGAACCGGCGGGACCACTCGATCGCGCCGGTCGTGGGATCGAGCCGCACGAGGTAGCCGTCCTTTCCGGCCGCCCCGACCGAAGGCAGTCCCGGAAGGTCCGTACCGGCCTTGCCCGTCAGCCAGACCTTCCCGTTCGCGACCGCCAGGCCGGCGGCGCTGTCGTCGCCCTCGCCGCCGAACCAGGTCAACCGGTCGCTAGCGTCAGCCACAAGGCCCTCGTCGAACGAGGCCACAAAGACCTCCGAGCCACCGGCGTGGGCGCGGGTGACGACCCCAGCGTCGAGCGACGCGTTCCGGGTCGAGCCGGCCACGATCACCCGGCCGCCGTCGATGGCCAGGCCGGTGAGTTCGCCGCCCGAGAGGTTTCCCAGGTCCCGGGTCGACTCGAGCGTCGGCGCGCCGCTCGGCTGCAGCGCGAGACGGCGCAATACGGCGTGACCGCTCTCGACGCCGCCGACCACCACCGCGTCCCCGTCCACCGCGATCGCCGTGACCTTATCGTCGCCAGCGCTGCCGAACTGGGTGGTGAACTTCGCCGCCCCGCTCGCGCTGAAGCCCTGCAGGTAGCCGTCGTAGCCGCCCAATCCGGTCGCGCCCGGCATGGCCGACTTGGCCCGACCGGCCACATAGACGGAGCCGTCCGCCCCGAAGGCGACCGCGGTCGCCTGGTCCTCGTCGCGTGCACCGCGACGCTGGGTCCACAGCTCGTCGCCCTCGGCGTCGAACACGCTCACGAAGTTGTCCGACTTCGCCGGGTCCTTGCCCTCATCGCCGCGATTGAGCTCGCCGGTCACCGACCCGGCGACCGCCACCTTGCCGTCCGCAGACACCGCGAGCGCGTAGCCGGAGGCCGTCTCGCCCGCCCCCAAGGTGCGCGTCCAGAGCAGCTTGCCCGCGGAATCGTATTTCATGAGGGCGACATCGCGCTCGCCCTTGATCGCCTGACCGGAGATCGCGGTGTCGACGTCGGCGAGTACGAACATCGACCCGTCCGGCCCCGCGGCCGTAGCACGCACGACGTCGACCCCGGTCGCCAAATCCTTCTGGTAGGTTCGCCCGTCGACCCAGTTGGTGTCGCCCGCCGCCTGTACGACAGGCGGCGGCGCGGCGCCGGTGTCGACCACGTCGGACTGGAACTTGACCACCTGCTGAACCGTGGCGCCCGCCTTGCCGGCGGTCTGGGCGAGGTACACGGCGTCCGCGGTGTCGGGCGCCGAGAACTTCACCTTCTCCAGGGAGGTCCCCTTCACCTTGAAAGCGAAGCTGTCCGCCTCGGCCGGAAGGGTCACGGTCTTCGAGCCGAGCTGGATCACGCGCGGCTGGGCCGCGATCCGTTCGACCGCGAACCGGGTCTGGACACCGGCCGCGTCGAGCTGTGCGTTGATATGGCTGACCACCGCGCTCATGGTGCGTGGCGTCGACCCCATGTCGGCCAGGTCGATGTCGACGCGGACGGTCTTGCCGAGCTTGGCCACGTCGATGCTGAACCGCACATCGCCCTGGAACACCGCGACCGCGTCGCCGGCGGCGCCCTTGTGCACGGCCGGTCCGACATAATCATTCGTGTCGCGCTTCACGCCGCCCGTCGACTTCAGCTTATCGGTCGCCGAGCTGCGGACCATCTGAAGGTCTTTGAGGCGCACGTTCTCGACGAAGTCGGCGACCTCGTCCAAGCCACTGGCGAACCGGGCGGCGATCCGCGTCTGCTCCGCCGCGGACACCCCCTTGCCGTCCATCCGTTCCGCCAGCCCACGCAACGCCGCGAGGCCTTGATAGAGCCCGAACAGCTGGCGGTAATCAGCGCTGGCTCCGGGCACGTCCAGCTTGGCGGCGTCAAGGTCGATGAGCTTCTTGCCGGCCAACGCGGCTTGCACGAGCTGGCTGGGCGGGGCCGCTTTGGTGGACGGGTCCCAGGGCGGCGTGGGGTTGGCCTTCCGCGGAGTCGACGCGGCGCCGGTCGACGTCGACAAGGTCGACGTCGAGCCGTAGAGCCCCAGCAGATAGCTGTTGTCGATCATCGACGCGGTCTCGATCAGCTTCCGCCCCAATGATCGGACACGGACCTCTTAAGATTCGTTAACAGCAACCTTGGGGCGACGATCAGGCGCGAGTCCGCGCACATACGTCTCGCGGCGCGCGCGCCATTCGTCGGCCAAGATCGACAGCAGCACCACGTCGCGGAATTGGTCGCCCTTGAGCGTGTGGCGGCGCAGGTATCCTTCGCGCCGGAAGCCGGCTGCGGCCTGCGCCTTCAGGGCCGTGTCGTTGTCGGCCAGCACTTCGGCCCAGACCTTGTTCAGGCCGAACTCATCGAAGGCACGGTCGAGACCCAACGCCTGGGCCGCCCGTCCGACTCCGCGACCGCGCGCGTCGGCGTCACCGATGTACCATCCCCATTCGGCGCGGCGGTCGCAGCCGCCCAGTCCCTTCAAGGTCAGGAAACCGACCGGGAGATCGGCGCGGCAGATGATCCAACCCCGCGAGCCCGCGTCGCCGCGAAACTTGTCGAACCAGCGCTCGTGCTCGTCGAGCGTCTGCGCGGCGCGACCGCACATCCAGCGGTCCACCTCGGGCTCGCGCCGCCACAGGAACAGCCGCTCGCTGTCGTCTTCGGTGAGGTCGCGAAGCTGGATCATGCGACAATTATGGCTCAGTCGGGCCGCCCCGGGAACCGCACCCCGATCGGCGCGGAACGCGGATAGGCGATTTTCGTTTCCGCGTTCGTGGGACGAGGTCGACGGCGCAGCATATGAACCGGCTGCGGAACCTTTGGGCGAACTGGCTCCGCGCCGTGAAACGCACGTTCCGGCGCGCGCCGCCGCGCGCCCCGGCGCCGCTGATCCGCCTGTTCGGCGGCGCTGGACGCCGGATGGACGCGCGGGGGCTGCAGGGCATGCTCGCCGACACGTTCGGCCGGCGCCCCGCCCCGCCCGCCGCGATCGAGGAGCCGCCGCGCAAGGCGGTCGGCTCCTGAGGGATCAGCCCTTGAACAGCGACAGGATGACCTGCGGCGCCTGGTTGGCGATCGACAGGGCCTGGGCGCCGAGTTGCTGCTGCACCTGCAGGGCCTGAAGCTTCGCGCTTTCGCGAGCCAGGTCGGCGTCGACCAGGTTGCCGATGCCGGTTTCCAGCGTGTCGGTCAGCTTGGATACGAAAATCCGGTGGTTCTGAACCTGCTTCGCCTGCGAGCCGAGGGCGCCCAGGACGGAGTTCACCGAAGCCACCGTCGTGTCCAACTGCGCCAACACAGCCGTCGCGTTGGCCACGCTGTTGATGTCAGGCCCCAGGGTGACGGTGCCGCCGCCGACCTTCAGGTTCAGCCCCGTCAGGGTGATGGTCTGCGTGCCGTCGGCGTCAGCCAGGAACTGAATGCTCGGCGAGCCGTCCAGAATATTGGAGCCGTCGAAACGGGAAGTGTTCACGATCTGGTCGATCTGCGTCAGCAGCGACCGGTAGTCGGCGTCATAGGCCGCGCGCGAGGCGGGGGCGATCGACGTGTCCATCGCCGCGACCACCTTCTCGCGGATCTCGTTCAGCAGGTCCGAGATCGATTCGCCCGCCGCCATGGCGACGTCCGAGATCGAGGTGGCCCGGTCGAGGCTCATCTTGACCGCCGAGAGGGCTCCGACGTCCGCGCGCTGTCCCTGAGCCACCGCCCACACCGACGCGTTGTCCTTCGCGCCATTGACCTTGAGGCCGGTGTTGATGCGGTTCTGAACGTCAGACAGCTGGTCGTTCGTCTTGTTCAGGTTCTGCAGCGCGACCAGGGCCGAAGCGTTCGTATGCACGCTGATCGTCATGAGCCTTCTCCTCTCGGCGATACGAATCGGAGGCTAGCTCTTTTTTCCTGATTACATGGTTAACGTGCGTAAACGCCTTCACCCGCGCGGATCCCGAAGGTTCCGCGCGGCGGGCGAACGCTACTTTCCCGGCGAATCGGCCGCCCGGGCCCGGCTTCTCAGGTCACGCTCTGGCGTCGATCAACGCGCCGGCGGCGTACTTCGGATCCCGGCGCCACCGCAGGAGCTCCTCCCGCGGCAGTTGCCGGATCACCTCGCCCGTGCGGCGGTCGAGGACCCGGTAGACGAAGGTGCCCGACTCCGGATCCTGGGCGATCGTCAGACGATAGTCCGACAGATCTGGGCCGACCGACGCTCCCACCGCTTGCGGCTCCGGGACCGGATCGGTCGACGGCGCTGCCTGGCGGCTGGCGGTTTCGACTAGGAACGCGACCTTTGCGACATGTGGCGTCATGCTCCTCGCGCGCCGGCCTCGCCGACCGACGGCTCCCCCAACGAACCGCGCCGCACGGCCAAAGGCGCGCGACGCAGTTGGGGGCGGGCCTTACGGCCCGCCCCCTCGCGTTCCTTAGCGGAACAGGCCGAGCAGGATGCCCGACGACTGGTTGGCGATCGACAGCGCCTGGACGCCCAGCTGCTGCTTGGTCTGCAGCGACTGGAGGCGGGCACTTTCCTTCGCCAGGTCGGCGTCGACCAGGTTGCCGATGCCGGTTTCGACCGCGTCCTGGAACTTGGTCACGAAGACCGAGGCGCGTTCCAGCGACTTCGCCTGGGTGCCCAGGGTCTGCATCGCCGTAGCCGTCGCGTCGATGGCCGCGTCCACGCCGACGACCGTCTCCGGAATGGCGGCGGTCGGGGTGAAGGCGACGCCCACGTCGGCCACTTCCGTGGCCGCGAGGCCGATGCGGACCGAGCCGGCGTTGGCGGCGAAGGCGTCGGTGCCGTCGAACTTGGCGGTCTTGCCGGTCGCGGTGATTTCCGCTTGCAGCGAGGCGAAGTCCGACTGGTAGGCCGTCACGTCCGAGCCGTCGGCGGTGCCGGCTTCGATGGCGACCGCCAGTTCCTTCATCTCCTTCAGGGCGTCCATGATCGACTCGCCGGCCGCGAGGCCGACGTCGGCGACCGAGCGGGCGCGCTGGATCGAGTTCTTCACGGCGTCCAGGCCGCGCATGTCGCCACGCAGGCCTTGAGCGACGGCCCAGACGGCGCCGTTGTCCTTGGCGCTGGAGATGCGCTGGCCGGTGTTGATGCGGTTCTGAACTTGGCCCAGCTCGCGGCTGGTCGCGTTCAGGTTCTGCAGGGCAACGAGGGCGCCGGCGTTGGTGTTGATGCTGTTGGCCATTTTGACCGCTCCATTCCTTCGGGATGTCCGGCGTCATTTTGATGCCGGGAGCATTTTGCTCGGAATGACCTGCTGCAAGGGCGGGGCCAGGCGGTCGGGTTGCGCCGCCGGCACTCAGAACCTTGATTTTCCGCCGGTACTTTTTATTCACCATACCCGCCGGCCCGGCAGCATTTGCCCGACGCGCGCCACCCGGCAAATGCTGCCGGGCGCCCGCGGCAAAATCTGCCGCGCAGACGTGGTGAGGCGCGGGGCGGCGCGAGCGCCCGCTCAGGGCTCAGGGCGCAGGCGGACGGCCAGGGTGAGCAGCACGGGGACATGGCCGGGCTTCGGGCGGGCAACCGCGCGCCGCTGCACGGCCGACTTGAGCCGGCCGCGCCCCCGACACGAACGGCGCCGACCGGACCGCGGCCCTGCCCCCGGCGACTGTAACGTCAGATCAGGCCAAGAACGCCGGCGAGCTCAGGCGCCGCGCCAGGCGCGGCGCCTGGCCTCAAGCCGGGCGCACGGTTCAGGCCGCCTCCACCGCGGTGTCGCCGGCCAACCCCTGCATGATCATGCGGTTGACCTCGATCAGCGGTTCGAAATCCTCCTCCCGGCGCATCACCGCAGAGGAATGGCGGCTCACCCAAAGGCTGAGCGAAACGAACTGGGCGCGCAACGCCGCCGGAAGCGCATTGCTTGGATCCTCGCAGGCCGTGGCCAGGGTCGTCCACAACCGACGGTTCCAGTCGAGCGCGTCGATCCGGACCTGCAGATCGCTTGGGTCGGCCTTTGAGGCCTCCATCAGGGCGCGCGTCACCTGGCCGAACAGCCGATACTCCGCTTCGCGCGGATTCTCAGCCCTCTGCGCGGCCCGCTGATACGCTTGAAGCGACATTGCCCAACACCCCGTCTTCGTAGTCGATCAGCTTCCGGCAGGTCATCAGCGCCTTGTAGTACTCGCGAGCCATCACCTGCTTGGAGGCGTTTACGCAGTCAGTGAGCGCGTCCGGATTGCGGACGACGCTCATGAACTCCCCCAGACGGCGCGCGAACTCGTCGTAGTACCGCTCGGCCCCGGCCTCATCGAGGTACATCATCATCACCGGGAAATAGATCCGGCGCGCCGGCGAGGTCACGTCCTCCTCCTGCATGATGTCCTTCTCGCGCAGGACGGACGCCTTGTTCTGAAGAATCAAGGTGCCGCGGCGATCGCCGTTCTGCACCACGGCGCCGTTCAGCACGAACCGCTCGCCGGGCTTCAGGGACAGCTTCAAAGGCATGACGAAGGAACTCCCCAGGCCCGACTACACTGCTTCGGGACTGAACGGACGCTAAACGGGCGTAGTTAACGAGAGCTTGCGGCGGACCGCCCAAGCGTTAGCGACCGCTAAGGCGCAGCGGCGCGGGCGGCGACATCTTGTCTCCCTCGGCGGAATTGGCCGGGCCGGGTCGGCGCGCCTAGAAGCGGGCGCGCCAGTAGGCGACGACGCCGTAGGCCGGCTCCGCGTCGCGGACGTGGCCGGGCTGCAGGCTGGCGACGGCCTGGAGCTGCAGCACGCCCAGCTCCGACAGAGAGCGCTCGGCGCCGAGCCGCAGGTCCAGCTCGCGGCCGGACGGCGTGGCGTCGATGCGCCGGCTCGAGAACTCCGGCGCCGCGCCGTAGGTCTTGGGCATGTCGGCCAGCATGGCTTCCAGCGTCCCGCCCTCGATGCGCAGCGGCTGGGAGAGCTCGAAGGTCATCCGGCAGTTCGCCGCGCACGGCGCGCCCAAACCCAGACCCCAGTAGGAGCTGACCAGGCGCTCGGCGCTGAGGAAGGAGCCCGCCAGCTCCGTGGCGCCCGCGCCGGCCCGCCAGTTGGCGGTCAGCGAGCCGAACCGCGCCGAGCCGTCGATCGAGGCGAACCGGGTCTGCGCCGGCAGTTCGTAGCCGAGTCCGCCGGGCAGGAAGGAGCCGAGCGGCCCCAGCGGCTCGTTCATCGCGCCGAAGCCCAGGCTCGCCGAGACCCGGTCGCCCTGGAAGCGGGCGTCGCCGCGCACGTAGTCGGTGCCCTCTCGCCACTGGGCGAAGGAGTACGACCGGCGCATGCCCGAGCCCTGCTCGGCCGACAGGCTCCAGCGCCCGGTCGTGTAGCCGACCCGCGCCGCCTGGTTGGGCTGCGCCAGGGCCTGGAAGGTGTCGCGCGCCTGCTCGCGGAACGGGCTGTAGAGGTCCGGACGTCCCGACCAGCTCTGGATCTTGAACCGGCCCAGCTCCAGCTCGGCGTTCATGCTGGCCGTGCTCTCCCGGTCCGCCCAGGCGAACGGATCGCCCATGGCGTGCGGGTTGGTGTCGTCCGCCGTCAGCGACAGGTGCGCCCCGGAGAAGTTGAACCGCGCGGCGGCCGAGCGGCTGTCCAGCCGCGCTTCCGCCAGGGTCACCGGGCTCTGGCGCCCGGCCGTCCCGTAGGCCCCGCTCAGGTCGACGCGGAATTCGCGCCGATAGGCGTCGTAGCCGACGGTCCAGAGGCCGTCGGTGCGCCGCAGGGCGTCGCCGAACGCCGCGCCCAGCACCGCTTCCGGCGATTTGGCGACGGTCAGGCGCTCGCCGCTGGCCAGCAGGGTGGTCGTCGTGCCGACCGGCTGCAGGGCGCGGGCGATGTCCAGCATGCCGCGTCCGAAGACCACGTCGGTGCCGTCGTCGCCGACGTCCAGCGCGGTCTGCAGGACGATGTCCAGCGCCTCGCGACCCGTGAGGTTGGGGAACAGCTGCAGGAGCAGGGCGACGGCGCCGGCCACGTGCGGCGCCGCGAACGACGTGCCCGACACCCGCCAGCAGCCGTCGTTGTCGCAGTTGGTGATCACGTCCTCGCCGGGCGCGACGATGTAGGACTGGGCCGAGACGCCAGCGCGGTTGGAGAAGCTCGACAGGCCGCCGCCGATGGAAACCGAGCCGACCGCCACGACCAGGCCGCCGAAGCGGGCGTCCGTCGCGTACCGCGCCGGCCACTCGGGACTGCTGCCGGAGCTGTTGCCGGCGGAGATGACCACGACCACGCCCGCCGCGGTCGCCCGTTGCAGCGCCAGTTCGAAGGTCGGCCCCAGCGGGCCGTCGCCGCCGATCGACAGGTTGACCACCCGCGCCCCGTGCAAGACCGCGTAGTCCAGACCGCGCGCCAGATCAGGGCCCGCGAACGAGCAGTCGTCCGGGCAGGACCCCGGGCTGTCGGCCCGGACCGACAGGATGGTCGAGCCGTAGGCGACGCCGACCGTCCCGAAGCCGTTGAACTCGGCCGCGATGATCGAAGAGACGTCGGTGCCGTGGTCGTCCACGCCCTGCGGCTGATTGCGGCTCGAAATGATGTCGGTCGACAGGCCTGAGATGTTGTTCTTCAGGTCCTGCTGATTGAGCTCGATGCCCGTGTCGATGACGCCCACGGTCACGCCCGCGCCGCTGCCGCCGCGCGCATAAGCGGCGTCGGCGTGGATCGCGCCCACGCCCCAGTTCTTCTGGAATTCGGAGGACGACGGGCTCGGTCCGGGCCCCGGCGGCGGAGGCGGCGGCGGAGGCGGCGGAGGCGGCGGAGGTGGCGGCGGCGGAACGGGCGTCACCGGGGCGGATCCGCCCCCTCCCCCGCCTCCGCAGGCCGCCAACGGCGCCATGAACATCAGAACGGCGCCGAGCGTCAGCAGCCCCGGCGTCACGCGCAGATATCGCTTAAGCCGCCCGACCATTCATGCTCCCCCAGCATAAAAGCCCGCGCCCATCAGACACGGTTACGCGACAATAGCCAAGCTGGGAGCTCAAAACGAGCGCTCGCACCGGCGCGCCCATCACGGGCGGCCTGCGCCGCATCCGGCCGCTCGAACGTCTCGTCGCGGCGCTTAACCGCGGAGGCGCGCGTTCGTGAAAGAGCCGTAGTAACGGCGACTGGACAGCGGAGCTGGAGCTGGCCTGCGTGTCCAACCCGCCGGCCTATGACGTGTGCTCCTCGGTAATAGCCGAGCTGGCGCAGGCGCTGAGAACGACGTACCGAGCCGGAACAGCCTTCGCTCCTTCACGTTTTCCACAGACGTGAAGGAGCCGTCATGGCCGACACCTACGATTACGACGATCAGGACCAGTCCGAAGTCTTCGACGAGGACAACACCGAGATCGACCCGAACGCGGTCGGAGGCGCCGAGTTCAAGACGTTCGAGGAGATGCCGGACGTCTACGACGCCACCCAGGCGGTGGGCGACGCTCGCGACATGGACGAGCTGGACGAGGCCGACTTCTCGGAGGACGCCGTAGACGACGAGGACCTCGAGGAAGAGGACGAGGTCGTCGACGACGACGTCTACGACGAGACCGACGAGGAGGACGTGGTCGATCTCGACGACGTCGACGGCGTCGACGAGCCCGACAGCGACGACGTCGAGCTGGAGTTCAAGCCCGACGTCGACGACCGCCACGGCGCCCAGGCGAGCGCCGCTCATTTCGAATCCCGCGGCGAGCTCGACACCGAGGCCCTCGAGGACCTCGGCTACGCCCCCGATCAAACGGACGAAGAAGAGGAGTAAGGCCATGGCCCGCCCCCACGACCAGGATCCCCGTCAGCGTCCGACCGAAGGGCGGCGCGACCTGCGCAACCTGAACCTCGATCCCCAGGACATCTGGGACGAGCCGGTTTCGCGCAGCGACGCGGTCGAGGCCGCCGGCTTCGAGGCGGTCGGCGGGGCCGGGCGCGAACCGCGCAGCTTCCTGGAGCGGGGGGCCGGCGCGACCAACGCCGACGCGGGCCCCACCCCGATCTGCGCCGACGGCGAGGAGAACGCCGACTACGCCCGCCGGGCCCGCCCCCTGGCCCCGGACGAAAAGCCGGACCAGCTGGCCGACAAGGACCGGTCGGTGCACGACCGTCAGGACGCGCTGATGGACGAGGCGGTGGAGGAAACCTTCCCGGCCAGCGACCCGGTCTCGCCCAAGCACATCACCTGATCGGGCCGCAGCGTCGGACCGAAGGGGGCGCGCCCGCAGACCGGGCGCGCCTTTTGTTTGCGAAACGGCGAAGCCGGTTGTGACCTCGCGCCGGCGCGTTAGTTTGCGACGATCACCTGGAGAGTTCCGTCCGCATGACCGCGCGTTTCGAAGGCACCGCCGACTATGTCGCCACCGACGACCTGAAGATCGCGGTCAACGCCGCCGTGGCGCTGGAACGGCCGCTGCTGGTCAAGGGCGAGCCGGGCACCGGCAAGACCGTGCTGGCCTACGAAATGGCCCGCGCGCTCGACGCCCCGCTGATCACCTGGCACGTGAAGTCCACCACCAAGGCGCACCAGGGCCTCTACGAGTACGACGCGGTCACTCGCCTGCGCGACAGCCAGCTGGGCGACGAGCGGGTCAAGGACGTCCGCAACTACATCAAGAAGGGCAAGCTCTGGGAGGCGTTCGACAGCCCCCGCCGCCCTGTCCTGCTGATCGACGAGATCGACAAGGCCGACATCGAGTTCCCGAACGACCTGCTGCAGGAACTCGATCGGATGGAGTTCTACGTCTACGAGACCAACGAGACGGTGAAGGCCGCCATTCGCCCGATCGTGGTCATCACCTCCAACAACGAGAAGGAGCTGCCGGACGCCTTCCTGCGCCGCTGCTTCTTCCACTACATCCGCTTCCCGGACGAGGAGACGATGCGCGCCATCGTCGAGGTCCACTTCCCCGGCGTGAAGCAGCGGCTGGTCGCCGAGGCGCTGAAGGTTTTCTACGACCTGCGCCAGGCGCCGGGCCTGAAGAAGAAGCCCTCGACCTCCGAGCTGCTGGACTGGCTGAAGCTGCTGCTGGTCGAGGACATCGACGAGAGCGTGCTGCGCGAACGCGACCCCAAGAAGCTGATCCCGCCCCTGCACGGCGCCCTGCTGAAGAACGAGCAGGACGTGCACCTGTTCGAGCGGCTGGCCTTCCTGGCGCGGCGCGAAGGCGGCCGCCCCGGCCAATAGGCGCCCACCAGGCCTTACCGGGAATTCACTAGGGAAGGCCACGGTTCGGCGGCAAGCTGGCGACAACAACAGGGTAGCGAACATGCGCAAGTCGATGCTCGTGGCTGCGGCCAGTTTGGCTGCCATGGTTCTCTCGGCCTGCGGCGACGAACCGTCGATCCGCATCCGCAAGACCGTCGACACCGACGAGCACGGCCCGCTGCGCGTGGTGAACCAGCTGGAATGCCCCGAGCAGCAGGGCCCGCTGACCCGTACCCGCACCTCGGCCGACGGCCTCTCCTGCGTCTACTCGGGCCCGCGCGGCGCCGAGGTGACCCTGCGCCTGGTGCGGGTCGCGGCCGGAAGCGACGCCGAGGCGGCCTTGCTGCCCATCGAAAAGGAACTGCAGGCGCTGATGCCGCAGACCGTCGCCAAGGCGGCCAAGGCGGAAGCCGAGGCGAAGGCGCGGGCCGAAGCCGACGATCGCGCGGCCGCCGCGGCGGAGGCCGAGGCTCTGCGGGCTGAAAAGGAGGCGGCCGCGGCCGAGCGCGAGGTCGAGGCGAACGAACGTGCGGTCGAGGCCGCCGCGGCGCGGGCCGAAGCCGACGCCCGCCGGGCCGAGGTCCGCGAGGCGCAGACCTCCGGCGGGCGCCGCGACAATGTCGACGTGCGCCTCCCCGGCCTGACCGTCCGCAGCGAAGGCGAGAAGACCGTGGTGCGCCTGCCCGGCCTGAAGGTCGACGCCGACGACGCCGGCGCCAAGGTGCGGATCGGCGGCGTGCGCATCAACGCCGACGACGCCTCGGGCAAGGTGTCGATCGACGACGGGGACGAGCAGGTCGACATCCGCGCCCACGACGAGTCTGCCGAGATCCGCTCGCGCAGCACCTCCAGCGGCCTGCGCGCCACCTACATCCTGGTCGACGAGGTCGCCTCGGCCCAGGGCTGGAAGCTGGTCGGCTTCGAGGCGCGCGGCCCGGAGGGCGGCCCGATCGTGGTCGCCGTCGTGAAGAGCAAGGACCGCAAGGAAGACGCGGTCTTCGACGCCGCCAAGGCGCTGGTCAAGCGCAACGTCGGCGGCGGCAACTAGAGCCGCCGTTATTCGACGAGGGGGCCGCCTTCCGCGTCCCGCACCATCAGCCGGTTGAGCGCGGCATACGCGCCCGGCGCCTCGGACAGCGGCTCGGAGCGGCCGTCGCGCAGGAAGTCCGCGGCCAAGGTCCGAGCCCGCTCCCAGACCGCCTCGGGCACGGCCGATCCGGCGCTGAGCCGGCGCACGCCGAGCGCCGCGAGCTCGGCCGTCGGCGGCAGGCCGGCGCGCGCGAGGACGTTGATCGGCAGGCCCGCGCCCGCGACCACGGCGCGGATCTCGTCGGCCGCGGTGATCCCCAGCACGAACAGGCCGTCCGCCCCGGCGGCGCGATAGCGGTCCGCTCGCGCGAGCACTTCTGCGACCGATTCTTCACCGCCGGCCCCTGGGCGCAGGTAGACGTCCGTCCGTGCGTTCACGAACAGGTCGACCCCCAGCCGCGCGGCCGCGCGCCGGGCCCGCTCGATCTTGGCGCACAGGAGGTCGGGCGCGCCTACGCCGTCTTCGATGTTGATCCCGACCGCTCCGGCCGCCACGACGCCGGCCACCGTCGCCTCCACCGCGTCGAGGTCGTCCGAATAGCCGCCCTCGACATCGACGGTCAGCGGGACCGCCACCACTCGGGCGATCCGCTCCACGGTCTCGACCAGCAGGCGCGGCGGCAGGGCGTTGCGGTCGGGATAGCCGTGCGCCCAGGCCACGCCCGCACTGGTCGTGCCGATCGCCCTGGGGCCGAGGCTGTCGATCAGGCGGGCGCTGCCCACGTCCCATACGTTGGCGAGAACAAGCACGCCGGGTCCAACGTGCATGCCGCGAAAGCTGGCGTCGTGGCCCATCGATCTCCCCGTCGAATAGATCAGGCCGCACCCTATTCGGTCAGGGCCGACGTTCGCAGCCGCCTCGCGACCAAACCGGCGCGACTGACGTCCAAAGCCGGCGTGTGCGGCTCCCGGAGAAGGACCAGCCAAACAAAAACCCCGCCGGATCGCTCCGGCGGGGTTCTGTTCAGTCAGCGTCCGGAAGGACGCCGTCGATTACTCGACGATGCGGGCCACGACGCCGGCGCCGACGGTGCGGCCGCCTTCACGGATGGCGAAGCGGAGCTTCTCTTCCATGGCGATCGGGGTGATCAGCTCGACGTCCAGCTCGGCGTTGTCGCCCGGCATGATCATTTCCACGCCTTCCTTCAGCTTGATGATGCCGGTGACATCGGTCGTGCGGAAGTAGAACTGCGGACGGTAGTTGGTGAAGAACGGGGTGTGACGGCCGCCTTCTTCCTTGGTCAGGATGTAGGCTTCGGCCACGAACTTGGTGTGCGGGGTGATCGAACCCGGCTTGCACAGCACCTGGCCGCGCTCGACGTCTTCACGCTTGGTGCCGCGCAGCAGCAGGCCGACGTTGTCGCCGGCCATGCCCTGGTCGAGCAGCTTGCGGAACATTTCGACGCCCGTGCAGGTGGTCTTCTGGACCGGACGGATGCCGACGATCTCGACTTCTTCGCCGACCTTCACCACGCCGCGCTCGATACGGCCGGTCACCACGGTGCCGCGGCCCGAGATCGAGAACACGTCTTCCACCGGCATCAGGAACGGCATGTCGATCGGACGTTCCGGCTGCGGGATGTAGCGGTCCACTTCGGCCATCAGGGCGAGGATCTTCTCTTCGCCGATGCCGGCGTCGCGGTTTTCCACGGCGGCCAGGGCCGAGCCCTTCACGATCGGAATGTCGTCGCCCGGGAAGTCGTAGGACGACAGCA
>NZ_JAAIVC010000083.1 GCF_010975005.1 Caulobacter sp. 17J65-9 | reverse complement strand
CGATCACTTCCGCTTACGCTCAAAGTTTGCCGCGGGGTGGAGCAGCCCGGTAGCTCGTCAGGCTCATAACCTGAAGGTCACAGGTTCAAATCCTGTCCCCGCACCCAAACTTCCCGAAAAGCCCCGCATCTCGCGGGGCTTTTCGCGTTTCCGGGCCTCGCTGATCGCTTCTCCACCTCCGTGAAGCGGGCCGTCGCGCCCTGAAACGCGCTGCATTCGCGTGCGCGTCCCCTCCGAACGGAGGGCGTGGCGGCCTCGCGCCCGCTCTACGCCCGTCGCAGCGGACCGGTCCGGAAAGTCCTCCGGACCCGGCCGCGCGATGGAGGGCGTCATGCACAGATTGGCGATCGTGGCCTGCACGGGACTGGCCCTGGCGGCCTGTTCGGACGAGCCGAAGCGCGAGGCCGGCGACGCGCCGGCGCAGGCGGCCCCGGCCGCGTCGATCGTCGCGCCGTCGGCCGCGCCCGGCGTCAGCGGGCCGCTCTTCCTCACGCCCGGCCTGTGGGAGACGAAGGCCGCCCTCGACGGCGAGACCGCGCCCGGAAAGAGCCGCGCCTGCGTGGACCTGGTCGTCCAGAAGTCGCACGACATGTTCCAGCAGGTCGCGCCGGCCAGCGCCGGTTGCGGCCAGGCCGAGCGGCGCCCCGTCGCGGGCGGCTTCGACTACACCGCCACCTGCCGCCAGATGGGCGCGACCAGCACCGTGGTCGGCCAGGTGCGCGGCGACGCGCGCCGCGTGCGCATCGAGGCGACGGTGACCAGCCAGGTCGAGGGCGCGTCGATCCCGCCGGTCCGCTTCAGCGTCGACAGCCGCTGGGCCGGCCCGTGCCCGGCCGGCATGCAGCCCGGCGACATGGTCGACGACGCCGACGCGCGCTCCTGATGGGAACCCAGATCATGAAACGCGACATGCGACGCGCCGCCCTCGGCGTGGCGCTCACGGCGGCGCTCGGTCTTGGCGGCGCCCCGGCCTGGGCGGGCGAGGACGGCCCCCAGGAGCACCCGATCGTCAAGAACTACCCCGGCGCCGAGACGGATTCCTTCGACATGAAGGACTTCGACAGCATCACCCTGGTCGACGGCACGAAGCCGAAGGGCGGCGCGCGGACCGCGGCGATCGAGGGGCGGGTGACGCGCATCCACGCCTATCACCCCGGCGGCGAGTCCGCCCTGCAGGTCATCCGCAACTACGGCGCGGCGCTGGAACAGGCCGGCTTCGTGAAGATCACCGCGGGCGCGGGGCTGAAGCTGCCCGACGTGGAGATCGCCGCCAACGGCGGCCAGTTCGCGGCCTACCGGCTGGACCGGCCCGGGCAGGGGAGCGTGATCGTCAACATCGAGACCGACGACGTCACCGCGGACGTCGAGTCCTTCGTCGCCATCGCCGAACCCAAGGCGATGGAGCAGGTCTACGCCGTCGACGCCGGCAAGCTGTATGCGGCGCTGGGCGCTGACGGCCACGTGGCGATCTACGGGATCAACTTCGACACCGGCCGCGCCGAGGTGCGCCCGGACTCCGACGCCGCCCTTGAGCAGGTCGTCAAGCTCATGCGCGAGCATGCGCAGCTGAAGCTGCGCGTCGAAGGCCACACCGACGCGGTCGGCGCGCCGGAGGCCAATCGCACGCTGTCGCAGGCCCGGGCCGACGCGGTCGTGCGCTGGCTGACCGCCCACGGCGTCGAGCCGGGCCGGCTGCAGGCGGCCGGCATGGGCCAGACCAAACCGCTGGCGTCCAACGACACCGAGGACGGCCGCGCGCGCAACCGGCGCGTCGAGCTGGTCCAGATCCGCTGAGCGGCCCCTTCGACAGGACATGGAACCCAACATGCGAGCCTTCATCCTCGCCGCCGCCGCCCTCGCGCTGATCGGCGCACAGCCGGCCGCCGCCCAATCGCGCCTCGGCCCGCTCAAGCTGCGGGGCGCCGACCAGGCCAAGGACGACCCGAAAGCGGCGGCCAAGGTCGACCTGCTGCGCTACGTGCCTAAGCCGGTCGGCGGCTGGAAGTCGGACGGCCTGTTCGACGACGCCGGCGTCTTCGACCGCTCGCGCAAGGTCTACCAGGAGTATTCCCGCCTCGGCGGCAAGGAGGGCGGCGTCAGCGTCACCCTCACGCGCGGCGCGCTCGGCGGCTCGGCCCTGTTCGGGGCGATGTCCAAGCCGCGCCTCGGCCCGGATCCGGAAGAGGCCGGACGCGTGACGTCCGAAGTCGATGTCTCCGGCGCCAAGGGCTACCTCACCTACGAGGCGGGCAACCGGAGCGGCCGGATCGAGGTGCGGTTCGGCGACTGCACCGTGATCGTCGAGGGCTACGAGGTGGCTTCGTCGGAACTGCTCGCCTTCGCCCGCGCGATGGACGCGGCCCAACTGACCAAGCTGTGAGATCGGACATGAAGGCGCTCTTCTTCACCGCCGCGCTGGCGTTCGCCGCCGCCGCCGGCCCGGCCGCCGCCGCCTGGGACAGCGCCGGGCCCGGCGTGCTGTCGGCCGCCAGCAAGCTCGGCGAGCAGTTCACGCTGGAGCGCACCGCCGCCGGCTATCGGCTGACCCTGAAGCTGCCCCAGCTCAGCGAGGGCATGCTGAACGACGTCGCGCCGGTCGTTGTGGTGAACCCGGTGGACACCGATCCCGATCGGTACGGCGTGATGTCCTTCGACATGGCCTACCTGCAGCTCGAAGCGAAGGAGGCCGGCTTGGGGCGCGACTGCGCCCCGCTGTTCGGCGAGGAGTACACGGCTTGCGTCCGCGACGGGCTGGACGTGCAGGGCGACACCCTGGTCATGAACCTGCCGGCCGCCGACCAGGCGGTCGGGGTGAAGCGGTTCTTCGCGGCGCTCGACAGGGCCAAGCTGGTCAAGGTCAGCTACGTGATCGCAGAGGGCCAGAAGGAGGCCGTGTTCCTGGTGGGCGGCGGCGCCCGGCCCACAACGGTGCTGCTGCCGCAGTAAGGCCGGTCCGGCGGCCCCCGGCGGCTCAGTCCGTCGGGCCGGGCGGGTGGTCGGCCACCCACTGGCGGACCATCTCGCTGAACCCGCGAAGCTTCGGGTCCACGTCGTCCTCCGACGGCGTCTGCCGGTCGGCCACGCGCTCGCGGATCATGCGCTCCATCTGCTCCAGGATCATCTTCCGGCGGAAGGCCTCCTGTTCCTGCTGTTGCAGGTACTCCCGCAGAGGGCCCTCGACGGCGTGGGCCTTGGGATCCTCCACCTTGGGGAAGTCGCGCGGGTCGCGCGCCAGCTCGAAGATCATCGGCGCGTCGGGGTTGAACATGTCGAGCACCACGCCGCCGTCGCGCGTGTGCAGCTCGAGCGATGTCGGGTTCCCGTCGGAGTCGATCATGCGGAACAGGCCGGGCGCCGTCTCCTCCAGCGTTCCGAACGGGTTCATGTCGGACTGCTCGCTGATCCGCGCGCCCTCGGCGTGGGTCCAGGCGGCGATGCGCCATTCGTAAGGCCGGTTGGCCGCGTCTTCCTCGATGCTCAGCCGGATCTTGTCGACGAACACGCGCGGGCCGTCGCCCGTGCCGGGGATCTCGCGCGGCAGGCCCAGCGCCCAGTAGTGGCAGCCGAAGTCGCCGCCGGTCTGGCCCTTGTCCAGCGGCAGGCAGGTCGAGCGCCGCTCGGCGGCCACCTCGATGTCGGCCATCAGCTGGACCTGGCGCACGCCCAGCGCCGGCGGCGTCTCCACCGTCGCCGTCACCGTGACCTTGAGCCCGTTCTCGCCGACCTGCGCGGGGGCCAGATAGGCCACCGTCAGGCCCGTGCCGTGGACGATGCCCACGCTGGGGTCGCCGCCGGGCACGCCGTTCACGCTCCAGCCGCTCACGCGGCAGATCGGCGCCCGCGGGTCGGAGGAGGCCAGGGTCAGGCGCACGTCGTCGCCGGCGCCCGTACGGGCCGACTGCGGGGTGACCACATAGCTCTCCAGCGCGTCGGCCGCGTCGTCCCGAACCGTGACCGGCCAGCGCGCGCCGCAGACCGGCGTGTCGGCCTGCTGTGCGGCGGCGCGGCAGGGGGCGAGCGCCAGGCCGAAGCACACGGCCGAGGCGGACAGGAGGAGGCGGGCGCGGACGCGGGCGGGGCAGGGCATGGATGGACGCCTTCAGGACCAGTGCGGTCCGTGGACGAAGTCATCGCCGCCGCCGCGCCGCCCCATCCGTTCGGAGGGGGAGGGCGCGCGTGAACCGAGCCGCTAGCGCGGTTCGAAGCTGTGCG
Source organism: Caulobacter sp. 17J65-9 (assembly GCF_010975005.1). Lineage (GTDB taxonomy): Bacteria > Pseudomonadota > Alphaproteobacteria > Caulobacterales > Caulobacteraceae > 17J80-11. Next base: position 10,937 of record NZ_JAAIVC010000083.1, on the reverse strand, counting down.
CCTCCCTTGTTTGGATGAGGCGGGCCGGTACGCGATCGGGGAGTTTGCCCGCACAGGGACAGGGGCCGCGTGCGGGCCGTCGCGTGACACATGGCGATGCGTAGGGATTTGGACAGCAAGGCCTTTTCCGGCTCCGGCGGAGGCGACGCGCGATGAGCGGCGCCCTGATTGAGACCCTTATCGAGAGGATCTACGAAGCGGCCGTGACGCCGCAGGCGTGGCAGTTTCTCGCGGAGGAGCTGGAGCGGCTGCTGCGCGGGCCGGTCGTCATCTGCCGGCACGCCGAACATCCGCTGGGCGTCTACGCCTCGACCGCCGACCCGTCGGTCGCCGACCGTTACGCCGCCCACTTCTGGCGGCTGGACCGGGGCGCCCAGCGCCTGGCCCGGGCGCGTCCGGGCGCGGTTCTGACCCAGGCCGATCTGGCGGCCGAGGCGGGCGGCGAGTGGCGCGAATACCTCAACGACTACATCCGCCCCATGGGACAGGACGCGGTGCTCTACGCATCGCCCTATCGGGCGGGAGAAGAGTACGTGGTGGTCGCCACCGCACGCGACCGTCGCGCCGGCGCCTATGAGGCGGGTGACGTCGAGCTGCTTCAGCGCTTGTCGGGGCACATGGCCCGCAGCCTCGCGGTCCAGGACCGGCTGAAGACCGCCAGCCTCGAGACGGCGGCCGCCGTGCAGGCGCTGGATCACGTGCGCGCCGGCGTGCTGGTCGTCGATCCGGACGCGCGCGTGCGGTTCGCCAATCTGGTCGCGGAGGCCCAGCTGCAGCAGGGCGCTCTGTCCCTCGCGCTCGGCCGCGTGCACGGGCGTTGCCCCGATGCGACCCGGGCGCTGCACCGCGCGATCCAGCGGGCCGCTTCGGCCGGCGAGACCAAGGTGATCAGCCTGCGCCGGCCGGGCCAGGCGCCGACGTCGGTGTCCGTCTTCCGCGCCGCCCGGGAAACCGCGAACGCGGTCGGCGGCGGGGGCTCGGTCATGCTGCTGTTCTCCGATCCGCAGGGCGGCGTGGAGGAGGCCCGCCTGCAGTCCGTGTTCGGCCTGACGCCGGCGGAGGCGCGCCTGCTGGCGGCGCTGGTGCGCGGCGAGCGGCTGTCGGACTACGCCGTGAGCGCGTCGATCCGGACCACCACGGTGAAGTCCCACCTGCGCAGCCTGTTCCAGAAGACCGGCGAGCAGCGGCAGGCCGACCTGATCCGCCGGGTGATGTCCGATCCGCTGCTGCACGCGGCGGCCTGACACAGGCCCGAGCGGTCGATTTCACGGGCTTTTCACGCTCCCGGTCACGCTGGCGGAGCGGCCGCCGGGGCATCTCGGTCCCGGACGCGGCCGTCGGCGCGCGTGGTTGGGAGGGAATGCAATGAGCGTGGCGCCCGTAATCCGCAGCGGCGAGTTGGCCGTCGTGACCACGCATCGGCCCCAGCCGGACGACTGGCTGGCGCGGGCCAGCCTGCAGGCGCTGGAGCACGTCGGCGTGGCGCTGATCGTGACCGACGCGCGCGGGTGCGTGCGGGCGGTGAATGATCGTGGGCGCGCCCTGCTGCGCTCCGGCCTCACCGTCCTGGACGGGCGCGTGACCGGCGCCGGCCGGGATACGGCGGCCTTTCGCGCGGCCCTCGCCGGGGCGGTCGAGCGCCGTTCGGCGACGACCGTGCGGCTGCGCTCGGCCGACGACGACGCGGAAGGGACGTCGATGCTGGTGACGCCGCTGGAGGCCGACGACGCCGGCGAGGCGCTGGCCGTCCTGATCAGCGCAGGCCCGCCGCAGCCGCTCGCCGACGACCATCTGCGCCAGGCCTACGAGCTGACCCCGGCCGAGGCCCGCCTGCTGGTCGCCCTGGCCGAGGGCGAGCGGCTGTCCGACTACGCCGAGCGCGTCGGCGTCGGCGTGTCCACGGCGCGCACCCACCTGCGCAGCCTGTTCGCCAAGACCGGCGAAAGCCGCCAGGCCGACCTGATCCGCCGGGCGCTGACCGATCCCGGGCTGCGGCTGAACCTGCCGCGTCGCGCGGCCTGACGGCGCGGCGGCTACCCCTCACTCCCTGACTCGCGTACCAATGGCTCGCGCGGTCCGCTTCGGCGGAGGTTTCGCGCGCGACGCTTTACGTCGGCTCGCCGCCGGACGGGCGTGGGGAGCCGGCGAGGGTGGGGGATCCGGTCTGGAGTTTGAGCCTGCTGGGGCGCTGCGAACTGCGCGCGCCCTCAGGCGCGTCGGCGACGCCCGCCACCCGCAAGGCGCTCGCCCTCCTGGCCTATCTCGTCCGTCAGCCCGAGCGCCGCGCCTCGCGTGAGCGGCTGGCCGCCTTGCTCTGGGCCGACGTGGACGCGCCGCAGGCGGCGACGAACCTGCGCAAGGCCTTGTCCCTGCTGCGTCGGGAGAGCGAGCGGCACGGCGCGGCGGACATCCTCGAGCGCGACGGCGACTACGTGCGCGTCGTGGCCGGCGGGCTCAGCGTCGACCTGGACGCGTTCGAGCGGGCCGCGGCCGAGGCCGAGCACGATCCCGACCGGGCCGGCGCCGCGGTGGACCTCTATCACGGCGACTTCCTGCAGGACTTCGCGGTCCGGGACGCTTCCGAGTTCGAGATCTGGATGCTGCGCGAGCGCCAGCGCCTGCGCACCCTGGCGTCCGGGCTGATGGCGAGCGCCCTGGAGCGCCTGCTGGCCACGGGCGCGTCGGCGGAGGCGGCGGCGCAGGCGGCCATGCGGGTGATCGCCTTCGATCCGTTCGAGGAGCGCGCGCATCGCGTGCTGATGCGCCTGCACGTGCGCCAGGGTCGCCCGGCCGCGGCGCTGACGCACTATCGCGACTTCGCCGCCCACATCGGCCGTGAGCTGGGCGTGGCGCCCGAACCCGAGACCCTGCAGCTGTTCAACGAGATCCGGACGGGACGCCGCAAGACGCGTCCGGAGCCGGAGACGGAGAGCGCGGACGAAGCCGACGTCTTCGCCGCGCCCGAAGCCCCGAGCGTACGCCGCGCGCCCTGGTCGCTGCGTACGCGGGTGATCGCGGGGGCGGCCGCGGCGGTCGCCGTGTTCGGCGTGGTCGGGTTCGCGGCCGCGGCCCGAACGCCCCGCGCGCCGGCGATCGAGTCCCTGACGCGGGTCCTGTCGGCGCGTTCGAACTTCCACCAGCCGGCCCTGTCGCCCGACGGAAACTTCCTGGTCTACAGCTCGCACCAGCTCACGCCGGGAAACCAGGACCTGTACCTGCTGGCCCTGCGCGGCGGGCATCCCGTGCGCCTGACCAGCGACGCCGGGGTGGACGAGAACGCCGCCTGGTCGCCCGACGGGACCTCGATCGCCTTCGCGCGGCGCTCGCCGGCCGAGGGCGACCTGTGCCGGATCTACACCTATCGGATGCCGGACGGGCCCGAGCGCCTGGTCGGGCGCTGCAAGGCCGCCGCCGACGCCCGTCTGGCGTGGGCGGCCGACGGGCGCGCCCTCTATTTCTCGGACAAGCCCGCGCCGGGCCGCTCCAGCGCCATCTTCCGGCTGGAGCTCGCGACCGGGAAGGTTCGCGCGGTGACCCAGAGTCCGGACGGGCTCTGGGGCGACGACGAGCCGGTGATCTCCCGCGACGGCCGACGGCTGGCTTTCCTGCGGCGCGAGACCTGGGCGGCCTCGGACGTGCACGTGGTCGACCTCTCGACCGGCGAGGATCGGCAGATCACCCGCGAGGGGGACCGGATCTGGGGCCTGACCTGGGACCGGACGGGCAAGGGGCTGCTGTTCTCCTCCAACCGCACCAGCGACACGGGGCTGTGGTGGGCGCCGCTGTCCGGCGGCGAGCCGCGCCGGGTCTCCAGCGGGCTTTTGGAGTTCCGTTCGCTCTCGGGCTCGCGGGATCGCGACCTGCTCGCGTTCGAGGTCGTCCGCGACCAGACCTACCTGGTCGACAAGGCCGGGCCCTCGGTCGAGCCGGAGCGGATCCGCGCGACCGTACCGGTCAGCTCGCAATCCTCGGAGTGGTTTCCGACCGCGGCGGCGGACGGGGCGCTGGCCTACGTCTCCGACCGCTCGGGGGAGGAGCAGCTGTGGCTCTCGTCGGGCGGCGTGCAGCGCCCCCTGACCGGGTTCCGCAAGGCCACGATAACCGAGCCGCGATGGTCGCCGGACGGCGGCCGGGTCGTGTTCGCCGTGGCGCGCCAGGGGGGCGGGGACCTCTATGTGGCCGACCGGGCCGGCGCCTTGTTGCGCCTGACGTCGGACGCCGCCGAAGACGCCTCGCCGGTCTGGTCCGCCGACGGCCGGCATGTCTATTTCGCGTCGCGGCGGTCGGGCGCCTGGCGGGTCTGGCGCGTGCGCGCCGACGTCGGCGGCCCGGCCGAGGCGGTGACCGGGGACGGGCCGCGCGCAGTGCGCCTCGATCCGCAAGGCCGCGCCCTGTTCGTGATGCTAGACAGTCGGGCGGGGATCTGGCGCATCCCCGTCGAAGACCGCGTCGCCAAGGGGCCGGCCCGGATCTTCGAGCCCGCGCTGCAGCCGGCCGACTGGATGAACTGGGACGTCGTCGGCGGATCGCTCTACTTCGCCCGCCGCGCCCCCACCGGTCAGCAGGACCGGATCAGCCGCCGCGACCTGGCGAGCGGACGCGAGACCGCGCTGGCCGACTCCGCGGGCCTGTTCCAGGTGGCGAGCTTCGCCGTGCGTCCGACCGGCGGCCTGATCCTGACCCGCCGCGAGACCGAGATGAACGTCATGACCGCCGAGCTTGGCCGCAGCCGCTGAGCCGCCCGTCTCGGGGTTCTCGCCTGGCGGCCTCGGGGGTTCACCGCATCGACGCGCATGGCCGCACGCTCCACCATCACCCGCTCGGGGGATCGGAGGAGAGCCGCCCATGCACCGCCGCCTGTTCGCCTCGGCCCTGCTCGCGCTTGCGCTGGGCGCCTGCGCCTCGACGCCCCAGGTCAGCTCCGACGTCGCGCCCGGCGTCAACTTCGGCCAGTTCAGCAGCTACCAGTGGGCCGCCTCGACCATGCCGGCCCGCGTCGACCCGGTGCTGGGCCAGCGCGTGAAGGACGCGATCGACGGCCAGATGGCGGCCAAGGGCTACACGCTGTCCTCGCCCGGCAGCCTGATCGTGATGTTCAACATGGGCGCCCACCAGGAGACCGACGTCCAGAGCTACGGCGCCTGGGGCCTGGGCCTTGACGTCGAGCAGTACACCGAGGGCGTGCTGAACATCGACGTGTTCGACGCCCGCACCAAGCAGGCGGTCTGGCACGGCTCGGCCAAGCAGATCCTCGGCAACAACCCCGATCCGTCGAAGATCACCGGCGTGGTGGTCCAGACCATGGCGAGCCTGCCGCCCCGCGTGGCGCCGCCGCCGCCCGCCAGCGCCGCCGGAGACTAGATCCGCGGCAGGGTCAGGATCGCCGCAAGGCCTGCGATACAGCCGAACAGGCCCAGGACCAGCATGACGGCGCGCACCCAGTGGCGCCGGGTCACCTGCGAGATGCCGCCGAAGAACAGGGCGCTGGCCAGCAGGACGGAGGCCAGCACGAACCGGTCCGCGGTCGCCTTCGCCGTGCGGCCGGCGGCGAACTCGTCGCGGGCCTGGCGGACGAGGGCGGCGGATTCCGTCTGGGCGGCGCGCCGATAGGCCGGCTCGGCGAACGGGGTCGGCGGCGTCGTCTGGGGCGAGCGCTCGCGCGCCGCGCGCCACGCTTCGAAGTCCCTTGCGAACTCGGGGCGGAACCGCTGGCGGTAGAACTCGGCGCGGGCGGCGTCGCCGGCCGCCTCGGCGTGAAGCCAGTCGTCGAACACCAGCACGTCGACGATCATCATCTGGCCGGCGTGGGCCGACGCCTCGGACGCGTCCACGCGCAGCTCGTCGGCGCGGGTGTAGTGGGCCAGCTGCTCGCCGTCCCAGCGCGACGCCTGGTAACCGGCCCAGGCGGTCAGCAGGCCGGCGGTGGCCAGAACCACCGCCGCGACGATGTCCATGATCTCCGCTCGCCGCTTGGCCGCGGCCTGGGCTTCGGTCGCCGCTTCGGGCATGGCGCTATTGGATCTTGGTGATCTTCGCGCCCTGGACGCCGCCGCCCGCCATCAGGCCCTTCTGGCCGTAGATGAACACGTAGACGCCCTTGTCCAGGTTCATGGTCGAGACCTCCTTGGCGTAGGTCTCGTCGGCCACCACCAGGGTCGGGCCGGTGCCCACCTCCCAGCCGTCGGTCTTCTGCAGGTAGGCCAGCGCCTCGTCGGTCATGAAGAACAGGGCGTAGCTGTAGGTCTCCTCGCCGATCTGCAGGCCGTAGGAGGCCGCGGTCCAGCGGTAGTAGCCGCCGGGCTGGTCGCGCGCGTAGAGCACGCCGTCGCCGGTCGCACCCCCGACCAGGAGACCGGCCTTGGTGATCTTCGGGAACACCAGCACCGCGGCGGCCTGGCCGTAGATCTTCCGCGCGCCCGGGTTGCTCTCCAGCAGCTTGTCGAGCGCGGCCTTCGCCTGCGCCGGCAGCTCCGGACTGACGCCGCTCTGGCGCGCCAGGGCCGGTGTCGCGGCGGCGGCCAGCACGAGACCGGCGAGGGTCTCGCGCCGTGAGGTCCAGCCTGGCGTGCGGATCATGACGGCCTCCTGTGTCGGGCGAACGCGCACGGGACCACGGGGGAGGGAGCCGGCAAATCCGGGAAAGACCTGATCTCGTGCGCCGCGCGCCCTGAGCCCGGCGGGTTCGCCGCCGGGGGCCGCAACGCCCGCCAAAACTCCGGAGTTCTTCCGTCGATAGTCAGGAGTTCGCGCAATGCCCGCCCCGGCCGCCGATCGCAGAGATGGACGCCTGGGCGTGGCGCGCCTCGGCGCCCGCTTGTTCGGCGCCCTACTGGTGATGGCGGCGGCGGCGTGCGCCACCCCCGAGCGTTTGCCGGCCGTGCCGGTCGGCCTCACGGCGCAGGCCCAGACGGTCGTGCCGAACGCCCGCTACTTCCCCACCCGTGACGACGCGGCCTTCAAGCAGGAGGCGCTGCAGTCGTTCGAGCGAGAGAAGGCCTGGCTGGCCCAGTCCGGGCAGGCGGGAAAACCCCTGCCGCCGGTCGCCTTCCTGGCGGTCTCGGGCGGCGGGGACGACGGCGCCTTCGGGGCCGGTCTGCTGGTCGGCTGGACCGAGCGGGGCGACCGCCCCGAGTTCAAGGGCGTGACCGGGGTCAGCACCGGCGCCCTGATCGCGCCCTTCGCCTTCCTGGGGCCGAAGTACGACCACGTGCTGAAGGAGACCTACACCGACGTCTCGCAGAAGGACATTTTCACCAAGCGCTTCTTCACCGCGGCCCTGTTCAGCGACGCCATGGCCAGCACGGCCCCGATGCACAAGCTGATCGACCGCTACGTCAACCGGGCCCTGCTGGACGAGATCGCCGCGGAGTATGCCAAGGGGCGGCTGTTGATGATCGGCACGACCGACCTCGATTCCCGCGAGCCGGTCGTCTGGAACATGACCGCCATCGCCGCCAGCAAAGATCCGGGCGCCCTCAAACTGTTCCAGCGGATCATGGTGGCTTCGGCCTCCATTCCCGGCGCCTTCCCGCCGGTGATGATCGACGTCACCGCCGACGGGAAACGCTATCAGGAAATGCACGTCGACGGCGGCGCCACGCGGCAGGTGTTCCTGTATCCGCCCGCCTTCAATCTGGGGCAGTTCTCCAAGGAGGAGCGCGCGGCCCGCACGCGCAACCTCTACATCATCCGCAACGCCCGGCTGGACCCGGAGTGGGCCAGTGTCGACCGGCGCACGCTCAGCATCGCCGACCGGGCGGTCTCCTCGCTGATCGCGACGCAGGGCATCGGCGACCTGGACCGCATCTACCTGACCGCCAGGCGCGACGGCCTCGACTACAACCTGGCCTACATTCCGCGCCAGTTCGACGTGCCGCACGTCAAGCAGTTCGACACCCACTACATGCGCGCCCTGTTCGACTACGGGCACGCCATGGCGGTGGCGGGCTTTCCCTGGGCGAAGTACCCGCCCGACTACGGCCCGCCGCCGGGCTGAGGAACTAAAGGGGAGGCGGCGTCACTTCAGCTCAAGCACCACCGGGCCCGACACCGGGTCGGTGACGCCCAGCCCGCCGCCCAGGTCCTCGAGCGTGTCGCGGAAGCTGTCCAGGGTGGCGATCATCTGCGGCCGGCCGGCGGCCAGCGCCTCCATGTCGTCCCACTCGCCGACGATGCAGTAGGCGTGCTCGCCGGTCTTGATCAGGTTGGCGTGCTGCATGCCCTGCCAGTCGCGCTTCACGCGGGCGTGGGCGTCGAGAAATTCCTGGTCGCGTCCCGGCTTCACGTGAAAGCGCACGACGTTGAAAGCGGTCATGGCGGATCTCCGCGGCCGCGGCGTCCCCGGGGCGGGGCGTCGTTCGAGCCGGTCGTACGACCCGGTGCGCGCGGTTTCCGTTCCCGGCAAAGAAAACGCCGCCGCAGGGGCCTGCGGCGGCGTTCTCGTTTCCAGCTTTCGCCGGGGGTCAGATCTTCGCCGGGGCGTAGCGCGGCGACAGCCAGTGCACCACCGCCAGCGCCACCAGGTAGGTGGTGGCGGCGATGATGAACATCGGCGTGTAGCCGAAGTTCTGCTCCAGCATGGCGCCGACGAACTTCGACATGGCCATGCCGCCCAGGGCGCCGATCATGCCGCCGATGCCGATCACCGAGCCCACCGCCTTCCGCGGGAAGACGTCGCTGGGCAGGGTGTAGAGGTTGGCCGAGAAGCCCTGGTGGGCGGCGGTGGCCAGGCCGATGATGCCGACCGCGACCCACAGGCTCGACGCCTCGGCCGCGAAGGCCACCGGCACGGCGCACAGGGCGCACAGCAGCATGGCGTACTTGCGCGCGCTGTTCAGGCTCTGGCCGAACTTCATGAGGGTCGAGGACAGCCAGCCGCCGGCGACGCTGCCGACGTCGGACATCAGGTAGATGGCCACCAGCGGCGGGCCGAAGTTCTTCAGGTCGAGGCCGTGACGCTTGCCCAGGAAATCCGGCAGCCAGAACAGGAACATCCACCAGATCGGGTCGATCAGGAACTTGCCCAGCGCGTAGGCCCAGGTTTCCTTCACGGTCAGCAGCTTGAACCAGGAGACCTTCTCGGCCGGGTCGGCCGGGTCGCTCTGGATGTAGGCCAGCTCCGCGCTTGAGACCTTCGCGTGCTTGCTCGGGTGGCGGTAGACCATCAGCCAGATCGGCAGCCAGATCAGGCCGGCCACGCCGGTGACGATGAAGGCGCCCTGCCAGCCCAGCGCCAGGTCGGTGACGATCCACGGGATCACCAGCGGGGTCACCACGGCGCCGATGTTGGTGCCGGCGTTGAACAGGCCGGTGGCGAAGGCGCGTTCCTTCTTGGGGAACCACTCGGCCACCGCCTTGATGCCGCCCGGGAAGCCGCCGCCTTCGCCGACGCCCAGCACCATGCGGGCGGCGATGAACTGGTTGAGCGAGCGGGCGCCGGCGCAGGCGATGTGCGCCACCTGCCAGATCAGGAAGGCCAGGCCGAAGCCCCAGCGCGCGCCGACCTTGTCGACGATGCGGCCGAAGACGAGGTAGGCCACCGCGTAGGTGGCCTGGAAGTAGAAGATGATGTCGGCGTAGTCGGTCTCGCTCCAACCGAACGCGGTGGTCAGGTCGCCCTTCAGCAGACCGATCGTCTGGCGGTCGACGTAGTTGATCACCATGGCGGTGAACAGCAGGCCGACGATCACCCAGCGATAGCGCCCGACGCGCTCGCTGGGGGCGGCGACGCCTGCGGCGACGCCGACCTGTGTCTCGACGCTCATGAACCCTCCCCGGTCCTTGGCGGCCCCCGTCGGGGGCCGAGCGCTTCTTCCCGATCGTTCGCGTCCGTCAGCCGCCGTCAGGCGGTGCGGACGTTCTTGGTGTCTTCAGTATGAGCCTGGGCCGTCACGGCGACGCAGGCGATATCGCCGCACCCGGCGAACTCGACCCGGCCGCTCTGGCCGGCGACCACGTCGTGGATGCCGGTGGCAGCCCCGGTGGAAATCAGCTGGCCGGCCTTCAGCGGGCGGCCGCGCAGGGCGCAGTGGCGGGCCAGGAACTTCAGCGCGCCCAGCGGGCCGCCGGGCAGGGAGGCCGCGCCGCCGCGGCCGACCGAGACGCCGTCCACGAAGGTCTCGCAGGTCAGGTCGTCCAGGCGCGCGCGCCAGTCGTCCACGCTCGGGCCCAGGATCAGGCCGGCGTTGTTGCCGAAGTCGGAGACGACCACGGTCGGCCCCAGGTCGTTGATGGTGGCCAGCGGGCTGCCGGCCGTCTCGATGCCGACGTGCAGGGCCCCGACCAGCTCGGCCACCTCTTCGGTGGTCCACTCGGTCTTGTCGGCCGGCGCGTCCACGCCGATGCGGAACACGAACTCGGCCTCGACCGCGGCGAAGCCGCCGGCGAACACCGGGAATTCGACCGCCTCGCCGTTCGCCGTCCAGACGCTGCGGCGGAAGATCGGGCCAGCCAGGCGGGCCTGGCCGTACTTGTTGTGTAGGGCGTCGGCGATGCGGCCGACCTTCCAGCCGACCAGCTCGTCGGGCCACAGGCCGATGGCGGCCTCCTGGGAGGCGTAGCCGGTCTCCAGGTCGGCCGGCACGTCGCCGGGGAAGTCGGGCAGGGCGGTCGCCTTCAGGCGCGCCGCCACGAATCGCGCCGCCGTGTCGGCTGGCGCCGACGCCGTCATTTCGGCCGTTTGAACACCCACCCCGCTTACTCCCCTGACTTCGGGCCGTCTGATGCGGCCGTGTTGTTGTGTCTAGAGGAAACCGGTGTCATTTTCAAATGCACCGAGCAAACCGCGACCCGTCGGCGCTTTTCGGCGTCCGGAGATCGTGGTCAAAAAAGACCGGAGTCGGGGAGTGAAAGCTTTGACTGGAAAGACCTTCGCCGCGGTCGCGGCGCTCTGCGCGCTGGGCCTGGCCGTGCCGGCCGCCGCTGGCGGCGTTCCCGCC
>NZ_JAAIVC010000082.1 GCF_010975005.1 Caulobacter sp. 17J65-9 | reverse complement strand
CCCTCCACCACCCTTCGGGTGGTCCCCCTCCCCCAAAGGGGGAGGATTTAGATCACCACGCTCCCAGCGCGCGCAGCTCGCGGGCCAGTTCCAGCGGCATCTCGCCGGCGTCGCCGGTCGAGAGGTCCGGCGGGACGTCCTTGGCCTCGAAATAGCGCCAGCCCTGGAAGGCGCGGCGCGGCTGCGGCGCGGTCGGGATCACGTCGTCGTGCAGCGTGATCTCGCAGCGGTTCTGGCCGCCTTCCTCGAAGGTCTCGACCTTGAGGATCTGCTGGCGGCACAGGATCACGCCCTTGATCACCCAGTAGAGCGAGCCGCCCTCGATCAGCTCGTCGGCGCGCTTGGGCGTCTGGCGGGTGTGCACCATCGGCACGCGCCCCTTGCCCCGCTCGGCGCGGCCCCAGGCGGTCAGCTGCTCGATGCGCTCGACGCCGACGCAGAGTTTGACGAGGTGCAGGGGCATGGACGCGATCCGCTACTGGTGACGGTGGGCAGATAGCGACTTCAGCCCGCCTTCTCCACCCGCGCCAGGGTCGCGCCCTCGACCACCTGGTCGCCGACGGCGACCGGCAGCTCGGCCACCACGCCGTCGAACGGGGCGGTGAGCGCGTGCTCCATCTTCATGGCTTCCAGCACCACCAGCGGACGGCCCTTCTCGACCGTGTCGCCGGCCTTGGCCTGCACGGCGACGATCTTGCCGGGCATGGGGGCCAGAAGCGCGCCGGTCGCCTCGGCCTCGCCGTGGGCGTGGCCGGCCAGCTCGCTCTCGCGCACGTCCAGCGCCAGGCCGTCGTCGAACAGGGCCACGCCGTCGTCGGTGCGCACGAAGTTGAGCGACAGCTCCTCGCCGATGGTCACCTGCTCGTGCATGACCGCGGCCACGTCCATGCGGCCTTCGTGCTCGATCATCCAGCGCCATTCGCCCGGGGCCAGCGGGCGGGCCGAGCCGACCACGGTGTGGCCGTCGACCTCGACCTCGTGGCGCACGCGCTCGGGGCCGTTCAGGCGGAAGCCGTAGAGGCCGTCCGGCGTGGCCTGCCAGGGGCTGTTGCGGTCGCCGTCGGCCGGCACGCCCAGGTCGGCGGCGGCGTCGGCCGCGGCCAGGGCCAGGGCGGCCACGAAGGCTTCCGGCGAGCCGCCGGTCGGCACCAGCTCGTCCAGGCGCGCCGGGATGAAGCCGGTGTCCACGTCGCCGGCGACGAAGTCGTCGTGGTCCAGGCAGCGGGCCAGGAAGGCGGCGTTGGTGCGCACCGGCCAGACCTCCACCTCGCGGCAGCCCGCGCCCAGCAGGGCGGCGGCGGTCTCGCGGTCGTCGGCGTGGACGATCAGCTTGGCGATCATCGGGTCGTAGTGCTGGCTGACCTCGCCGCCCTCCTCCACGCCGGTGTCGACGCGGATGAAGTCCTCGGGCAGGCGGAAGTGGTCCAGCCGGCCGATCGAGGGCAGGAAGCCCTTGGCCGGGTCCTCGGCGTAGAGGCGGGCCTCCATGGCCCAGCCGTTCAGCTCGATCTCGTCCTGCTCCAGCGGCAGCGGTTCGCCCGCGGCGACGCGCAGCTGCCATTCGACCAGGTCCTGGCCGGTGACCATCTCGGTGACCGGGTGCTCGACCTGCAGGCGGGTGTTCATCTCCATGAACCAGACGCGGTCGGGCTTCAGGCCCTCGGAGGCGTCGGCGATGAACTCGACCGTGCCGGCCCCGACGTAGTTCACCGCCTTGGCGGCGCGCACGGCGGCGTCGGTGACGGCGGCGCGGGTGGCCTCGTCCATGCCCGGGGCCGGGGCCTCCTCGATCACCTTCTGGTGGCGGCGCTGCAGCGAGCAGTCGCGCTCATAGAGGTGCACGACATTGCCGTGGCCGTCGCCGAACACCTGCACCTCGATGTGGCGCGGGCGGGTGACGTACTTCTCGATCAGCACGCGGTCGTCGCCGAAGGCGGCCTTGGCCTCGCGTTTGGCCGAGGCCAGGGCGGCGGCGAATTCGCCAGCCTGCTCGACCTTCTTCATGCCCTTGCCGCCGCCGCCGGCGACCGCCTTGATCAGCACCGGATAGCCGACCTCCCCGGCCGCCTTGGCCAGGGTCGCTTCGGACTGGTCCTCGCCCAGATAGCCCGGGGTCACCGGCACGCCGGCTTCCGCCATCAGCTTCTTGGCGGCGTCCTTCAGGCCCATGGCGCGGATGGCGGCCGGCGGCGGGCCGATCCAGACCAGGCCGGCGGCCATGACGGCCTCGGCGAACTCGGCGTTCTCGGACAGGAACCCGTAGCCGGGGTGGATGGCCTGGGCGCCTGTCTGCTTGGCCGCAGCCAAGACCTTGGCGGCGTCGAGATAGCTCTCGCGGGCCGGCGCGGGGCCGATCAGCACCGCTTCGTCGGCCATCTGGACGTGCGGCGCGTCGGCGTCCGCCTCCGAATAGACGGCGATGGTGCGCAGCCCCATCTGGGCGGCGGTGCGGAACACGCGGCAGGCGATCTCGCCGCGATTGGCGACCAGGACGGATTCGAACATGGCGGTCCTTTAGCGCACCCGAGCGGTCGGCGGCCACAGGTCTGCGTGGCTGGGCGCGTGAGTTATGGGCAATCCGCCGAAGGCGCCGCGAGGCAGCGGTCGGCCAGGCGCGCGGCCTCAGCGCGCTGGTCGGCGCTCAGCTTGGAGGCGATTACGTTGCGTGCCTCGAGCGAGACACCGTTGCCGGCCTTTTCCGCCACCAGAGCCCAGGCCTGCGCCTTGACCGCGTCCTCGGCCACGCCGCTCCCCTCGAAGAAGGCCTGGGCGAGTTTGGTGGGCGGCTCCTTCGCGCCGGCCGCGAAGGCCTGCCGCCAGAGGTCCACAGCGCGCGCGGAGTCGCGAGCCACGCCCTCCCCACGGTCGAGCAGGTCGGCCAGTTCGGAGAGGCTTTTGGTGTCGCCTGCCGCCACGGCGCGTTCGAACCAGCCTGCGGCTTCGGCGGGCGCACGGTCGGCGAAGCGGGCCATGTAGCCGAGATTGTAGAGCGACGGCGCCTGGTTCAGCTCGGCGCCCCGGCGCCACACCCGCTTGGCCTCCTCGAGGCTTTGCGGCACGCCGTCGCCTTCGAGGTAGGCCATGCCAAGCGTCCCGATCGCGCGCGGCTCCCCGCCGTCGGCGGCGCGGCGCAGCAGGACGAGCGCCTGCGCAGGGTCGGCCCGCACGACGCCATAGCCGTCCTTGACGATGACGCTGAGCACGAAGGCCGCCTCGGCGCCGTACGGCGACGCGGTCAGGGCCGAGTAGCGCGCGTACGCGGTCTTGAAGTCGCGCTGCTCGAACGCGGCGCGCGCCTGGGCCAGGTCGTCGCCGGCCGACTGCGCGGACGCGTGGCCGCCGGCCAGGGCCAGGCCGAGCGCCAAAGCCGTCAGAACAATCCGCATGGTCCCCTCCCCGGTCTGGGCGCCGTCAGTGGCCGGCCATCTGCTGGACGCCGAGGTAGAACCACAGGATCGCCAGGCCGCTGAAGCCGAACAGGGTCAGCACCGCCAGGCCGGTCATGCGCCCGATGGTGCCGAACAGGCCGGTCGAATAGACCCCGCGCATGTGCGCGAACAGGTGCACGGGCGCCAGCAGCACCAGCCACCACGCGATCGGCCCCAGCGGGATCGACAGCAGCAGGATGGTGGTCAGCAGCAGCAGCTGGAACGACAGCGAGTGCATCGAAAAGACCAGGTGGTCGAACACGAAGAACCGCCGCTGGAACACGAACAGCACGCTCAGGAACAGGGCGGCCATGGGCAGCATCAAGACCGCCACCCGGTGCGCCCAGATCTCCAGGATCAGGAAGAACCGGTCGGGGTCTTTGTTGATGGCTTCGACACGGCTTTCGATCCAGTGCTCGAAGGCCTGGGTCTTTTCGCCGGCGCCCAGGTCGACGTCGGCCGTGCCGGTCGCCTTCAGGCGGCCGTCGGCGCGGTCCAGCTTGGCGAGCGCGGCCGTGCGCTCCGCCGGGGTGAGGGTCTTGTCGGCCTCGACCGCCTTGCGGGTGGCGGCGGACAGCTCGGCCGGGGTGGCCTTGTCCTTCGGGTCGAGGACGATCGGGACGGTCTGCGTGGTCTCGTCATGCGGCTTGGAGCCGCTGGCCAGGTGGCTGGCGAAGAAGGCGACCAGCAGCACCACCAGGAACAGGCGGAAGGGCGGGATCTGCGGCGCGCGGCGGCCGTCCAGGTAGGCGCGGGTCAGCTGGCCCGGCTTCAGCGCCAGTTGCGGCAGGGTTTTCCACAGTCGCCCGTCCAGGTGCAGCAGGCTTTCGATCGCCTCGACGAACAGGGCGATGATCGACTTGTGGAAGTCCTCGGCCAGCTGGCCGCAGGTGTGACAGTAGGCGCCCTGCAGCGGCGTCTCGCAGTTGGCGCACGGCGTGCCCGGCGGGATGTCCGCGTGCTTGCGCCGCCATTTCAGCCAGCCGCCCGCAGCCGCGGCGCCGACAAGCTCAAGTTCCCTGGCCATGTCACGCCCTCGCTGATCACTGATCAGCGCAGGGCATAACGGCTAGGCTGGAGTCGTCAACCGTGAAGGTTCACCGTTCGGCGAACCGGCTTACGCGATCCAGTTGGGCTTGCGCTTGTCGAGGAAGGCGCGGACGCCCTCTCGCCCCTCGGGCGAGACCCGCTTCTTGGCGATGCGGCGGGCGGTGTCGTCCATCAGGGCGTTGTCGATCGGCCGGCCCCAGACGTCCCAGACCAGGCGCTTCGACTCGGCGATGGCCTCCGGCGCGCAGACCATGACTTCGCCGGCCAGCTTTTCCTGCAGGACGTTCATCGCTTCGGAATCGTCGACGATCTCGGTCACCAGGCCGATCTGGCGGGCGTATTCGGCGTCGAACATCCGGCCGGTGGCGAACAGGGCCCGGGCCTGACGCGGGCCGATGGCGTCGACCACGTAGGGGCTGATGGTGGCCGGGATCAGGCCCAGCTTCACTTCCGAGAAGGCGAACTTCGCGTCGCGGGTGGCCACGGCCATGTCGCAGGCGGCGACCAGGCCGGCGCCGCCGCCCATGGCGGCTTTCTCGACCAGGGCCACGGTCAGGGCCGGAATGTCGTAGAGCGCCTTCAGCATGCGGGCCAGCTGCAGGGCGTCGTCGCGGTTGTCGGCTTCCGTCCAGTCGGCGGAGTCGCGCATCCACTCCAGGTCGGCCCCGGCGCAGAACACGCCCTCCGCCCCACGCACGAACACCACGCGCACGTGGTCGGCCCCGTGCAGGGTCTCGAAGGCTTCGCGCAGGCCGGCGATGGTCGCCGCGTCGAAGGCGTTCTTCTTCTGCGGCCGGTTGATCATCACCATGGCCACGCCCGACGGGCTGGCGTCCAGGATGACCGAGCCGGTCTTGGCGTCCGGGGCGGGCTCTTCCACCCAGGGATCGGTGATCGGGAAGTCGGACATCGCGAGCCTCAACAGATCGTGGAGAGCCGAAATAGCTCACCACGACCTGCAAGCCTACCGCCAACAGACGGTCAGGGTTCCCTTATGCCGACTTGGCGAGATTGTACTCTCTGACAAGCCGCAGCGCTTTCTGCCGAGCCATATTGAGCTGGCACTTCAAGTCTGATCGCGGCGAGCCAGCTACCGTGAGTTTGTGCTCGCCCCTGTCGGGCGCGGTCACAACCAGCGCTAGATGTTTAGTGCCGCGCTCCACTCTGTGCTGCCAGCCCACCTCGTCAAAGATGGCTTGCATGAGCGATGTGCACGCTTTCTCGTGCTTTTGCATAGAATTAGTCTCCATATTTAAATGAAGACGCTTAGAAATCGAGGTGTCGACGCTAAGCGCCAGCCGGTCGAAATAAACCGGATGGCCAATTCTGAGGCGGCAAAGCTAAACGGTCAAGGTTACATCCTAAACACGCCGAACGTGGTTTCGGGCACGGGCGCGTTCAGCGAAGCCGAGATGGCCAGACCCAGCACGTCGCGGGTCTGGGCCGGGTCGATCACCCCGTCGTCCCACATCCGCGCGGTGGCGTAGTACGGGCTGCCTTCCTGCTCGTAGCGCTCGCGGATCGGGGCCTTGAAGGCCTCTTCGTCCGCCTTCGACCACTCGCCGCCCTTGGCTTCGATGCCGTCGCGCTTGACGGTGGCCAGCACGCTGGCCGCCTGCTCGCCGCCCATCACCGAGATGCGCGAGTTCGGCCAGGTGAACAGGAAGCGCGGCCCGTAGGCGCGGCCGTTCATGCCGTAGTTGCCGGCCCCGAAGGAGCCGCCGATCAGCACGGTGAACTTCGGCACCTCGGCCGAGGCGACCGCGGTGACCAGCTTGGCGCCGTCCTTGGCGATGCCGCCGGCCTCGTACTTGCCGCCCACCATGAAGCCCGAGATGTTCTGCAGGAACACCAGCGGGATCTTGCGCTTGCAGGCCAGCTCGATGAAGTGCGCGCCCTTCAGCGCGCTCTCCGAGAACAGCACGCCGTTGTTGGCCAGGATGGCGACCGGATAGCCCCAGATGCGGGCGAAGCCGCACACCAGGGTGGTGCCGTACAGCGGCTTGAACTCGTCGAAGGACGAGCCGTCGACGATGCGGGCGATCACCTCGCGCACCTCGTAGGGCGCGCGCACGTCGGTCGGCACGATGCCGTACAGCTCGCTGGGGTCGTGGGCGGGCGGGACCGGATCGCGCACGTCCAGCGGCACGTCTTTGACGGTGTTCAGGTTGCCGACGATCGAGCGGACGATCTCCAGCGCGTGCTCGTCGTTGGCGGCCACGTGGTCGACCACGCCGGAGCGGCGGCCGTGCACTTCGGCGCCGCCCAGGTCCTCGGCCGAGATGACCTCGCCGGTGGCCGCTTTCACCAGCGGCGGGCCGGCCAGGAAGATGGTGCCCTGGTTGCGGACGATGACGGTCTCGTCGGACATGGCCGGGACGTAGGCGCCGCCGGCGGTGCACGAGCCCATCACGCAGGCGATCTGGGCGATGCCCTTCGCCGACATGCGGGCCTGGTTGTAGAAGATCCGGCCGAAGTGCTCGCGGTCGGGGAAGACTTCGGCCTGGTGGGGCAGGTTCGCGCCGCCGCTGTCGACCAGGTAGACGCACGGCAGCCGGTTCTCGGCGGCGATCTCCTGGGCGCGCAGGTGCTTCTTCACCGTCATCGGGAAGTAGGCGCCGCCCTTCACCGTCGGGTCGTTGGCGACCACCATGACTTCGCGCCCCGAGACGCGGCCGACGCCGGTGATCACGCCCGCGGCCGGGGCGTCGTCGTCGTACATGCCCCCGGCGGCCAGCTGGCCGACTTCCAGGAACGGCGCGCCCGGATCCAGCAGCCGCTCGACCCGCTCGCGCGGCAGCAGCTTGCCGCGGCTGACGTGACGCTGACGGGAGGCCTCAGGGCCGCCCAGGGCGGCCTTAGCGACCTTCTCGCGCAGCTCGCGCACCAGCGCTTCGTTGTGAGCGCGGTTGGCCTTGAAGGTTTCGGACTTCGGATCGATCGAGGAGGTCAACTTCGGCATGGGGCCCGCCATAGCGGGGTTCCCCCGCCGACGGAAGGCCCGCCGGGGCGATCTCGGGCGCCCAGCGCGCGCGGGCCTGGTTCAGCTGGGCGACGAGTTCGTGGGCGCTGATCTTTAGCCCGCCCGGCAAGCGGCCGGGACGGCGCGCGTCCGCGTAGTCGAAGCCGACGCTTTGCCGGACGACCTTGAAGGTCCGGACGTCGGACCAGGCGACCCGGGTCCGTTTGCCCAGGCGGGTCCAGGAAAGCCCCTGCGGTCCGTAGGTCAGGCGGGCCGGAAACAGCGCGTCGACGAAGCCGACAACGAGGCAACAGGCGGCGGCGGCGGCCCAGGCGCCCGCCTCGACGGCGTGGACCCAGTCCGTGCGGGGATCCCAGCCCGTCTCGCCGCGAAAACGCCAGACGGCGACCATCATGAGCCAGAACAGCAGGCTGAAGCCCGACAGGCGGGAGGCCTTGAACACCCTGGGTTGGTTGAGATCTGTCGCCACGGTGCGCGCCCCCTGCCCCGAATTGATGCCTTGCGGCGACGCTGGCGTCCAGACGAACCGCGTTCGACGGGAGCCTGAGGGGCCTCGGATTCAACCGGCGCGGGCGGGTTGCTGCTTTCGAGGCACAGGGTACGGCGGCCCGAAGTGCCGCCGCAGCGCCGCGACGACCACTATGCCCAGCTGCAGATAGACCAGCACGCTGATCAGCCACCACTGGGCCCACCAGGCGGCGCCCCAGGCGCCCTTCGGCATGAAGGCGTAGTGGACGAAGTCCACCGCCGTCAGGACGGTCTGCACGACGACCTGCAGGCCCACCCACAGGGCGCGGTCGCGCCAGTAGAGCCAGAGCGCGGCCGCCAGGATCGTGCCGTCCAGCGCGACCGAGGCCCACGTGAAGGTCCGCCCCATCGGAATGACGGCGTAGGCGATCAGCGACAGGGCGCTCACGATCAGCAGCACCAGCGCGAAGTAGCGTACGGCGCGGCCCCCCGGCCCGCTGGAGATGGCGACCACGGCGAACAGCACGAAGATGAAGATCAGCGGCGAGAGCATCCGCCCCCTTCGTCGCCCCAAGCGTGGCTGTTTGGCAAGCCGCAGCCTTGCACCGGGCCGCGCGATCACGATTTCATCGCGACGAATCCGAAACCGCTTTAGTTTCCATCCATGGCCCACGACCGACGCCCCGACACGGTGGAGAGCGCGCTGGCGCGCCTGTTCGAGGCGGCGGCCGACGCCCATTGGTTCTCCCTGCCCGGCGGCGAGCGCCTGTTCTCGGCCGGTGAAGCGGCCGACGCGGTCTATCTGCTGCGGGTCGGGCGGCTGGGCGTGTTCCGCCGCGAAGAGGGCCAGGATCCTCACCTGCTGGGCGTGGTGAAGCCTGGCGAGCCGGTCGGCGAGATGGCGCTGATCGCCGGCACGCCGCACACCTCCACGGTCGTCGCCTTGCGTGACAGCGAGCTGATCGCCCTGCCCCGCGACGCCTTCTTCGCCGCCACCCGTCAGATGCCGGAGCTGATGACCGAGCTGGCCCGGTTGATGATCCTGCGCGCGCGCCAGACCGGCGCCCACGCGGCCGAGCCGACCGTGTTCGGCTTCGTCGGCTGCGCCGAGCACCCGTGCCGCGAGTTCGTCGAGCAGGTCGCCGGCGAGGTCCGCTCGCAGGGCTTCAAGATCCAGGTGATCGACTCCAAGGCCCTGCGTTCGGCCGCGGCCTGGTTCTCGGCGGTCGAGGAGAGCCACGACTACGTGCTCTACGTCGCCGAGCGCGGCGAGGTGGCCTGGTCTCACCTGGTCGCCCGCCAGGTCGACCGGCTGTTCCTGGTCGGCCGCGCCGAGGACCCGGCCCCGCACGAGCGGCTGTGGGCGGCCGCGCCGCTGGACGAGCACCGTCTGGTCGACCTGATCCTGATCCACCGGTCCGACACCGCGCGGCCCAAGGGCACGCGCGCCTGGCTGGACGCCAAGAACCCGGCCCGCTGGTTCCACGTGCGGGCCGACGACCGCGAGGACGCCCAGCGCATCGCGCGGGTGCTGACCGGAACCTCGGTCGGCCTGGTGCTGTCGGGCGGCGGCGCGCGCGCCTACGCCCACATCGGCGCGATCCAGGCGCTGCGCGAAGCCAAGGTGCCCATCGACTTCATCGGCGGCTCGTCCATGGGCGGCATCGTCGGCGCCGGCGTCGCCATGGGCTGGTCCCAGGACGAGCTGGACGACCGCATCCGCAAGGCCTTCGTCGACTCCAGCCCGGTCGACGACCTGACCTTCCCGCGCATCGCCATGACCCGCGGCCGCAAGGTCGACCGCAGGCTTGAGGAGCACTACGGCGAGGCCGAGATCGAGGATCTGTGGCTGCCGTTCTACTGCGTGTCGTCCAACATCACCGCCGGCGGTTACGTCGTGCACCGCACGGGCTCGCTGCGCCACGCGCTGCGCGCCTCGATCTCGCTGCCGGGCGTGCTGCCGCCGGTGCTGGAGAACGGCCAGGTCCTGGTCGACGGGGCGGTGATCAACAACTTCCCCGTGGGGCTGATGCGCGCCGGGCACCTGGGCCCCGTGGTCGGCGTGGACGTCAGCCGGGCGCGCAGCGTCGATCCCAAGACGCTGGAGCCGCCGAAGTCCTGGTGGTGGTGGATCGCGTCGGGCGAATGGCGCAAGGGGCCGCCGATCGTCTCGATCATGATGCGCGCGGCCACGCTTTCGACCCGCGCCGACCTGATGGAGGCGCGCAGCGCCACCGACCTGCTGGTCATCCCCGAGCCGGCCGGCGTCGAAATCCGCGACTGGAAGGCCTACGAGCCGGCGGTGGCCGCCGGCTACACCGCCACGGTTCACGCGCTGGCCAAGCTGGACGGCCCGGTCACCACCCTGCGCCGGCGCAAGCACGCCGCCGCGGCGGCCCTCGTCGCCCCGGTCAGCGCCGACGCGCCGCTGGAGGTCGCCGAGCCCAAGTCGAAGGGCTGGTTCCGCCGCGCCAGCGAGAAGCCGGCCAAGCCCGCCCCGGCCCGCCGCCGCCAGCCCTCCCCCGCCCCGTCTCGGGGCTGAGGCCCGGGACGCTTTCGGCGAACGCGGTTGCCAGACTCGACCGTCCCCCGCAGGATCGAAGTCTGGGGGGCAGCGAATGTTCAGGCGCTCATCGATCACGGCCGCCGTTCTGGGCGCGTTTCTGTTGCTCGGCGGCCAGGCGATCGCGGGTCCGGCCGCCCCTCAGGCGCCCAAGGCTGACGAGGGCCGGCCGATCGTCATCGGCCGGTCGTTCGAGCTGCCGTCGAAGGTCCTGGGCGAGGTGCGGCGGATCAACGTCTATGTCCCGCCTAGCTACGCCACGGGCGACGCGCGCTATCCGGTGCTCTACGTGATCGACGGCGGCGTGGACCAGGACTTCCACCACATCAGCGGCCTGGCCCAGCTGGGCACGATCTCGGGCACCACCCAGGACATGATCGTGGTCGGCATCGAGACCGTCGACCGGCGGCGCGAGCTGACCACCCGCAGCGCCGATCCCGAGTACGTCAAGCGCTGGCCGACCCACGGGTCGTCGGCCCTCTTCCGCCGCTACGTCGCCGACGAGGTGATCCCCTTCGTCGAGGCGCGCTGGCGCACCGACGGCGAAACCGCCGTGATGGGCGAGAGCCTGGCCGGCCTGTTCGTGCTCGAGACCTTCCTGCGCGAGCCGGGCATGTTCGACCGCTACGTCGCGATCAGCCCCAGCCTGTGGTGGGACGCCGGCGCGCTGGCGAACGAGGCCCCGGCCCTGCTGGCCAAGCACGACGGCGCCGAGCGCACGCTCTGGATGACCGTCGCCGACGAGGGCGACGAGATGCAGGCCAAGATCGACGCCGTGGTCGCGGCGCTGAAGGCCGCGCCGCCGCCCGGGCTCAAGTGGACCTACGCGCCGCGGCCTGACGAGACCCACGCCACCATCTACCACGCCGCCGCCCTGGACGCGCTGCGCGCCCTGTACGGCCCGAAGCCGGAAGCTGCCGCCGGGCGCTAGGCGCGGCTTAGGCCCTCGCCACGGCCGCGATGTCGTGCCAATCTGCGCGCTTAGGTTGCGGGGGCGGGTGCATGAAAGCTTATCGTGGTCTGGCCGCGTTGGCGGCTGCGCTGGCGTTCGCCACAGCGGCGGCGGCCGAGCCGGCGGACCTTGGGGCTGAGGCGCAGCGGCGTGCGCAGGTCATGCGCGACAACGAGGCGCTCGTTCGCGAGCTCGCCGCCATGGTCGCCATGGACATGTTCGCGCGCGACAGCTTTCTCGAAGTGCGCAAGCACGCCACCCCCGCCGAGCGGGAGCGGCTGGACGAGATCTGGAAGGCCGAGTTCAAGCCGGTCGACACCCGAAATACGGCTCGCCTCAAGGAGCTTCTGCAGGGGCGTGGCTGGTTCCGCTATTCCGAAATCGGCAAGCGGGCCGCCGGTAACGCGTTCCACCTGGTTCAGCATTCGGGCGACCTGGAGCTCATGAAGCGCGTGCTCGCGGACATGGAGCCGATGCTCGTCGAAAAGGAAGCTGATCCGCAGGAGTACGCCCTGCTCTACGACCGCACCGCGACCAGCGAGAAGCGTCCGCAGCGCTATGGAACGCAGGGCACGGATTGCACGCCGGACGGCAAATATGCCGTGCCTCGCGACCTCGAGGATCCTGCGAACCTGGACGCGCGCCGGGCCCAGGTCGGCCTGCAGCCGATCGCCGAATACCTCGCGGGGCTCGACCGAATGTACGGTGTCTGTACCCCGCCCAAGGGCTAGGCCCGACGCGCGACCAGGAACAGCCGCTTAAACGGGAACAGGGTGACGCCGTCGGCGCGCCGCGGGAACGCCGCGCGCAGCCGCGCCCGGTAGGCGTCGACGAATTCCGTGCGCTCCGCCTCCGACGCGAACGCCTGGAGGTAGGGCCGAAGCCCCGTGCCGGCCATCCACTCCAGCACCGGATCCTCGCCTTCCAGGGCGTGCAGGTAGGTGGTGGTCCAGACGTCGACGCCGGCGCACGTCGGGGCCAGCCAGGCGTAGTAGTCGGCCGGCTCGCCCAGCGGGCGTACGCCGATCACGTCGGCCAGTCGCCCGGCCCACGGTCCGTCGGCGGCGGTCTCGCGTAGCAGGCGGTGCTGGTCGCCGACGTAGGAGACCGGCATCTGGCAGGCCAGCACGCCGCCGGGCGCGAGGGCGCCGGCCAGACGCGGGAACAGCGCCGCGTGGTCGGGCAGCCACTGCAGGGCGGCGTTGGTGAAGATCAGGTCGACCGGCCGCTCGGGCGACCAGATCGCGGCGTCCCCCTCGACCCAGCGCACGGCTTCCGGGCGCGCGGCGCCCTTGGCGAGCATGTCGGCGCTGGTGTCCAGGCCGCAGACCTCCGCGTCGGGCCAGCGCCGCTTGAACAGCGCCGCCTGCTCGCCCGTGCCGCAGCCCAGGTCCCAGACCTCGCGCGGCTGAAGATCGGCCGGGATCTGGGCGATCAGGTCGTTGGCCGGCCGCTCGCGCCAGCCCTTGTAGCGGTCGTATTGGGCCGGGTCCCAGCGCGTGCTCACGGTTCGACCTTTCGGCATCGTTCGGCCTCGCAGGTGAAAACAACGCCGCCGAGCCACCCCTGGCCGTGGACCTCCGCGCGATAGATGCGCCCTGGAACGAGCGGACGCGCGGGCGTGGGTGTGGTCAGGCCACTCGGCGTGAGGCCATAGGTGACCGCGGACAGCTTCGGACAGGCCAGGCCGCCGTAGATCGCCCAGACGACTTCATTCGTGGCGATGTCGCGAACCTTCGCCCAGTCGAGACAGGGGCGATCGCGCTCGAGGATCCAGCTTGGCTTGACCGTGAACACAGGCGCGGCCGTGGGACCGGAAACGTCGACGTCGAGGCCTCTGAGGCAGCCGGTCAGGGCGAGACACGCACCGACGATGACCAGTCCCCTGCGCACGCCGTCGTCCCCACGTAATCCGACAAGCCCGGCTATAGCGCCGCCTCTGAAGCAGGGCTACCTCTCGCGCGCCCGAACACTCAGCTACACCGGCACGTCAGTTTCGTCCGAGTCGCCCATGAATTCCCTGCCCGTGTTCCCGATCCTGTTCGCCGTCGCCTGGCTGGTCGCCATGAGCTACGTCGGCATGCTGCTCGTCGTCGGTTTGCGGCTGGAGAAGCTGCGCGCGAGCGGCCGGCTTCCGGCGGACACGCCGGCTTTCCTGATCAGCTCGCCGCTGCTGCCGCGCCTGCGCTGGGTCTATGGCGACGGCCATCGCACGGTCGACGACGCCCTGGTGAGCCGGCTCACGCCGCTGATCCGGGTGCTGTTCCCGCTGGGCGTTGTGCTGGTCGGGGGCGTGTTCGCCGCCGTCTTTCGGCTGGGCTGAGCCTCAGCGCGCCCCCAGCCGGGCGATCACCGCGCGCGGGATCTGGTAGGCCTCGATCGCCTCGCTGTGATCGCAGAAGCCGCTCAGCTCGCGCAGGATGAAGTACTCGTAGACGGCCTCTGCCGCGTGCCCCATCGGGCCGGCGTCGCCGCTGGCGGCCGCTTTCAGCGCCGCCATGGCCTGCTCGACCTTCCGACCGGCGCGGCCCAGCGCCGCAGCCCGTTCCGCCAGGATCTCGGCGTCGAGGATACTGGCGCCGGTCTCGAACTGCAGCTGGTTGCTTAGGTTCTGGGGCATACGCAGCGACATGGGTCGGGCTCCGCTCTGCTGCACAAGCTGGTACGCCCGCGGCCGGCGCCGTTCAACCTCGCTGGGCTTCAACCCTTGTGACGCGAAACCATTGCGCCGGAGGTCGGGAAGGCCCACCTTCGACTTCCTGTTCAACAGCTGAAAGGAGGTGACCCAGTGTCTCATTGTCTCAAACGCGGTGCTGAGATCGTGACCCTGGCCCTCGTTTCCGAGGTCCGCGCGTAAGCAAGGGTTCGAGACCGCATCGCGGTCGACAATGGAAAGGCCGCTCCGGCGACGGGGCGGCCTTTCGCATTTCAGGGGTCGCCCTATAAGCGCTACTGTAGGCCGCGCTGTGGGAGGACGCCTCGTGTTGAAGAAAGCCGGATTGCTGGCGGCGCTGCTGCTCGGGGTCAGCTCCGGGGCGCTGGCCGACTCGCGTGTGCGGGCCGACCGCCCGGCCCTGCCCTCCTCCGCCCTGGAAACCAGCGCCCGGCGCGACGCGCGCATGGCCATGGCGATCGGCGACTTCCGTCAGCGCGATCCGGCCCAGGCGAAGACCGAGGAAGGCCACCGCTACGCGCAGGCCTTCAACCGCACCCTCTCGCAGGAGCGGCCCTACATCACCGCGGGCAATCCGCTGGAAGAGAGCCTGCTGGCCCTGGCGCGCACGCCGTCGCCGCTGACCAGCCAGGCGTTCGAGGACGCCTTCCTGAGCTCGAAGGTCTATCTGGTCACCACCAAGGAAGGTCAGGCCGAGACGCGCCCGCCGTTCTGGCGCACCGCGGTCGGCGCGAACGCCGATGCCATGGTGGTCTTCACCAGCGAGGACCGCCTGCGCGAGGCGCTGACCAACGAGCCGACGATCTATTGGGTGACCATGAGCGGGCGCGACGCGCTGCGGCTGGGTCGCGGCCTGCCGGTGGCGATCAATCCCGGCCTGCGGCCGCCGGCGGTGATTCAGCCCGCCCAGGCCGAAAGCCTGCTGCAGAAGATCGGCGGCTGATCTTGCTCCGCGGCGGCGCGGCGCTTGGCGTCCTTGCCAGCGGCGCCGTCCACGCGCACGGTGCCGCCCGACGCCCAAGGTTGCCGATGACCCGTTCCCTCCTCCTCGCCCTCGCCCTGCTCGCCGGCGGTTCGGCGGCGAACGCCGCGCCCGCCCCGACCCCGGCGCCGGCCAAGGCC
>NZ_JAAIVC010000081.1 GCF_010975005.1 Caulobacter sp. 17J65-9 | reverse complement strand
ACGGCCAGCCGCGCGCCGGCGCCCTGCTGGCCCGCCGCCGCGCCGAGCCCGGCGTGGAGACCCTGATGGACGGCCCGTGGCGCGCCCGGCGCATGTGTATCGACGGCGAGGAGCTCGGCGTGGCGGTCTGGCGCATCGGCGAGACCGCGGCGCACGAACTCGACCAGGTCGACCGGCTGGCCGACATCCTCGCCGACCTGGGCGCCGCCGCCACCGCGCGCGCCCGGCTCAGCGCCCACAAGGCCGCCGCCGACGCCCTGGTCAGCACCGAGAAGCTGCGGACGGCGCTGCTGTCGTCGATCTCGCACGACCTGCGCACGCCGCTGGCCGCTATTCTGGCCTCGTCGAGCAGCCTGAAGGACTATGACGCGCAGTTCTCCCCGGAGACGCGGCGGGATCTCGCCGCCAATATCCAGGAGGAGGCCGAAAGGCTGAACCGCTACGTGACCAACCTGCTCAGCATGACGCGCCTGGAATCCGGCGCCCTGGACATGGAGCTGCACGCGATCTCCGCCTTCGAGGTGGCCGCCGCCGCCGCCCAGCGGGTGGAGCGCCGCAAGGGCGCGCGCCGCCTGTTGCTGAGCGGGCCGGAGCGGCCGCTGTTCGTGCGCGCCGACCCGGTCCTGCTGGAGCAGGCGCTGGCCAACGTGGTCGAGAACGCCATCGCCTATTCGCCGGACGGCACCGACGTCGAGCTGCGGGTCACCGAGCGCGACGGCGGGGTCGAGATCGAGGTCGTCGACGCCGGTCCCGGCGTGCCGGAGGCCGAGATCGGCAAGATCTTCGACAAGTTCTACCGCTCGGCCGGCACCCGCCAGATCGCCGAGGGCGCGGGCATGGGCCTGCCGATCGCCCGGGGCTTCGTCGAGGCGGTGGGCGGCGCCATGACGGCGCGCGCTCGGCCGGACGGCGCGAGCGGCCTGAGCGTTCTGGTGACCCTTCCGGAGGCCAAGGCATGAGCGCCAGCGTCCTGCTCGTCGACGACGAGCCGCAGATCCTGCGGGCCCTGACCCCGGCGCTGGAGGCGGCCGGCTACGCGGTCAGCGTCGCCGACTGCGGCCAGGCGGCCCTGTCGCGACTGGCCAGCGACGGCTTCGACGCCATCCTGCTGGACCTCGGCCTGCCGGACATGGACGGCAAGGACGTGATCGCCCGCGTGCGCGAATGGTCGGAAGCGCCGATCCTGGTGCTGAGCGCGCGCGACATCGAGAACGAGAAGATCGAGGCGCTGGACCTCGGGGCCGACGACTATGTCAGCAAGCCCTTCGCCATGGGCGAGTTGCTGGCGCGGCTGCGCGCGTCCCTGCGCGGCCGCGAGCGGCGCTTCTCGACCCGCTCGCACTTCTCGGCCGGGCCGCTGTTCATCGACTTCTCCCAGCGGCTGGTGCGGCTGGAGGGCGAGGAGGTGAAGCTCACCCCTAAGGAGTATGACCTGCTCCGCACCCTGGCCCGTCACTCGGGGCGGGTGGTCACCCACCGCCAGCTGATCGCGGCGGTGTGGGGCGGCGACGCCGACGCCCAGTCGGTGCGGGTGCTGGCCGCCCAGGTGCGCCAGAAGCTGGAGGTCGACGCCTCGCGGCCCAAGCTGATCGTCACCGAGCAGGGCGTCGGCTACCGGCTGGTGGGCGAGGACTGACCGTTCAGCTTCACGGGCCAGCTTCACGGGCCAGCTTCACGGGGACGTGATCCCTAAGGTTGAACCCCTAGGTGAAACGGGCGTTTCGATCGGCGCGACGACAAAGACACGTGAGGCGGCGGTCCCCTACAGCCCCCCAGACGACGGCCGTCTCGTCGCCGCATTCAGCCCCCCGGCGTCCCCGTCGCCGGGGGGCTTCGTCGTTTCCGGCCGCTCGGACCTACGGACGGATAAGTCTCAAGGCGCGGACCGCCGCGCTCGAACCCGACGGGCCGGCGCGCGTTTCGATCCCCGACGACAGATGAGGGACGGCCGGCTCCCCCCCCAATCCCCCGACCGCCGGTCGTTCCGATGTCGCCCCAGCCCTCCGGCGTCCCCCCGCGCCGGAGGGCTTCTTCGTTTCCAGGGAGGCCTCAGGCCCGGCCGCCGGCGGTGTCGGCGCGGGCGTGCTCGGCGAGCGCGCGCCCGGGCGCCGTCAGGCCGTGGGCGGTGTTGATCAGGGCCACGTGCGAGAAGGCCTGGGGGAAGTTGCCCAGCTGCCGGCCCGCCCGGGGATCGTACTCCTCGGCCAGCAGGCCGAGGTCGTTGCTGAGCGCCAGCAACCGCTCGAATAGGGCCCGCGCGTCGTCCTCGCGGCCGCACATCCGGTAGACGTCGCAGAGCCAGAAGCTGCAGGCCAGGAAGGCGCCCTCCTCGCCGGGCAGGCCGTCCAGATCGCCATGGACCGAATAGCGGCGCACCAGCCCGTCCTCCAGCAACTCGCGCTCGACCGCGGCCAGGGTGCCCAGCACGCGCGGATCGTCCGGCGGCAGGAAGCCGACGATCGGGATGTACAGCAGGGCCGCGTCGACATTGGTCGCGCCGTAGTACTGGACGAAGGTCCCGCGCCGGCGGTCGAAGCCCCTCTCGCAGACCTCGGCGCGGATCGCCTCGCGCACCTCGCACCAGTGGTCGACGGGGCCCTCCAGGCCGAAGGCCCGCGCGCTGGCGACCATCCGGTCGAAGGCGTACCAGGCCATCACCTTGGAGTGCACGAAGTGGCGTTGCGGGCCGCGCACCTCCCATAGGCCGGCGTCTGGTTCGCGCCAGACATCCTCAAGATGGCGCAGGATCACCTGCTGCAGTCGCCATGAGTCGTGATCGGCGCCCATGCCGAAGCGCCGGGCGGCGTGAAGCACGCCCGTCAGCTCCCCGAACACGTCGAGCTGCAACTGCTGCTGGGCGGCGTTTCCGACCCGCACGGGCCGGCTGTCGGCGAAGCCCGGCAACCAGTCCAGGATGGACTCCGGCAGGCGCGGCTCGCCGTGCAGGCCGTACATGATCTGCAGGTCTTGCGGCGATCCGGCCGCCGCCCGCAGCAGCCATCGCCGCCACGACTCCGCCTCGCGCCGGTAGCCTGAGGAGAGCAGGGCGTAGAGCGTCAGGGTGGCGTCGCGGATCCAGCAGTAGCGGTAGTCCCAGTTGCGGGCGCCGCCGATCTCCTCCGGCAGCGAGGTGGTCGGCGCCGCGACGATGCCGCCGGTCGGCTGATAGGTCAGCAGCTTCAGGGTGATCAGCGAGCGCTCGACCGCCTCGCGCCACGGCCCGCGATAGCTGCTGCGTCCGATCCACCGCCGCCAGGCCCGGTCCACGAGGTCGAGCAGGCGGCGCGGGTCGCGTTCGGGCGGCGGCTTGAGGTGGGAGGGAAACCAGGTGAGGGCGAAGGGCGTGCGCTCGCCGGCGCCGACCGTGAAGTCCGCGCAGGTGGTCCAGTCCCGATTGACCAGGGGGACGGGCGAGGTCAGCCGCACCGCGTCGGGCCCGGCCACGGCGATCACCCCGCCCTCGACCCGGCGCAGCCACGGCGTCAGCCGCCCGTAGTCGA
This sequence comes from Caulobacter sp. 17J65-9, assembly GCF_010975005.1. Taxonomy (GTDB): domain Bacteria; phylum Pseudomonadota; class Alphaproteobacteria; order Caulobacterales; family Caulobacteraceae; genus 17J80-11. Next base: position 11,755 of record NZ_JAAIVC010000081.1, on the reverse strand, counting down.
AGCGGAAGCGCAGGGTCGTGCGCATGTCCACCTCGCCCTCGTCGCCGCGGACCAGGCGGATCAGCTGCGAGCCGGGCTCGCCGGCGACCGGGGCCATGAAGTCGATCACCGTGGCGGCGCCGGTCCGCGTCTCGAACCGCGTCTCCAGCACCGCGGTGCCGGTCCGGTAGCGGCGGCTGACCCGCGCGGTCGAATCGGCGGCGGCGAGCGTCCAGTGGCCGTGGTTCTCGTCGCCCAGAAGGGCGGCGAACACGGCGGCGGAGTCGAAGCGCGGAAAGCACAGCCACTCGACCGAGCCGTCGCGCGAGACCAGGGCCGCGCTGCGGGAATCGCCGATCAGGCCGTAGTCCTCGATCCGCTTCATGCCGGAGGAACTGTCCCGGCGCGGCGGGGCTCCATCGGCGCGCGGCTTGACCCGACCGAGCCGCCCGGCGACCACTGGCGCATGGGGCATTCGGTGGGGATTTCCGGCGCGGGGCCGGCCGGGCTGGCGGCGGCGCTGCTGCTCAAGCGGGCCGGGCACGCGCCGGTGGTGTTCGAGCGGTTCGAACAGGCCCGTCCGGTCGGCTCGGGCCTGATGATGCAGCCCACGGGGCTGGCCGTCCTGCGCGCGCTGGGGCTGGAGGCGGAGCTGCGCGCCCATGGCCAGCCGATCGCCCACATGTTCGGCCGCGCGGTCGGGTCCGGACGGGTGGTGCTGGACGTGCGCTACGACGCTTTGGCTCCGGGGACGCGGGCGTTGGCGGTGCACCGCTCGGCCCTGTTCGGGGTGCTGTACGCGGCGGCCGAGCGCGAGGGCGTCGAGATCGAGACCGGGTTCGAGGTCGCGGGCCTTGAGCGGGCGGCCTGCGGCCGGCCCCGGCTGGTCGACGCGCGCGGGCGCGAACGGGGACCGTTCGACCTGGTGGTGGACGCCTCGGGCGCCCGCTCGCCCCTGGCTGGCCTGTGCGGGTCGAAGCCGCCGACGGCGCTCGACTACGGCGCGGTTTGGGCCACCCTGCCGTGGCCGCAGGGCGCCGGCTTCGAGCTGGAGGCGCTGGAGCAGCGCTATCGCCGGGCCGACACCATGGTCGGCGTCCTGCCGGTCGGCCGGCGTTGGGGCGAGGCGGAGCCCGTCACCACCTTCTTCTGGAGCCTGAAGCCGGCGCACTACGCGGCCTGGCGCGAGCGCGGGCTCGACGCCTGGAAGGCGGATGTCCTGCAGGTCTGGCCGCAGGTCGCGCCGCTGCTGGAGAAGATCGCTTCGCCCGACGACCTGGTGCTGGCCCGCTACGCCCACCACACCCTGGCGCGGCCGTATGCGCAGCGGCTGGCGGTGATCGGCGACGCGGCGCATGCGACCAGCCCGCAGCTGGGCCAGGGCTGCAACATGGCCCTGCTGGACGCCGCCGCCCTGGCCGCCGGGCTGGCGCGCCACGCCGACGTCGGAGAGGCGCTAGCGGCCTACGCCCGGCTGCGGCGCGGGCACGTGCGGCTGTACCAGACGCTCAGCCGGCTGTTCACGCCGTTCTACCAGTCCGACAGCCGACTGCTGCCGGCCGTGCGCGACGTCCTGCTGTCGCCGGCCAGCGGCCTGCCGTTCGCGCCGCGGGTGCTGGCGACTCTGGTGTCGGGGCTGATCGGCGACCCGCTGGCGCGACTTGATCTTGAGCATGCGCCCTCGGCCGCGACGGCGGAGGGGAGGCCGCTGGCGGCGGCCGGCTGAGGCGAACCCCGGTCGCGCGGGGCGCGTTTTGCGCGCGACTCTTCGGAGGACCCCGACATGGCTGACCAACCCGGCGGCGGCGGACGCCCGCGCGTCCAGACGGTGAACCCCGCGACCGGCGAACCCGGCAAGGCCTACGACGCGCACACGATCGAGGACGCGCGCGCGGCCGCGGCCGAGGCCCACGAGGCGTTCCTGTCCTGGCGGCGGACCTCCTTCGCCGAGCGGGCGGCGGTGATCCGCAAGGCCGGCGCGATCCTGCGCGAGCGCAAGGACGAGTTCGCCCGGCTGATGACCGAGGAGATGGGCAAGACGCTCAGCGACGGTCAGGCCGAGGTGGAGAAGTGCGCCTTTCACTGCGACTGGTTCGCCGAGCACGCCGAGGGCTACCTGGCGCGAGAGCCGGCCGACCTCGGCCACGGCGAGGCCTTCGTGACCTTCAACCCGCTGGGCGTGGTGCTGGCGGTGATGCCGTGGAACTTCCCGTTCTGGCAGGTGATGCGCTTCGCCGTCCCCGCGCTGATGGCCGGCAACGGCGGACTGCTGAAGCACGCCAGCAACGTGCCCGGCTCGGCCCTGGCGATCGAGGAGGTGCTGCTTCAGGCCGGCCTGCCCAAGGGGCTGTTCCGCACCCTGCTGCTCTCCAGCCGCGACGTGGAGGCGCTGATCGAGGACGAGCACGTCGGCGCCGTCACCCTGACCGGCAGCGTGCCGGCCGGGCGCAGCGTGGCGACGGCGGCCGGCGGCGTGCTGAAGAAGTGCGTGCTGGAGCTGGGCGGGGCCGATCCCTATGTGGTGCTGGAGGACGTCGACGTGGCGGCCGCCGCGCGCATCTGCGCGACCGCGCGCATGGTCAACGGCGGCCAGAGCTGCATCGCCGGCAAGCGCTTCATCGTGGTGCGTCCGGTGCTGGAGGCCTTCGAGCGCGCCGTGGTCGAGGCCATGCGCGGTTATCCGATGGGCGACCCGACCCGGCCCGAGACGAAGCTGGGGCCGATGCAGAGCGTGCAGGCCCGCGACGACATCCACCGCCAGGTGACCGAAAGTGTGCAGAGGGGCGCGCGTCTGCTGCTGGGCGGCGAAATCCCCGACCGGCCGGGCGCCTGGTATCCGGCCACGGTGCTTGCCGACGTGCGCCCCGGCCAGCCGGCCCACGACGAGGAGGTGTTCGGCCCGGTCGCCGCCATCATCGCGGCCGAGGACGAGGCCGACGCGATCCGCATCGCCAACGCCAGCGAGTTCGGCCTGGGCTCGGGCGTGCTGACCGCCGACCTCGACCGCGGCCGCCGGATCACGGCGAAGGAGCTGGAGGCGGGCATGAGCTTCGTGAACGAGAACGTGCGCTCCGATCCCCGCATGCCGTTCGGCGGGGTGAAGCACTCCGGCTTCGGCCGCGAATGCGGCCAGTACGGCATCCGCGAGTTCGTGAACATCAAGACGGTGCACGTGCAGACCCTGGCGAAGGCCAGGGGCAGTTCGGTGGAGTGACTAGTCTCCTCCCCCCCCCTGTGTGGGGGAAGGAGGGCCCCGCGCGCCGGAGCGCGGCAGCGCGGAGGCCCGCGCGGGAGGAAGAGGGGGCTGCGCGCTACGCCACCAGGCCCGCGGCCTTGAGGATCGCTTCGGCGGCGGCGTCGCCCAACGCCTCGTCGTTCCGGAAGCGCAGCACCCGGAAGCCCTCGGATTCGAACCAAGCGTCGCGCCGGGCGTCGTACTCGGGATTGCGATGCGCCCCGCCGTCCGCTTCGACGACGAGCTTCGGCGTGAAGCAGGCGAAGTCGGCGATGTAGTCACCGATCGGGACCTGACGCCGGAACTTCAACCCGCCGAGCTGGCCGCGCCGCAGCAGCGCCCAGAGGCGAGCTTCCGTGGAGGTGGGCTCGGCCCGCATGTGACGGGCACGCCGGCGAAGGACGAGCGGGTCGGCCATCGGTGGAGCTTGGCGGAACTTGATGTCGGGCGCGAGTCCCGGGGGCGGGCGCGCGGTCCCCCTCTTCCTCCCGCGCAGGCCTTCGGCTTCGCCTCCGGCGCGCGGGGCCCTCCTTCCCCCACACAGGGGGGAAGGAGAATCCACAGCTTGTTCGGCCCGAGTGCGGTCCCTACATCGCCTGCAGGCCGGACGGCGTCGCTTCGTGTGAGGGCGTGGTCCGGGCATCCGCCTGAATGGGGATACGCACTTGAATCTCGACGTCTATTCCGACCGCGCCAAGCAGGCTGTGCAGTCGGCCCAGTCGCTCGCGCTCGCGCGGCGGCACCAGCATCTCTCGCCCGAACACTTCCTGAAGGTGCTGCTGGAGGAGCGCGACGGGCTTTCGCGCCAGCTGATCCAGCAGGCCGGCGGCAAGCCCGACACGGCCGTGCGCGAAGCCGACGCGGCGCTGGCCAAGCTGCCGGCGGTGCAGGGCGGCTCCGGCCAGCTGTACCTGAAGCCCGAGACCGCGCGGACCTTCGCCGCAGCGGAAGAAGACGCCAAGAAGGCCGGCGACGCCTTCGTCACCACCGAGCGCCTGCTGGTCGCGCTCGCCAAGGAAGGCGGCGAGGCCGCCGAGGTGCTGAAGAAGGCCGGGGTCAACGCCGCCGGTCTCGAGGAAGCCGCCAAGTCCCTGCGCAAGGGCAAGACCGCCGACAGCGCCGGGGCCGAGGACGCCTACGACGCGCTGAAGCGCTACGCCCGCGACCTGACCGCCGCCGCCCGCGACGGCAAGATCGATCCGGTGATCGGCCGCGACGAGGAGATCCGCCGCACCATCCAGGTGCTGGCCCGGCGCACCAAGAACAACCCCGTGCTGATCGGCGAGCCCGGCGTCGGCAAGACCGCCATCGTCGAAGGCCTGGCGCTGCGCATCGTCAACGGCGACGTGCCCGAGAGCCTGAAGGACAAGAAGCTGCTGGCGCTGGACATGGGCTCGCTGATCGCGGGGGCGAAGTACCGCGGCGAGTTCGAGGAGCGGCTGAAGGCGGTGCTGAACGAGGTCACCGCCGCCGAAGGCCAGATCGTGCTGTTCATCGACGAGATGCACACGCTGGTGGGCGCCGGGAAATCGGACGGCGCCATGGACGCCTCGAACCTGCTCAAGCCCGCCCTGGCGCGCGGCGAGCTGCACTGCGTGGGCGCCACCACGCTCGACGAGTACCGCAAGCACGTCGAGAAGGACGCGGCCCTGGCCCGCAGATTCCAGCCGGTGTTCGTGGCCGAGCCGACCGTGGAGGACACGGTCTCGATCCTGCGCGGGCTGAAGGAGAAGTACGAGCTGCACCACGGGGTGCGCATCTCCGACAGCGCCATCGTGGCCGCCGCCACCCTGTCCAACCGCTACATCACCGACCGCTTCCTGCCCGACAAGGCGATCGACCTGGTCGACGAGGCGGCCAGCCGCGTGCGCATGGCGGTCGACAGCAAGCCCGAGGAGCTGGACGAGATCGACCGGCGCCTGGTGCAGCTGAAGATCGAGCGCGAGGCGCTGAAACTGGAAACCGACGCGGCCTCGAAGGCCCGGCTGGAGAAGCTGGACGACGAGATCGACGACCTGGACGGCCGCTCGGCCGAGATGACCGCCCGCTGGAAGGCGGAGAAGGAGAAGGTCGGCCAGGCCGCCAAGGTGCGCGAGACCCTGGACCGGCTGCGCGCCGAGCTGACCGACGCCCAGCGGCGCGGCGACTTCGCCCGCGCCGGCGAGATCCAGTACGGCCAGATCCCGAACCTGGAAAAGTCGCTGGCCGAGGCCGAGGCCAACGAGCAGGACGCGCTCACCCCCGAGGTGGTCGACGCCGAGCAGATCGCCGCGGTGGTCTCCCGCTGGACCGGCGTGCCGGTCGAGAAGATGCTGGAGGGCGAGCGCGAGAAGCTGCTGCACATGGAGCAGTCGCTGCGCGGGCGCGTGGTCGGCCAGGAAGAAGCCCTGACCGCCGTGTCCGACGCCGTGCGCCGGGCGCGCGCGGGCCTGAAGGACCCCAACCGGCCGATCGGCTCGTTCCTGTTCCTGGGCCCGACGGGCGTGGGCAAGACCGAGCTGACCAAGGCGCTGGCCGAGTTCCTGTTCGACGACGAGCACGCCGTCACCCGCCTCGACATGAGCGAGTACATGGAGAAGCACTCGGTGGCGCGCATGATCGGCGCGCCTCCGGGCTATGTCGGCTACGAGGAGGGCGGCGCCCTGACCGAAAGCGTGCGCCGGCGGCCCTACCAGGTCGTGCTGTTCGACGAGGTCGAGAAGGCCCACCCGGACGTCTTCAACGTGCTGCTGCAGGTGCTGGACGACGGGCGGCTGACCGACGGCCAGGGCCGCACGGTCGACTTCCGCAACGTGCTGATCGTCATGACCTCGAACCTGGGGTCGGAATACCTGGCCAACATGACCGAGGACCAGGACGTCGACGTCGTGCGCCCGATGGTCATGGAGGTCGTGCGCGGCCACTTCCGTCCGGAATTCCTGAACCGCATCGACGAGGTGATCCTGTTCCACCGGCTGGCGCGCGCCCACATGGGCGACATCGTCAGGATCCAACTGGAGCGGGTCGAGAAGCTGCTGGCCGACCGGCGCATGTCGATCGCGCTGGACCCGGCGGCGATGAACTGGCTGGCCGAGCGCGGCTACGATCCCGTCTACGGGGCGCGGCCGCTGAAGCGGGTGATCCAGAAGGAGCTGGTCGACAAGGTCGCCAAGAAGCTGCTGGCCGGCGAGTTCGCCGACGGCGAGGTGATCGCGGTGGGCGCCGGCGCCGACGGGCTGGAGATCGGCAAGGCGGCGGTGCACTGACTCCCTAGAACCCTCTCCCCGCTTGCGGGGAGAGGGCAGGGTGAGGGGGCCTGTCCGCCGCACCCGGTTCGCCGTGGAAGTCTCCCCCTACCCTCACCCTGCGCTCTCCTGCCCCGGGGCGGGCGAGGGTTCTGATTTGGGTGAAGAGGGCGGCGGTAGCGACCGGACGAAGGCGACCAGGTTCACCGGCTGCACGCGGATTATGCCGGCGCGCGGGCTGTCGATGTCGGCGATCAGCAGGAACGGCACCGAGACGATCACCGGCAGGATGGCGAGGATCCGCGTGCCCTTGCGGTGCTCGACGGCGCCCAGCAGCACGTTGCTCGCGAACGCCATCAGCAGCATCAGCCCCCAGGCGCCGATCGGTATGTGGTTGCGCCAGGCCGCGCCGGTGTAGCCCTGCGCGTTCAGCACGTCGTTCATCCCGGACACCACGAGGGCCGCGACCGGGGTCGGGGCCGCTTCGGCGGGACCCGCCACCGCGGACCACATCTGCCTCTGCAGCCTCGCCGTCTCGGCGTCGATCCGATCGAGCCGGGCCGGATCGCTCTCCCGGTGGAACAGGATGCGTTGGCCGGTGTAGCGGACCAGCAGGTCTCGCACGGAGGCCGCCGCCGTCGGCGGCAGCAGGTCGGCGCGGACGTATTCGGTGCCGATGGCGTTGGCCTCGCTCGCCTCCAGGTCCTTGCGCGCGTCGTAGCGCGTGACCGCCATCAGGAAGCTGAAGCCGATGATCAAGGCCTGCAGCGTCAGGGTGGCGCCCAGAATGGCGCTGAAGTCGGCGCGCTCGGTGTCGACCGCGGCGCGTCCCCGCTGGCGCAGGGCGTGGCCGAGGCGTGCCCCCAGCCACTGCACCACGAGGGCGACGATGAAGATCGCGAACGGGTGGTGGTAGAAGCCGGCCATGCGCTGCACCTGCGCCGTCCCGCCGACGGGTCCAGGCCGCTCCCGGGACGGGCCATCGGGGAAACCCTGACTGAATGAACGGCCGAGGCCGGCTTTCGGTTCAGCGTCTTGCAGCTTCGCCGCGCCACGCTCAGACTGTCGGCATGAGACCGATCACGCTTTCCGACAAGCTGCAGATGATCCGCGACCGGTACTACCTGCTGGTCGGGCCGCTGGTGCTGCTGCTGGCGTTCGGGCTGGGCAATTCGCCGGTCCTGGCCTGGACCGCGGGATTGATCCTCGCGGCGGCGACCGTGCTGAAGTTCACCCAGCGGCGCTGAGCTGGCTGCGGCAACGTCAGACGATGCTTTGCGTTTGACGTTCGTAGCTTTGGAGCAGCGTGATGAAACTGGCGGCCAACGCCGGCCAGAACACGACCACGGTGACCCGCGAGGTCCCGGCCCCGACCCCGCCGCCGACCACCAAGGAAGAGAGCACCTCGGTCAGGATCGACGAAAACGGCGCCACCGTACGCAACGAGACCAAAGGCCCGGACTGACCCGCGACCCGCCTCGTGCGCGTCGCCCGCAACACCTTTTGGCCGGACCCGTTCAGGGGCGAGGACCAAAGCCGCGGCGAGTAGACGCCTGACCGAGCCCCCGCCCGACAGCGAACCGCGCCGTCCCTGGCCGGAGAGGATCGCCACCGCGACCCGGGTCCTGGTCACGCCCGGGCCGCGCATGGTCGACGAGCTGGAATGCGTCGCTTCGGTCCTGCTGGCCATCGTGTTCGGGCGCCTGGTCGGCGGCCAGCACATCGCTTGGGCGGCGTTCGCCGGCTACATGGTCATGCGCGGCCACGTGGCCGACAGCCTGCGCCGCGGCCTGCTGCGGATCACCGGCACGGTGGGCGGCGCCATGCTGGGCTGGGCGCACCTCGAGTTGCTGGGAACCGGACCCGTGCGCTCGGCCGTGGCGCTGGCGGCGGTCGGCGGGGTGACCCTCTACGCCGCCCTCACGACCAAGCGAAGCTACGCTTGGCTGTTCGTCGGCCTGACCTTCGCCGCGGTGGTGCTGGACCGGGTCGAACACCCGGACGCGCCGGTGGTCGCCCAGGCCCTGGTGCGGGTGAAGGAGGTGGTCGCCGGCACGCTCGCCTGCGTACTGGTCAGCGCGCTCTCGACCATGACCCTGCGCCGCCGCTGGCCGGGGCCGCGAAAGCCGGACCCCAAGGCGGAAGGCTGGCGGCCGGAGGCGGCGCGCCACGCCGCCCAGGCGGCCATCGCGCTGGCGACGCTGCCCCTGATCCGCCTGGTCTGGCCCTTGCCGGAGCTGGCCCAGGCGGCCGTGGCGATCATGGCGGTGATGATGGTCCCGGTCGGCGGGATCGGGGCCAGCGGCCTCAGGCCCGTGAGCCGGCGTATCGGCCTGCGGGTGGCGGGGTGCGCCGCCGGCGCCGCCGTCGCGGCCGCCTTCCTGCTGGTCTCGCGGGGCTCGCCGGCGGTGCTGATCGCCGGGACCATGGTCGGCGTGATCCTGGGCCGGCACATCGAGAACGGCGCCTCGTCGGTCGCCTACGCCGGCACCCAGTTCGTGCTGGCCGTGCTGGTCGCCCTGGTGCCGGACGACTACGCCAATCCGGACCTGAGCGGCGCCTGGGGGCGGTTGGCCGCGACCCTGATCGGCCTGTGCCTGATCGAGCCCGTACTGGTGGCCTGGCACGTCCTGGCCCCGCGTCGGGCGCCGGCGTCCGCGGACGTGCGGAGCGAGCCCGGGGAGGTCTGAAGCCTAGTCCTTGCGGCTCAGGACGTTGGCGGCCCAGCTGACCGCGCCGGTGACCACGGCCGCGCCGATCGCCGCCCAGAAGCCGTGCACCTCGAAGCCGCCAAGAAGCGCGGCGGTCAGGCCGATCGAGGCGGCGTTCACCACCAGCAGGAACAGGCCCAGCGTCAGCAGGGTGACCGGCAGGGTCAGCAGTACGATGAGCGGCCGCACCAGGGCGTTGACCACGCCCAGCAGCAGGGCGGCGGCGAGGATGTCGACCGCGCCGTGCAGCTCCACGCCCGGCACGACCTTCGACGACAGCCACAGGCCGGCGGCGCCGACGAGAAGACGAAGCAGAAACGCACCCAAAGCCACGCGACTCCTATCCAAGGCGGACAGGGTGCGTGGCGGGTGCGGCGAAGTTTGGGCGGCCTTCAGGGCGAGGAAGTCACCGCCGCAGCTTCGCCAACGCCGCGCGGTCGCCCGGCGACAGGTCCATGCCGGCGGCGGCGGCGAAGGCGGCCTGGGCCTCGCGCTCGCGACCCTGGGCGTGCAGGGCCGAGCCCAGGGCCAGGTGCAGGGCGCCCCAGTGCGGGGCGCGCTCGGCGGCCTTGCGGTAGAGGCGGATAGCGGCGCCGTGCTCGCCACGGCGGGCGCGGGCGTCGCCCTCGAACTTGTACGGATCGGCCCACCCGGGGCCCAGGCGCTGGGCCGTCTTGAAACGCTCGATCGCGCCGTCCAGGTCCCCGCGGGCGAGCCTGGCCTGGCCCCATTCGGCCCAGGCGTAGGGCGGGGAGGGCGCCAGGCGCACGGCTTCGGCGAACCAGCGGTCGGCGTGGCCGGCGTCGTCGGCCAGGGCCGCGATCTTGCCGCGCGTGCGCACGCACATCACGCAGTCGAGCGGGGTGGGCGCGATCAGAGCCCGGGCGCCGGCGATGTCGCCGGCATGGGCGCGCGCTTCGGCCAGGCGCGGGATCGAGAAGCGCAGGCGCATGACCTCGCCCGCCCGGCCGGTCTTCGCCGTGGCCGCGACCACCCGCTCGGCCACCGCGGCCGCGCCGGCCCAGTCGCCGACCTCCGCGGCTTCGAACCACTGCGGGACGTAGTCGCCGCCGCCGACGGAGAAGCCGGCGACGGAGGCGACGTCGAACTCCGGGTCGGCCGCGGCCAGGCGGATGGCGCGCGAAGCCGAAGCGTCGTGGTTGCGGGCCAGCAGGTCGGCGCGGGTGGGAGTCCAGGAGTCGGCCGCGCCCTGGAACGCCGGCAGGGTTTCCGCGCCCTCGAGGGTGGCGAGCGCGCCCGCGTAGTCGCCGATCAGGTACTGCTGGTAGGCGATCAGGGTGACGGGCAGGACGGCCCGGGCGTTCGGCGACAACGTCCTGAGATCGCGCTTGAGGCCCTGGGTCAGTGTGGCGGTCAGGTTGAGATTCGCCTCGTCGTGGCCCAGCGCCGCCTCGGCCGTGCCGGTGTTGATCATGCCCAGGAGAAGGCCGGGCTCTAGCGCCAGCGCGCGGCGGCCGGCCTCGCGCCCGCCCTCGAAGTCGCCGTCCAGGGACAGGAGGTTCGAGACCTGGGCCCAGGCCCACGGCTTCTCGCCAGCCGCGCCCTCGACCACCAGCTTGCGGGCCACTTCCAGGGATTTGGCGCGATCGCCGTGGTACTCCAGGTACTTGCTGTACTGGTAGGGCTGGGTCTCGGCGTAGACCCGCTCGGCGGCCTCCGTGATCAGCCGGTCGAGCTCGGCCTCGGGGCCGGTCACCGTCTCGCCGGCCTTGCCGCCGACCCGCACGGTCAGGGCGACCTTTCCGTCGGGCGCGCGCACCGCCTCGCCGGAGATGCGGGTTTGGCGGCCCAGCCAGGCGCGCAGGAAGCGCTGCAGGTCCTCGATCGACACGCCGGTCTGGGCGATCTCGACCTTGAGGTCCTGGGTCCAGCCGTCCTCGTAGCCGCCGCTGGCGCGGGCCGACTGGGACTGGGCGTCCATGGCGGCGATGCGGTCCATCACCCGAGTGGCCAGCACCGGGCCGTCCAGACCGCGCGCGGCGAAGTCCGGCGGCGTGCGGAAGGCCTCGACAACCCGGCTCTCGTCGTGGGCGGCGCTCCAGACCATGGCCCCAAGGGCGGCGGCCACGGTCACGCCGGCCAGGCCGGTCAGCACCTTCAGCGCGAAGCCGGCCCGCTCGCCGGCGATCTGCCAGCCGATCAGCCGCTCCTGCTGCAGCAGCAGCCGGCGCGCCGGGGTGTCGAGCCCGGCGTCGCCCTCGGCCAGGGCCTCCATGGCGATTTCGATCGGATCGGGCGTGGTCGGGGCCGGCCCCGGCGCAGCTTCCTTGCGCCGGCGCGCGCGCACCGGCGCCGGCATGGTCGTGTCGCTCATCCCCCACCCCCGTAGAAGAACGGGGTTTACTTACCGGGCGACGGGCGGACCTACCAGTCCCTGCGGCTCAGCTCGGCGATGCGGCGTTCGTAGGCGGGGCCGACCATGGAGGGATCGCGCAGCGCCGCGCCTTCACGCACGGCCATCCAGCGATCCTGGTCGGCCTTCAGGGCGCGCGGGTCGCGGGCGGAGCTGAGGGCGCGGCGGTAGATGGAGTCCATCCGCGCGTCGAGCGCCGCCAGGCTGGGATTGCGGCACACCTGCCGCTGTC
>NZ_JAAIVC010000080.1 GCF_010975005.1 Caulobacter sp. 17J65-9 | reverse complement strand
GGGGCGCGGCCTGCGCCCCGACGAGGAGGCGATCGTCCTGCGCACCCTGCTTGAGCAGCCGCGCCCGGCCGCCACCGCGCGGCTGGTCGTGCGGCTCTGGCGCGCCCTGATGGCCGAGACCGCCCGGCCGGTCGGCGTGGCCGTCTGGGGCGGGACCCAGGCGCTGGAGCTGGCCGCCGCGCGCTTTCCCGGCTCTCCCTTGCGACTGGTGCAGAAGCCGGAGGACGCGCTCAGCGCCGCCCGTGCGCCGGGCGCCGTGGGCGTGCTGGCCCTGGATGCGGCCACGCCCTGGTGGCTGCGCCTGCTGGCCGAGCCGAAGCTGAAGGTGTTCGCCGCCCTGCCGGAACTGGCCGCCGACGGCGACGCCGGGGCGCTTGCGGTCGGCGACGTGCCGCTTGAGCCCTCGGGCGGCGACGACACCTTCTGGGTCACCGACGCAGGCCAAAGCCCGGCCGCGATCGAGGAGGCGCTGGGGCGCGACGGATTGGCCGGAAGGCTCGTCAGCGCGGCGGGCGGGTTGAAGCTGTTCGCCCTGGCGGGCTATGTGCAGGTTGAAGACGCCAGGCTCGCCCGCGCGCCTGGTCGGCTTTCCGGCGTGATCGGCGCCGCGCCCTCCCCATTCGATCTCTGAGCGACGCGTATGAACACCATGACCCCTGCCCCGAAAACGGCGCAGCCCGCGCCGAAGCCGGGCATTCTGGACATCGCGCCCTACGTGGGCGGCAAGTCGAAGATCGAAGGCGTCGCCGAGCCGATCAAGCTGTCGTCGAACGAGAACGCGCTGGGCGCCTCGCAGGCCGCCCGCGACGCCTACGTCGCCGCCGCCCAGAACATCTTCATCTACCCGGAAGGCCGCGCCAGCCGCCTGCGCGAGGCCGTCAGCGCCAAGATGGGCCTGGAGCAGGATCGCCTGATCTTCGGCGCCGGCACCGACGAGATCTTCGCCCTGATCAACCAGACCTACCTGGAGCCCGGCGACAACATCGTCACCGGCCAGTACGGCTTCCTGGCCTACCGGATCAGCGCCAAGGCCAACCAGGCCGAGATCAAGCTGGCCCCCGAGCCGAACTACCGGGTCGAGGTCGACGAGCTGCTGAAGCTGGTCGATGAGCGCACCAAGATCGTCTACGTCTCCAACCCGTCGAACCCGACCGGCTCGTGGAACTCCGGCGAGGAGATCCGCCGCCTGCATGAGGGCCTGCCGGCCCACGTCCTGCTGGTGATCGACGAAGCCTACGCCGAGTACGTGGCCGAGCCCGACTGGGAGACCGCCCTGCCGCTGGCGCGCAACGCCGACAACGTTGTCGTCACCCGCACCTTCTCGAAGATCCACGGCCTGGCCGGCCTGCGCATCGGCTGGGCCTACGCGCCCCTGTCGGTGGCCGCCGCCGTCGACCGCATCCGCCTGCCGTTCAACGCCTCGGTTCCGGCCCAGGAAGCCGCCCTGGCCGCCCTGTCGGCCGAGGACCACGTGAAGGCGTCGAAGGAGCTGGTGCAGCAGTGGCGTCCGCGCCTGGCCCAGGCCATCCGCGGCTTCGGCTTCGAGGTCATGCCCTCGGCCGGCAACTTCGTGCTGGTCCGCTTCCCCGATCCGAAGCGCAACGCCAGGGCGGCCGACGAGTACCTGCAGTCCAAGGGCCTGATCGTGCGCCCGGTCGGCGGCTACGGCCTGACCGACTGCCTGCGCATCACGGTCGGCACCGAAGACCAGAACCGGGCCCTGCTCGACGCCCTGTCGGAATTCGCGGCGACGTAAATTTCCCCTCCCCCGCAGGGCGGGGGAGGGGGACCACGCGTAGCGTGGTGGAGGGGGCGAGCCGCCAGGCGCGCCCCTTTTTCTTTGTCGTGAGGTCAGTTGCTAGCGGGCCGTCGTGCGCCGGTCCGCCCCCTCCACCGCCCTTCGGGCGGTCCCCCTCCCCCGCTGCGCAGGGGAGGAGAGAAGTCAGCGCGCTTCCAACAGCTTCGTCGACGCCGCTTCGATGCGGGTCTGCATCTCGGTCATGAACTGGCCGCGCTTCAGGCCGGCCGGCAGGGGCTCGAGGAATTCGAACACGACGGTGCCCGGCTTGCGGATGAAGCCGTGGGCGGGCCAGCACAGCCCGGAATTGGTGGCGATCAGCTCGCAGGGGTAGTTCAGGTCGCGGTACAGCGCCGCCACGCCCGGCTTGTAGTCGGGCTCGGCGCCGGGCTCAGTGCGGGTGCCTTCGGGGAAGATCACGACCTGGCGGACGTCCTCCAGCCGCGCGTTGGTGTCGGTCACCATCTTGCGCAGGGCCGCGGCCTGGGCCGAGCGGTCGACCGGGACCATGCGCAGCTTCTTGGCGTACCAGCCGAAGAACGGAAGGCTCAGCAGCTCCTGCTTCATGACGAAGCAGGGGTCGTCCAGGAAGGTGAAGGGGGCGATGACGTCCAGCATGCCCTGGTGCTTGGCCGCGATCAGGGCGCCGCCGCTGGGGCGGTGTTCGAGGCCGCGCACCTCGACCTTGATGCCGCAGAGGATCCGCGCCGCGCCCAGCACCGTGCGGGCCCAGCCCTGGACCAGGCGCATGGCGACCGGGCGGGGGGCCAGCAGGAACGGCGACATCACCACGCCCATGAACACCATGGACAGGTAGAGGTACGCCATGAACAGCAGGGAACGCAGAACCAGCAAGGAGTTAACTCACGCAGTCGCGGCCGGCGACGCCTCGGCCTGGGTCTTCGAATTTCCGTCGCCGAGGCTGAGAACCGCCTCGCGCACCAGAACGACCAGGTATTTGCAGTATTCCACCGTCATGCGCCGCGCGCCGGTGGCCGAACGCCACCAGCGACGGGTGTCGAGCGAGGGCGTGCGCACGGCGTAGGGCACCAGCTGGGCCTCGGGCATGGCCCCGCGAATTTCCAGCAGGCTGCGGGGCATGTGGTAGTCGGAGGTGACCACCACCAGGTCGGTGAAGTTCTTGGCCCGGGCCCAGGCGGCGATCTCCTGGGCGTTGCCGATGGTGTCGGCGGCCTCGAAGCCCAGATCCACGCAGCAGTCGTAGAGGCGCGCCGGCGCGCGGGTCACCGCCCGCAGCTCGCCGCGGGTGACCTCGCGGTTCACGCCGGAGACCAGCAGGCGGCGGCCCTTGCCCTGTTCCAGGAGGTGCATGGCCGCGACGATGCGCTCGTCCGACGCGCCGGTCAGGACCACGACGCCGTCGCCCTGCGGCGGCTCGTCGGCGGGCGTGGAACGTTGCACCCGCTCGGCGAAGGCCAGGAGACCCGCAAGCCAGATCAACGCCACGATCGCCACGGCGGCCAGGCTCTTCATTCCCATCCCCTCAGGAGGCGCAGCGTGGTTAACCGCGCAGCCAGGGCCGCCACCGTAGCCGCGATCAGCGGACATGGCGAGACCGCCGTGACGTCCCACCAACTGAGCGGCAGGGCCGGGGTGAAGCCGTCCTGTCCGCCGAGCAGCTTGAGGATGAGGGCGACCGCGATGGCCGCCAGAGCGCCGACCGCGCCGGCCTCGAAGGCCAGCCGGCCGAAGCGGGTCTGGAACACCCGGGCGATGAACTCGTCGCGCGCGCCGGACAGGTGCAGCACCTCGACCACGTCCTTCTGCGCGGCCATGCCGGCCCGTGTCGCGAAAGCCACGACCGCGCCGGCCGCGGCGGCCACCACCACGAAGACGCCGAAGGCGATCCAGCGGACCAGGCCCGCCGCCCGCTCCACGTCGCGCAGCCAGCGGGCGTGATCGTCGACGTCGCCGTCGATGCCGGCGGCCGAGAGGGCCCGGTGCAGGTCGGCGGCGGTGGCCGGCGCCTTAGGATCGAGGCGCACGGTCACCAGGTGCGGGATCGGCAGGTCGTCCAGCACCGCGTCGCCCAGCCAGGGCTTCAGCAGCGCCTCGGCCTTTTCCTTCTCCAGGGCGGCGGCCTCGGTCACGCCCTTGACCCCGGCCAGGGCCTCGGCGGCGCGGGCGGCGGCGGTGGAGCCGGTCTCGCCGAGCTTCGGGCGGACCTGCACGGTCGCCTCGCCGCGGATGTCGCGGGCCCAGCCGCTGGCGGCCCGGTCGGCGCCGATGGCGGCCACGGCGGCCAGGCAGGCCAGGAAGCACAGCACGGCGACCACGAAGTGCAGCGAGAACTCCCGCTCCTCGTCGCGCGGCAGCAGCGGGGCCGGCTTCCAGCGGGCCATCGGGTCTTCGGTCGCGACGCTCACGCCTCGTCCTCCCCGAAGTCGTCCCCGAATTCACTTTCGTCGCCGAGGTCGAACTGCGCCTGCTCGTCCGCCTGCGGCGTTTCGTCGCGCGGGGCGGGTCGTGGGGCGGCGCGGGGTTCGGCGCGGGCCTCGCCGGAGTGGCGGGTCAGCTTGCCGTCGTAGAGGTGCAGGACCGGCATGCCCGAGCGGCGCACCAGGTCCTGGTCGTGGCTGGCGATCAGCACGGTGGTGCCCAGCCGGTTCAGCTCCACGAACAGGCGCAGGATGCGCAGCGCCATCTCGTGGTCGACGTTGCCGGTCGGTTCGTCGGCCAGCAGCAGGTCGGGGCGGTTCACGACCGCGCGCGCGATGGCCAGGCGCTGCTTCTCGCCGCCCGACAGGGTCGGGGGCATGGCCCACAGCCGCTGGCCCAGGCCCACCCAGGTCAGAAGCTCGGCCACGTCGTCGCGATACTCGTCCGGCTTCATGCCGGCGATGCGCAGCGGCAGGGCCACGTTGTCGAAGGCCGACAGGTGGTCCAGCAGGCGGAACTCCTGGAACACCACGCCAACGCGCCGGCGCAGGAACGGTAGGTCGTTGCGCGACGCGCTCTCCACGTCGTGGCCGAACAGCTCGATGCGCCCGCGCGAGGGGCGGTGAGCGAGGTAAATCAGCTTCAGCAGCGACGACTTTCCCGCACCGGAAGCCCCGGTAAGGAAGTGGAAAGAGCCCGGCGCCAAGGTAAACGCGACGTCCTTGAGGACTTCGGACGAGCGGCCGTACCGCATGCCGACGTTCTCGAAACGCACGACAGGACCGGTGGACGGGACTTCTGACTGCCCGGCTGCTTCAGCGGCGGAATAAGAGGCGGCGGTGTTCCGAGACATACGGGCCGAAAGATCGGAGACCTCGACGGGAGGCGGTTCAAACCTCCGATTCGCGCCATGATATTGACCTGTCCCGCTTGCGCCACGCGCTATTTTGTCGACGACGACCGCATCGGAACCGCCGGGCGCACTGTGCGCTGCGCTTCCTGCGGCTCGGCCTGGCGCGCCCAGCTCGAAGAACCGCTTGAACTGACCTCCTCGGCCGAGGAGGGCGCGATCGCTCGCGAGCCGCTGTCGTTCAAGTCCGACGAGGACGTCGAGCCGACCGCGCCGGAGCTTCCCAAGGCCTTCCGCGCCCGCCAGCAGCAGAAGCGCAAGATGCGCGAAGCCGCCGTCGCCGGCGTCGTCTGGGCCGGCCTGGCCTCGTGCTTCATGGCGATGTTCGCCGCCGCTTACCTGTTCCGCGTCGACGTGGTGAAGATGTATCCGAGCGCCGCGGGGGCCTACGCCGCCGTGGGCGTGCCGGTGAATCCGACCGGCCTGGCGATCGAAATCAAGGCAGATATGGCCGCCGACGGCCTGCCTGCCGTGGTGGTCTCGGGCGTCGTTCGCAACATCGAAAACGAGACGATGCCGGTGCCGCCGGTGCTGGTCTCCCTGCTCGACAAGGGCGGCAAGAAAATTTCCACCCGCGTGATCAAGCTTTCGGCGACGTCGATCGCCCCTGAAAAGGCGGTGCCGTTCTCCGTGGCTCTGGCCGATCCGGACGCCACCACGGCGACGGTCGAGACCAGCTTTGTTCTCGAAAAGAAGCCCGCGAAGCCGGCCAAGCCGGCCAAGCCCAAGCCAGCCAAGCCCAAGGCGGCCAAGCCCGCCAAACCCGCCGCTCAGACGCCGAAGGCGCCGGCCTCGCCGAACGGCAAGGTCGCCGCGGCCAAGCCGGCCGCCCAGCAGATGCACATGGCCGACGCCGGCCTGCGTCCGGCGCGCAGCGTGGCGCTGCCGCGGCCGGTGGAGGCGCGTCCGCTGCCGGCCAGCGACCCTTACGCCCTCGACTCCGTGGCCGCTCCGGCGCTATCCGCGCCGCATGGCTGATCCGACGCGCGACGTCCCTGAACCCCTCTTAGACGAAGCCGAGGTCGTCTCCCGCGTGGAGGCGCTGGCCGAGGCCCTGGCCCCGCGCGTCGACGACGAGACGGTGGCCGTCTGCCTTTTGACCGGCGGCCTGTGGTTCGCCGCCGACCTGACCCGCGCCCTGGCTCGCCGGGGCCGGCTGCTGCGCTTCGACGCCCTGTGGCTGGCCTCCTACGGCGACGGCATGGTCTCCAAGGGCCGTGTCGAGGTGCGCGCCCACCTGCAGCGTCCGGTGACCGGACGCCGCGTGCTCCTGATGGACGACGTGTTCGATTCCGGCCTGTCGCTGGCGGAAGCCGTGCGCGCGGTGCGCGAGGCGGGGGCCGACGAGGTGCTGACCGCGGTGTTCGCGCGCAAGCCGTGGCCGGAAACGCGGGCCATCACGCCCGACTTCGTGGCCTGGGAGGCGCCGGCCCGCTACCTGGTCGGTTACGGCCTGGATTCGGCCGGCAAGATGCGCGGCCTGCCGTCGATCTGCGCCCTGGACTGAACCTCGGCCTTCACCAGCATCGGGCGCTCGGCGCCGGACAGGCCGGCCACGATCTGCTGCACCGTCGAGGCGGTCCACCCGGCCGCCGTGCTGACCAGCACGCCGCTGTCGCGGGCCATGCGCACGCCCGGATCGAAGGCGCGCGAGGCGCGATCGGCGCTCTCGACGCCGTTGGCCCACAGGCCCAGCGCCGCGGCCAGGCCCAGGGCATAGCGCAGGGCGTAGGGATCGGCGGCGGCCAGACCCACGCGCATCCGCAGTGGCCGGAGGCGTTCGACGGCTTCGGCCGACTTGGCCCGGTGCAGGGCCCACAGGGCCTCGTCGCCGGTGGCCGGCGCGTCCTCCAGCGCGGAGAGAGGATCATGGTCGAGGCGCGAGTCCGCCTCGATGCGCGCCCGGGCCTCTTCGCGGGTGGGCCAGCGCACGCGAAGCGCGCCGCGGACGGCGAAGACGGCGGCGATCAGGAACGGCGCGGCGAAGGCGTAGGCCGCGAAGCCCGCCGGCACGACCAGGAACGCGCCCCACAGGCCAGCCACCGCGACCAGGGCGGCGGCCAGGGCCAGGGGCGTCCAGACTGCGCCGGACCGCTCCCAAAGCAGGACCGCCCGGGCGAGCAGCAAAGCCCGGGTCAGGCGCGCTCTCGATCGGGGGTCCAGGTCCTGCGGCATGGGTCCTTCTGGATTAGAGCCAGGCGGCGGCGGGTTCGCGGGCGAAGATTTCGTCGTAGGTCGGCCTGCGTCGCACGACCGACCACTGTCCCTCACGCACCAACACCTCAGGGGCGAGCGGACGGGTGTTGTACTCGCTCCCCATCACCGCTCCGTAGGCGCCCGCGCTCATGAAGGCGATCAGGTCGCCCTCCGCCGCTTCGGGCAGCTCGCGGTCGCGCGAGAAGGTGTCGCCGGTCTCGCACACCGGCCCGACCACGTCGTAGGCCAGCTTCGACGCGCCCTCGCGCACCCGCACCGGGCGGATGTCGTGGAAGGCGTCGTAGAGGGCCGGCCGCATCAGGTCGTTCATGGCCGCGTCGAGGACCAGGAAGCGCCGCCCCCCGTCCGGGCGACCGTGGATATGTATCACACGCGAGACGAGCACGCCCGCGTTGGCGACGATCATCCGGCCCGGTTCGAACACGTAGCGCACGCCCAGACCCCCGACCGTGCGGGCGACCATGGCGGCGAAGTCCTCGGGCGAGGGCGGCTCCTGCTGGTTGAAGTAGGGCACGCCCAGGCCGCCGCCGAGATCCAGGCGGCTGACCTCCAGGCCCTGGCCGCGCAGGCGCTCGACCAGGCCGCGCATGACCCCGAAGGCCGCTTCCAGCGGACCCAGGTCGGTGATCTGGCTGCCGATGTGGCAGGCCAGGCCCAGCGGCTGCAGCGACGGCGCCGCGGCCGCCTCGGCGTAGAGGCGCAGCGCCTCCTCGGCGTCGACCCCGAACTTGTCGCCGGCCCCGCCGGTGGTGATCTTGGCGTGGCCGCCGGCCCCGACCTTGGGGTTCACCCGCACCACGAAGGGCGCGCGCACGCCCTTGTCGGCGGCGATCCTGGCCAGACGGCGCAGTTCCGGCTCGGCCTCGACGTTGATCTGGTAGACGCCGGCCTCAAGCGCGAAGGCCAGCTCCGCGTCGGTCTTGCCCACGCCGGAGAAGACGATCTTTTCGCCCGGCACGCCGGCCTTCAGGGCGCGACGGATCTCGCCCTCGGAGACGGTGTCGGCGCCCGCGCCCAGGCGGGCCAGGGTGGTCAGCACCGAGAGATTGCTGTTGGCCTTCACCGCGAAGGCGACCAGCGGGTCGCCCAACTGGTCCGCGTGCGCGGCCAGCGCGCCCTGGAACACTTCGAAGTGCCGCGACAGGGTGGCGGAGGAATACACATAGAACGGCGTGCCGACCTCGCGGGCGAGATCGGCCAGTCTGACGCCTTCGCACCAGAGTTCGCCGTCGCGAACTTGGAAATGGTTCACTGGGGTTGGCCGGGTCCCTTGTAGGGGTCCGTCGGGCCGCCCTCGACGGGGGCCTGGCGGATCTTGGCGTTGGTCTGGGCCGGATCGACCGGCAGCGGGGCGTTGGCGCTGGGCGCGCGCTTCTCGGCCTTGGCGGCCTTCTTCGCGGCCTGCTGGGCCTCGTAGTCGGCCTTGGCCTTGTCGCCCCACATCGGCGGCGGCTGGTCCAGCGGACCGCGTTTGCCGCAACCGGCCAGGGCGAGAGCGGCCACCGAGGCCAGGGCGATCAGACGCAGGCTCATGACAAGGCTTCCTTCCAACGCGCGATCTGGGCCCGCACCCCGACGGGCGCGGTTCCGCCGTAGCTGGTCCGGCTCGCGCAGGAGGCCTCGGGGGAAAGAACCTTATACACGTCTTCAGTGACGCCGGGATGCAGGCTCTGCAGTTCGGCGAGCGGGAGTGCCTCCAGGCCCACACCCAGCTGCTCGGCCCGCTTCACCGCGGCGCCGGTCACGTGGTGGGCGTCGCGGAACGGCAGGTTCAGCTCGCGCACCAGCCAGTCGGCCAGGTCGGTGGCGGTGGAGAAGCCCGCGCCGGCGGCCGCCGCCATGCGCTCGCGCACCGGCTCCAGGTCGGCGACCATGCCGGCCATGGCCAGCAGGGCCAGCTCCAGGGAGTCGAAGGCGTCGAACACGCCCGCCTTGTCCTCCTGCATGTCCTTCGAATAGGCCAGCGGCAGGCCTTTCATCACCGTCGACAGGCCGACCAGGGCGCCCATGACCTTGCCGGTCTTGGCGCGCACCAGCTCGGCGGCGTCGGGGTTGCGCTTCTGCGGCATGATCGAGGAGCCGGTCGTGAACGCGTCCGACAGCTTCACGAAGCCGAACTGCGGCGTCACCCAGATCACGATCTCCTCGGCCAGGCGCGACAGGTGGCCGGCGCAGATCGAGGCGGCCGAGAGGGCCTCCAATGCGAAGTCGCGGGCCGAGACGCTGTCCAGCGAGTTGGCGGTCGGCCGCTCGAAGCCCAGCCGCTCGGCGGTCATGTGCCGGTCGATCGGGAAGGGCGAGCCGGCCAGGGCGGCCGAGCCCAGCGGGTTCTCGTTCATGCGCCTGCGCGCGTCGGCGAAGCGCGCGGCGTCGCGGCCGAACATCTCGACATAGGCCATCAGGTGGTGGCCGAAGGTCACCGGCTGGGCCGGCTGCAGGTGGGTGAAGCCCGGCATCAGGGCGTCGGCGTGGGCCTCGGCCTTGGCCAGCAGGGCGCGCTGCAGGGCCTGGATCTGACCGACCGTGCGGTCGCAGGCTTCACGCACCCAGAGGCGGAAATCGGTGGCCACCTGGTCGTTGCGCGAGCGGGCGGTGTGCAGCCGCCCGGCGGCCCCCCCGATCAGTTCGCGAAGACGGGCCTCGACATTCATATGGATGTCTTCGTATTCCGTGCGGAACGGAAAGGCCCCGCTTCGGATTTCTTCCTCGATCCGGTCGAGTCCCTGTTGGATCGCCTGTTCGTCTTGTCTTGAAATGATTTGCGTGGCGGCCAACATGGCCGCGTGGGCGCGCGAGCCTTGCAGGTCCTGCGCCCACAACCGGCGATCCACGTCGATGGAGACGTTGATCGCCTGCATGAGGTCGGCGGGCTTCGCTGAGAATCGCCCGCCCCAAAGGCTCTGGCCCGCCGAAGGCGCGCGGTCCGGGGAGACGAGGTCGGAAGGGTCGGTCATGGGCGAAGGCTCGGGGAAGAAGACGGCGGTCATGATCGCGGCCGCCGTGGTTGTGGTCGCGGCGCTCGCAGGCGGCGCCTTCTACCTCACCCGCCCGGATTCCGCAGCGGTGCAATTGAAA
This sequence comes from Caulobacter sp. 17J65-9, assembly GCF_010975005.1. GTDB lineage: Bacteria > Pseudomonadota > Alphaproteobacteria > Caulobacterales > Caulobacteraceae > 17J80-11. The sequence continues at coordinate 5,188 of NZ_JAAIVC010000080.1, read as the reverse complement.
GATCAGGCGGCCGGCGCCCTGGACAAGACCCAGGGGCCGCTGGCGGCCTACGCGGTCGGGACCCTGGCCAAGCTGGAGACCCACGCCCAGCCGAAGGCCGTGCCTGCGGTCAGCTTCGACGACCGCGACGGCAAGCCGGTTTCCCTGGCCGACTTCAAGGGGCGCGTGACGGTGGTGAACGTCTGGGCCACCTGGTGCGCCCCGTGCGTGACCGAGATGCCGACCCTGGCGGCCCTGCAGAAGGGCTATCCGACCGACAAGCTGGTGGTCGTGCCGGTCAGCGTCGACCGCGACGTGGCCGACGCCAAGAGCTTCATCGACGTGCACGCGCCGCTGGCGCTCTACCACGACCCCAAGTTCGCCCTGCCGCACGACCTGGGCGTGATGGGCATGCCGACCACCCTGATCCTGGACCGTAACGGCCGCGAGGTGGCGCGCCTCAGCGGCGAGTCGGACTGGAACAGCCCCGACGCGCGCAAGCTGTTCGACGCCCTGCTGAAGTAGGTCAGGCGGCTCAGACGACCGTCCCCGTGCGGGCGCGCCGCCAGCGGTCCGCCTCGAAGGTCCCGTACAACAGCGCGCTCTGGCACAGCACGCCCCAGGTGTTCACCGCAGTGGCGTAGGCCAAGCGTCCGATCGACCCGTCCAGCTCGTATGCGATGTAGGTGCCGACCGTGGCCAGCTGGAAGACGCACATCCAGAACAGCCAGGGCCGCGGCCAGCGCAGAACGATCGCCAGCATGGGGATCAAGACGAGGGCGTCGGCATAGTTCGACCAATCGGCCGGACCCTTCCAGATCTGGCGGACCGCCAGGCCCAGCAGGAAGGCGCCGAGGGCGAATCCGGCGACCAGCCTGACGCGCAGGTCGCCGCGCCACAGGGCCAGGCCCAGGCAGCCGGCCCAGTAGCCCCACACGACGACGGCGAGGATGCGGTAGTCGTGGGCGCTCATGCGATCGCTCGCGCCGCGCCGGTGCGGGCCGCCTGGATCGCGCCCCAGAGCAGCGCGGTCAGTTCCGCAACGCACCAGGTGTTCAGCGCGGTGAGGAAGGCGAGCGGCGAGATGCGCGGGTCGAGCAGGGTCGCGACGTAGGTGGCGACCACGATCAGCCGGAAGGCCCACGCCCACAGCAGCCAGGCGGGGCGATCACGCAGCAGCAGAAGCAGCAGGGCGACGAATCCGGCCGCCTCGACCGGCAGCCGGGCGGCGGTTCCCCAGTCCAGGCCTTCCTGGGCGATGAAGAGCGCGGGGTAGACGCAGAGGTAGACCAACGCCGCCAGCCGCGCCGGCCGGTCGCCGCGCCAGAGAGCGAAGAGCACGATCGCGGCCCAGTAGATCCACTCGGCGACCGTAATGAGCTCGTAATGGGCTGGCGTCAGCTGGAACGGGGGGATGGCGCGTCCTCCTTACGACTTCGGCGCGCTGGTGGCGGCCTTGCGTCGAGCGGCGGCCTCGACCGTCCCCCAGGCGAGGGCGGCGATGGTGAGCAGCCACCACATGTTGACGGCGGTGGCCAAGGCCAGGGCGGCGATGTCGTGGTCGAACGCGTAGACGGCGGCGGTGGCCACCGCCGCCAGCTGGAAGCCGCAGGCCCAGAGCGCCCAGCGCCGCGGCTCGCGCAGAGCGATCGCGATCATCGACGCCAGGCAGGCCGCGTCGACCAGCCCGAACCACCAGCGCGGCAGGTCGAAGAGCCGGAAGGGCAGGGTGGCGGCGAGCTGGCCGAGGAACATGATCACCGCGAAGCGCCGGGCCAGGCGGTCGCCGCGCCAGAGCGCGAAGGCCAGGACGGCGGCCCAGACGCCCCACTCGGCGAGGGCGACGAGCGCGTAGTGAAGACGGCTCACGCGACCCTCGCTTCGGCGGCGAAGCCGGCGCGCGCCGGGCCCGGCCGCCGCGATCCGAACGCGCCCAACGCCAGGGCGGCCAGCTGCAGCGCCCACCAGAGGTCGATCGCCGCCGAATAGGCATGGTCCTCGATGCGCGGGTCGAGCGCCCAGGCGACGTGGGTGGCCACCGTCACCAGCTCGAAGGCGCAGGCCCAGATCAGCCAGCGCCGCGGCTGACGCAGCAGGGCGCGGGCCAGCAGTGGCAGGAGGACGATGTCGGCGAAGCCCCAGACCGCCGGCGGCGCGCCGAAGGCGAGCGCGGCCACCGCCGCGGCGGTCGCGGCGAGATAGAGGCCGCCGATCGCGCGCACGAAGCCGTCGCCGCGCAGGAGGGCGAAGCCGATGGCCGCCAGCCAGCCGCCCCACAGGACCAGTTCGGACAGGTCGGCGCTCACGCCGTCGCCCCGACGGCGGTCGGCCGGCGCCGCACCACCTCGCCCGTGCCCCAGACCAGCGCGGCGAGCTCCAGCATCCACCAGGTGTTGAGCGCCGTGGCGTAGGCCGTGGACTCGATGCGCCCGTCCAGCGTCCGGGCGACATGTGTGGCGACGGTGGCCAACTGGAAGGCCGCGGCGCCGACCAGCCAGCGCCGCGGCTGGCGCAGGGCGAGCAGCAACAGGGGCAGGAACCCGATCGCGTCGACCCAGGCCCAGAGCGCCATGGGCGCGCCCAGCTTGAAGGCGATCGCCAAGCCGCCCGTCGCCGCCAGCTGGAGAAGGGCGACCAGGCGCACGATGGTGTCGCCGCGCCACAGCGCGAAGCCCACCGCCCCGGCCCACACGATCCACTCGGCGGCGAATAGGATCTGATACAGCTCCTGCGTCACGCCGCCGCCTCGCTCGCAGGACGTGCGCGGGACGTCTCGACCGTGCCCCAGACGAGCATCGCCAGCTGCAGCATCCACCAGGTGTTCAGCGCCGTGGAATAGGCCAGGGGCTGGATGCGGTCGTCGAGCGCGGCCGCCACCCGCGTGGCGGCCGAGAGCAGCTGGAATGCCGTCCCCCACAACACCCATGGCCTCGGCGCGCGGACCGCGACCGCCCCCATGGCGACCAAGCCGGCGATGTCGACCGTGATCTCCGCCGGCCGCACCCACATGACCCCCAGCATGGCGGCGTTGCCGAGGAGGTAGATGGCCGCGATCCAGCGCGCCGGTCCGTCGCCGCGCCACAGGGCGAAGGCGACCGCGAGAAGCCACGCCGTCTTCTCCGCGGCGAGGATCAAATCGTAGTGGACCTGGGTCACGCCGCCGCCTCGCCCGTGCGGCGCGCGCGTGACGCCTCGACCGTGCCCCAGGCGAGCACCGCGAGCTGCAGCACCCACCAGGTGTTCACGGCGGTGACCACCGCGAGCCGGTCGATGCTGCGGTCGAGGACGCCGGCCGTACGGGTCGCGGTGGAGACCAGCTGGAATGCGGCGCTCCAGAGCAGCCAGGGGCGTGGATTGCGCAGGGCGAGAACGGTGATGAGGGCGAGAGCCGCTACGTCCACCGCCAGCTCTGGAAATCGAGACGCGTAGCGCACCGGCGTCGCGCTGAGGGACGCGATGAACTTGCCGCCGAAGAAGGCCGCCCACATCGCAAGATAGCCGCCGATGTAGACGAGCGAGATCCCGCGCGCGGAGCGATCGCCGCGCCACAGGGCGTAGCTCACCGCCAGCAGAAACGCCGCGGTCTCGAGCCCTTGGACGAGGTCGTACTGGAACTGGGTCACCGGCCGACGCGACCCCGAAGGGCGCGCCTCACCGCAGGCCGCCCTCGTTCCAGGTCTGCATCACGACCAGCACCTGGTGGGCGCCGAGCAGCACGCCGGCGAGCAGGAAGGCGCTGCCGATGGCCAGGACGGCCATTCGGGCCAGCGCCCCCAGCGCCCCGCTCAGATCGTTTCGATCGGCTCGTCCGACAGCACCGGCTGGAACGACTCGTCCGCGATCACGGTCGCCAGGCAGAGTATTTCCCGCAGCGTCGCCCCGGCGGAGAGCACCGCCGTCCGCTTGGCCACCGCCGACACCAGGGGCTCGACCATCGCGCGCTGCGCCGGGCTGGCGGCCAGCCGGGTCAGCTCTTCTTCCAGTTCGTCCCAGGTCCACGCCGGCATCGGCCGGCTCGGATTGATCCTCAACATAACGCCCATTGATACCCCCGTCCTCGAGGGCATCGGACGTGATCGGGGCGGCCCGCGCCATCCCATCCGATCCGCCTCCTACGTCTTTTAGGAGGGCGGGGAGGGGGGATCCCCCCTCGGCGACGAGGAGCATCAGCGCCGCTTCGCGCCGGGTCGCGGCGCCCAGCCGGCGGCGCGCCTCGTTCAGGTGGGCGTCGACCGTGTGCTGAGAGATGTTGAGGCGGCGCGCGATCTCTTTCGAGCGCAGGTGCTGGGCGACCAGTCGCAGGCATTCGCGTTCGCGCGGCGTCAGCCGTTCGATGCCCAGTTCCCCTACGCCAATGGCCTCGCGCATGACTCTATGCCGCACTCGGACCTATCCCCGAGGCGGAGCTTTACACGAGTTACGGCAGTACGAAACCGGTTTCCGCGCAAACAATAACGCCCACGGTCGGTGACCGTGGGCGTCTGAAAACCAAGCTACCCTTAGGTCAGGCGCCCGAGAGCGCCAGCTCGACGCGCGAGGCCTGGGCCAGCACCTTGCCGGTGGCCGGGGCCTTGGCAGCGTCCTCCGGAGCGGTCGCCGACGGCCACAGCTTGACCAGGCCGGCGATCTCGTCGCGGGCCGAAGCCAGCTTCGGATCGGCGTCGACCACGGCCTTGGCGGCCAGGGCCGCGCCGTAGGAGTGCTGGTACTCGACCGGGTCGACCGCGCCGTCGACCAGGGCGTTCTGGTACAGGCCGGAGGCGATGGTGGTCATGCCCTTGGCGACCGCGGCCTGGTCGCCGCCGGCCTTCTTGGAGGCGGCGTCGAGCGTCGCGATGGCCTTCTTGATGGCGGCCGGATCGCCGCTCTCGGCGGCGGCGCGCAGGGCCGCCTCGTCCACGCCCAGCGCCTTCAGCTCGGCCGCGGCGGGGTCGTAGGCTTCCAGCAGGCCCTGGCCGATCAGGGCGGCGGCGGCCTCCTTGCCTTCGGCCGGGGCGGCGGCCTGGGCGACCAGGAAGAAGCCCTTCACCTGGGCGATGCGCAGCGCGGTGCGGCTGGCGGCCGGGATGGCGGCGTAGGCGTCGGTGGCGCCCGCTTCGCCGCTTTCGCCGGCGGCCGAGGCGACGGCGGCGGCGCCTTCACCCTCGCCCTCGCCGCCTGCGCTGGCGGCGGCCGGGTTCGCGGGGGCGGTCTCGGCCTTGTCGCCGGC
>NZ_JAAIVC010000007.1 GCF_010975005.1 Caulobacter sp. 17J65-9 | reverse complement strand
GCCCGCCACGTCGCAGATCGGGACGTCGAGCCGGTCGAGCGGGCGACCGAGACCGGCGGCCTGCCGGTGCCGGCCGGACCGGTGCGGGTGCACGCGCCCGAACCGGCGCCCGGCGGCGGCGGCGACGCCTTCGCGGCCCAGCTCATGGGCCAGGGCGGCCAGAAGCGCGGGCTGAAGGGCGGCAAGGAAGTGCTCGACCAGGCCAGAACGACCTACCTCGGGACGGAATATTCCGGCGCCGCCGACCGGCGTGCGCCGAAGGGCCGCGTCACCAAGACCGAGGTCTGATCGCTTAACCACGATGCGGCCGGCCGCGCGCCGCGGCGACGCTCGGCGGGGCGTGAAGAACTACAGAATTTTCAGACAGTTAGACGGACGGGCGCGGCGCTCTGGCCGATCTGTCGCGTTTGTCCCGTCCTACCGGAAACGAGTGGCGCCGCCCTTGCATTAAGAACTGGGAAACCATGTTCTAAAAGGGAACTGCGCCATGGCCACGCTGACCACCGCCGTCGTCCGCTCGCTGGACGTGTGCCTCGTCGCCCTGCTTTTCGTGGCCTTCAGCTGACCTGAAGCCCTCACTCGCCCGCGAAGTCGAAGTCCTTGCGGGCGGTGATGATGGTGACGATGAAGCCGGCCAGCACGTCGAGCAGGACCATCATCGAGATCAGGAAGAAGGTCGAGGTCGCGAAGCTCTTCAGCAGCAGGAACTCGACCAGGCAGACGATGAACAGGATCATCGACAGCGAGTGATTGACGATGGCCACCTTCTGGCTGGAGGTGGACTTCAGCAGCTCGAAGAACAGCAGGACCAGCGACAGCAGCACCAGGATGTCGCCAGCGCCCACCTGCCAGGAGCCGCCCGAGGCCATCGGGATGCTGAACAGGCCGTGCCGCAGACGCTCGTCGGCCGCCAGGCTGTTTATCCCGCCCGCCATCTGCAGCAGGGCGAAGACGTTGTAGAGCACCACAGGGATGAGCAGCAGCGGAAACGCGATCAGCATCGGCGGGCACTCCCCTCGGCGTCCTTAACGCCCAAGGTTAATACCGCCGTTCCGCTAAAAGCGCCACCTTTCGTCCCGGACGGGAAATCCTACAGCACCGTCTTGGCGACGATCGAGGCGGCGGTGAAGGCCAGGAACACCGCGAAGGCGCGGCGCAGGGTCATGCGGTCCAGCCGGTGCGCCAGCTTGGCGCCGTAGGGCGCGACCGCCGTGGTCAGCACGCCCATGACGATGGCGGCCGGCACGTTGACATAGCCCAGCGACAGCGGCGGGCGGCCCGCCGCTTCCCAGCCGAAGGCGATGAAGCCCAGGGTGGCCGGCACGCCGATGGCCAGGCCGAAGCCCGAGGCGGTGGCGATGGCCTGGTGGATCGAGCGGCCGCTCAGGGTCATCAGCATGCCGCCCAGCGCGCCGCCGCCGACCCCCATCATGGCCGACAGCAGGCCGATGCCGGTCCCCAGCACGCGGCGCAGCCAGCCGACCGGCAGGTCCGGCGCCAGCCGCCAGCTCTCCTTGCCCAGGCCCATCTGGGCGGCGACCAGCATGACGCAGATCCCGTAGATCACGCCCAGCGCCTCGTCCGAGGCCATGCCCGCCAGCGCCGCGCCGACCGCGCCGCCCAGGCCCACCCAGGGCGTCCAGGCCCGCAGCACGACCTCGTCGACCGCGCCATGGATGCGGTGAGCGCCGAGCGAGCGGATGGAGGTGGCGATGATCACCGCCAGCGAGGTGCCGACCGCGGTGTGCAAATTGCCCTCGCCGCCCAGGTGCAGGACGCTGAAGGCGTAGAACAGGGCGGGCACGATCACGGTGCCGCCGCCGACCCCGAACAGGCCCGCGATCAGGCCGGCCAGGACGCCCGCGCCCACGGTCGCGACGATCAGAAGCGCGATCGCGCCGACGTCCATTGTTCACGCCCCCGGAACTGACCGGGCCTGCCTAGCGCGTCAGGCCAGCCGGGTCACGCGCGCGACGTCAGAATTTCAGGCGGAAGCCGGCGTGCATGGCGGTCCCGGGCGCGAGTTCGGTGACGTCCGAGCGGCTGCGTTCGCCCGCCTCGGCCGCCTCGATCCGTCGGCGTTCGTCGGCCTGCGCCGGGGCCTGACGTGCGGTCGTCTCGGCGGCGGGCGCGCTTACCTGCGGCTTCGGGTGCTCGCCGCGAGCGAACACGGCGCCCAGCAGGGCCTGATCGGCCTGATGATCGGAAGGCGTGACGGGAGCGGCCGCAAAAGCGGTCGAGCCGGCGGCGATCACGGCCAGCGCGAGGGCGCCGGCGAGAGCGATGCGAAACGACATGGGACGAGAAAGACCGCCGATCGGCGGCCGGCTCAAGCCACCGAAAGGTCGCGCGTCGGCATGTCCGCCACGGCCGCCAGCGCGCGGTCCAGCACTTCGAGGCCGGCGCCCGGGCGGATCGACTCCACCGTCAGGATGCGCCGCCAGGCCCGCGCGCCGGGCCGGCCGTGCATCAGGCCCAGCATGTGGCGGGTGATGCCCGCCAGGTGCTGACCTTCGGCCAGGCGGGCGGCGATGTAGGGCCGATAGGCCTCCACCGCCTGGAACGGATCGACGTCCGCGCCTTCGCCGAACATCCGCCGGTCGGCTTCGCCCAGCAGGGCCGGCTCGTGATAGGCGGCGCGGCCCAGCATGACGCCGTCGACGTGGGCCATGTGCGCCTCGGCCTCGTCCAGGTTCGCGACGCCGCCGTTGATCACCACGGTCAGGTCCGGGCGCTCGCGCTTCAGCCGATAGACCAGCGGATAGTCCAGCGGCGGGACGTCCCGGTTCTCCTTGGGGCTGAGGCCCTTCAGCCAGGCCTTGCGGGCGTGGACCACGAAGACGCGCACGCCGGCGGCGGCCGACAGGTCGACCAGGCGGAACAGGCTTTCCTCCGGCGCCTGGTCGTCGACGCCGATGCGGCATTTGACGGTGGCCGGGATCTTCACCGCGTCCGCCATGGCGGCCATGCACTCGGCCACCAGCTCCGGCTCGCGCATCAGGCAGGCGCCGAAGCGGCCCGACTGCACCCGGTCGGACGGACAGCCGACGTTGAGGTTCACCTCGTCGTAACCGAGGTCCTCGGCGATCCTGGACGCCTGCGCCAACTCCTTCGGATCGGAGCCGCCCAGCTGCAGGGCGACGGGATGCTCGACCTCGGAAAAGCCCAGCAGCCGCTCGCGGTCGCCGTGCAGCACCGCGCCCGTCGTGACCATCTCGGTGTAGAGCAGCGCCTTGCTCGACAGGACGCGGTGGAACGCCCGGCAATTGCGGTCGGTCCAGTCCATCATCGGGGCGACGGAAAAGCGGCGGTCGAGCGTATCGGTCATCGGCCGACATCTAGGCCGGGCGGGCCGCCGACGGAACCCCGCCCGCGTTTGGCCGCAGGCGGGGCCGCCCTAATAGGCCTCGAAGGTGTCGAGCCCGATCAAATCGAAAACGCCCGCGACGCTCTTGGCCGCGCGCACCTTCGCGACCCTCGTCTCTATCGTCTCCTCATCTTCGCCCTCAGGCCCATAGATGTCGGGAGACGCCTCTATGGCGGCGCACGCGCGCTCCAATGCCTCGGCGAGCGATACGGGCGTGAGTTCGTCGAGGTCGTGCTCAATGCGGGACTGCGGGGCCGCAGTCAGGACGGTCCACAGCAACCAGGAAGGGAACCTCCCCTTCCTCCCGGTTCGCCGGACGGACCTCACGACCCACCGCCGCCCATCCGAGTCGATCAGCTCCATTCCGAGCTGCATGTCCTTCTTGAGCGTCAGCGGACCGCAAGTCGTCAAAGCGTCCAGGTCCTGGAATCCCCAGATGTCGCGATCCGGCGTGAATCCCAAGACCGGGAAGCTGAACTTCGCCTCAGCCGTCTTCATGCCCCCGTCCTCCAGAACATAGAGGGAACATTGTTCATTGAGCGCATGAAGGCAAGTCCCGCCACCGTCCGCTGAAACCCCTCGCCCCCTCCTCCGGTTGGAGCATTCCAACCCGAGGAGGCGTCCGACATGCAGGTGCGTGAGATCATGACCCGCGGGGCCGAGCTGATCGATCCCGACACACCGCTGCGCGAGGTGGCCAAACGCATGCGCGTGGAGAACCTCGGCGCCCTGCCGATCGGCGAGAACGACCGGCTGATCGGCATGATCACCGACCGGGACATCGTCGTGCGCGGCGTCGCCGACGGAAAGGTCGAGGGCACGGTCGCCCGCGAGGTGATGTCGGAGAAGGTCTACTACTGCTTCGAGGAAGACGACCTGGACGACGCCGCCGACGTCATGGCCGAGCACCAGGTGCGCCGCCTGCCCGTGCTGGACGACGGCAAGCGGCTGGTCGGCATGGTCTCGCTGGCCGATCTCGGTCTCAGTGGCTCGTCGACGGCCGCCAGGCGGGCGCTTCAGGGCGTGTGCGAGCCCAGCGACACCGACCGGCGCTGAGGCTCAGTCGCCGCCCGTCTGGGCCGCCTGCAAGGCCGCGGCGATGCGGGCGGCCAGCTGCTGCTTGTCGAAGGGCTTGGCCAGCACCGGGCCGGCCCAGGTGCGGGCGACCGCCTCGGCGTCCATGTAGCCGCTGATCAGCAGCACCGGCAGGGCGGGGTGCGAGACGCGGATCCGCTGCGCCGCCTCCGCCCCGGTCAGGCCCGGCATGGCGTGGTCCATGATCACCAGCCGGGGCTCGGCGCCGGCGTCGAGGCGGGCCAGGGCGTCGGCCGCGTCCACCGCCTCCTCGGGCTCGCTGCCGAGGTCGCGCAGCAGGTCCGCCGTGGCGCTGCGGACGTCGCGGTCGTCGTCCACCAGCAGCACCTTCAGACCGGCGAAGTCGACGGGCGCGGCCTCGACCGGCTCCGGGTGCGCCTTCTCCGCCGGCGCGGCGACCGGCAGGTAGACGTGGAAGCGGGCTCCGCAGCCCGGCGCCGTGTCGACCCGGATGCCGCCGCCCAACTGCTTCACCACGCCCAGCACCTGCGGCAGGCCCAGGCCCGATCCGGCCCCGACCGGCTTGGTGGTGAAGAACGGCTCCCAGATACGGGCCAGCACCTCGGGCGTCATGCCCGAGCCGGTGTCGGCCACGGTGATGCGGACGTAGTCGCCGGGCGCCGGCGCCTCCAGCCGCGGGTCGGGTCCGCTCACCCGCTCGCGCGCGGTCTCGATCAGCACCTCGCCGCCTTCGGGCATGGCGTCACGGGCGTTGATCGCGAGGTTGAGCACCACCAGCTCCAGCTGGGTGCGGTCGGCCATCGCCCAGAGCGGATCGGGGCTGAGCTCGGCGCGCACGCGCGTGGCGCCGCCCAGCGCGCTGTCGAACAGCACGCGCAGGCCCTCGATCACGGCGTTCACGTCGAGCGGCTCCGGCTCCAGCCGCTGGCGCCGCGCGAAGGCCAGGAGCTGGGCGGTCAGCTTGGCGCCGCGCTGGGCCGCCTGGCGGGCGTTGGCGACGTACTTCTCCAGGGCCTCGTCCTTGATCCGCTTGCCCAGCAGGTCGAGGTTGCCGATCACCGCGGTCAGCAGGTTGTTGAAGTCGTGGGCGACGCCGCCGGTCAGCCGGCCCAGCGCCTCGACCTTGCGGGCCTGCACCAGCCGCTCGGTGGTCTCCTCCAGCTCGCGGGAGCGTTCGACCACGCGCGCTTCGAGGGTGTCGTTGAGCTGACGCAGTTCGGCCTCGCGCGCCTTCAGCTTCAGCGACGCGCCGTGCAGCGCCTCTGCGACCGCGTCCGTCTCGCGCAGGCCGGTGGCGAGACGGGGCGCCGCGCCGCCGCGCCCCATGGCCTCGGCCGCGCCCTCCAGGCTTTCGACCGCCCGGGTCACGCCGCGCGCGAACCACACCGTCAGCAGCGCGCCCAAGGCCAGCAGGGCCAGGCAGAGGACGAAGGTCATTATCAGGGATCGCGAGAGGCTGCCGGACACCTCGGCCCGCGGCACCCCGACCAGGAAGGTCCAGCCGGTGACCGGCGAGCGCCTGTGCGCCACCAGGGTCTCGCGGCCGTCGAGCGAGACGCTGTCGCCGACGCCTTCCGGGGACTTGCGAATGCGCTCGAGGATGTCCGGCGACGCCGACACGCCCTCGAACCGCTCAGCCTCGACGTTGCGCGCGATCACCACGCCCTTGCGGTCGACCAGCGTGCCGTACCAGCCCGGCGGCAGCCGCTGCTCGGCGATCACCGCGTTCGGGGCCGACGGGCGCATGGCGATGGCCAGGATGTAGGGGCGCCCGCCCGGTCCCTCGGCCAGGGTGGCGAAGGCGATGACGCGGCCCTTCTCCACCATGCCCTGCAGCAGGTCGGAGACGTAGGTCTCCCGCTCGCGCAGGTCGATGTCGGCCGGCAGCCGCATGCGCGGCAGGGGCTCGCCCGGCTTGGCCAGGGTGTTGACCAGTTGCTGGCCGTCGAGGTCGGCGACCACCACCCACTTGTCGTCGTGCGGCACCGCCCTGCGGGCCTGGCTCTCGAAGGCGGCGAGATCGCCCGCCTTCAGGTGCGGCGACAGGGCCAGCACCTGCAGCACGCCGGTCACCTCACGAGCCTTGCCGTCGATGGCCAGGGACATGGCCCCGGCCGTCTCTGAGATCTGCCGCTCGGTGGAGGCGCGGTGGCTGCGGTAGGCGTCGACGATCAGCAGGGTCGCCGCCAGGGCCGCGGTCAGCACCAGGGCGATGGTGAGCAGGGTCAGGCGGCCGCGGACCGAGCCCAGCAACTGGCGCCACCGCGAAACGCGGACCGGCGGGCGTTCCGCTTCTGTCGCTTGCGTGGCGCCCGTCGCCGTCATGCACAATCCGATCTCGACGAAGGACCCTATCCCGGACTGGAACAGTGTTCGACCGGGATAACGCCTCAGACGTCGAAACGGACTCCCTGAGCGAGCGGCAACTCCTTGGAATAGTTCACCGTCTGCGTCTGGCGACGCATGTAGGCCTTCCACGCGTCCGAGCCGCTCTCGCGACCGCCGCCGGTCTCCTTCTCGCCGCCGAAGGCGCCGCCGATCTCGGCGCCGGACGGGCCGATGTTGACGTTGGCGATGCCGCAGTCGCTGCCGGTGGCCGACAGGAAGGCCTCGGCCTCGCGGACGCTGTCGGTGAACACGCAGGACGACAGACCCTGGGGCACGGCGTTCTGCAGCTCGATCGCCTCGTCGAAATCGGTCCAGGTCAGGACGTAGAGGATCGGCGCGAAGGTCTCGTGGCGGACGATGGCGCTCTGCGCCGGCATGCGCACGATGGCCGGTTTCACATAGGCCCCGCCGAGGCCGGTGTCGGCCCGGCCGCCGCCGACCACCACCTCGCCGCCCTCGGCCTTGGCGCGATCCAGCGCCGCCTCGAATGCCGTGGCCGACGCCTCGTCGATCAGCGGACCGACCAGGGTGTCGCCCTCCAGCGGGCTGCCGATCTTCAGGGTGGTGTAGGCGCCCTTCAGGCGCTCGACCAGGGCGTCGGCGACGCTGGCGTGGACCAGCAGGCGGCGCAGCGTGGTGCAGCGCTGGCCGGCGGTGCCGACGGCCGAGAAGGCGATGGCGCGCACGGCCATGTCGAGATCGGCCGACGGCGTGACGATCATGGCGTTGTTACCGCCCAGCTCCAGCAGGGAGCGGCCGAAGCGCTCGGCCACGCGCGGGGCGACGGCGCGACCCATGCGGGTCGAGCCGGTGGCCGAAACCAGCGGCACGCGCGGGTCGTCGACCAGGGCCTCGCCCACGGCCTGGGCGCCGACCAGCACCTGCGACAGGTGGGCCGGGGCGTCGCCGAAGCGGGCGGCGGCGCGGTCGAAGATCGCCTGGGTGGCCAGCGCCACCAGCGGGGTCTTCTCCGACGGCTTCCAGATCACGCTGTCGCCGCAGACCAGTGCCAGAGCGGCGTTCCAGCACCACACGGCGACGGGGAAGTTGAAGGCCGAGATCACCGCGACCGGGCCCAGCGGCTGCCAGCGTTCCAGCATGTGGTGACCGGGGCGCTCGGACGGCATGGTCAGGCCGTACAGCTGGCGCGACAGGCCCACGGCGAAGTCGCAGATGTCGATCATCTCCTGGACTTCGCCCAGGCCCTCGGAGCGGATCTTGCCGGATTCCAGGGTGACCAGCAGGCCCAGGTCGTCCTTGGCCTTGCGCAGTTCCTCGCCCAGCAGGCGGACCAGCTCGCCGCGGCGCGGGGCCGGGACCTTGCGCCAGGCGCGGAAGGCGGCGTCGGCGCGGCCGACGGTGTCAGCGACCTGGGCGGCCGACTGGGTGCGGACCGCGGCGATCTCGGCGCCGTCGACCGGAGAGCGCACGGCCAGGTCGCCGCCTTCGAAGGCGGCCCGCTCGACGCCGAGACGGTCCAGAATTTCGCGCGCCTGTTCAGCCGTGGTCATGTCGCCTCTCCGATACTCCGGGTGAGGGCTTAGCGGTCCACGGGCGATTCCGGTAGCCCGTCAGTCGCCCTTGGGCCGGACGTCCTCGGGACGGAAGAACATGGCCAGGCTCAGGCTCTGGCCGATGCGCGCGGCCTTCTCGCGCAGGACCTGGGCCTGGGCGGGCGCGAACAGCTCGTCGGCGGTCTCGCCCCATAGAAACAGCCAGCGATCGAACATGCGCGGCTCCAGCGGCAGCTTCATGTGCGCCGGCATCGGCCGGCCGCGATACCGGCCGGTGGCGAGCGTCACCGACGACCAGAAGTCGGTCAGCTTGGCCAGGTGCTCGGGCCAGTCGTCGATCGCCGCCTCGAACACCGGGCCGATCAGCGGGTCGCGGCGGACCTTGTCGTAGAAGCGCTCCACCTGCAGGGCGAGGGCTTCGTCGGTGATCTCGGTCGCGGGCGTCATGGCCGGCCGCTTCCCACACCGCGCGCGCGACCGCAAGCGAGCCCCTTGCGCGCGCCGCCGGGCGAACGATGATACGGCCGAGCTCCCACCCTCGGATGTCCGATGCGCGCCGCCGTCGCCCTCGCCTGCCTGTTGTTCGTGACCGTCGACACCTGCGCGAGCGCGTCAGCGCCCCTGCCGACACCGAAGCGGCCGCCGACGCCCAGTCCGGCCGGGCTGGTGCCCCTGCCCTGCGACGGCTCCGAGCCCTTGCGCCCGGCCCACGGCTTCTACTGCCTGGGCGACCGCAACTACGTCACCCCCCAGGCGCGCCAGGCGATCATCCGGACGGCGCGAGCGGTCCACAAGGCCTATCCCGACACGGTCGTGACCTTCATGGACGCCTCGTGGCCCAGCGGAAAGAAGCCGTTCCCGCCGCACCTGAGCCACGGCGACGGCCGCCAGATCGACCTGGCCCTGTTCTACGAGAGCAAGGACGGCCGTCGCCTGCCGAAGCCGCCAGGCTCCATCAACGGCTACGAAGACTTCGAGCCGCGGCCCGTGGCCGAACCCGATCCGTGCCCGGGCAAGTGGAAACACCGTCGGCCCGATCCGCCCAAGTCGCGGACCTGGCGGCTGGACGAGGGGCGGTCGGAGTTCCTGACCCGCACGCTGATCAAGGAAGGCCAGGTGCGCCGGGTGCTGATCGAGCCGCACCTGGAAAAGCGGTTCGGCCTGTGGGGGAACGCCAAGGCGCGCTTCCAGGGCTGTCACGCCGCCCGCCACGACGACCACCTGCACGTCGACTTCAGATAGGGTGCGGCAAGGTGCGTCTTGAATGAGAACGCACCATCCTGTAATAATCTCAGTTGCAGTTTCGAAGGCACGATTTCGGCAACACCGAACGTGACTTATTTTCGAAGCGGCGCCTTAAACCGCACGCAACCATCCCTATCTTGGGTCGTTGACGGGGAACGGGCGACTGACCGCGCTGGGGTGGCGCGGCCGGCTTCACGGCTCTCCCGACCACGTGACCGCCCGGGGAGTAAGGTCCATGGCCAACAATTCGCTCGCCGTCATCTCGCCGGAAGGCGGGCTGTCTCGGTATCTCACCGAGATCCGCAAGTTCCCGATGCTGACCAAGGACGAGGAGTTCATGCTCGCCAAGCGTTGGCAGGAGCACGAGGATCCTACGGCCGCCCACAAGCTCGTCACCTCGCACCTGCGCCTCGTGGCCAAGATCGCCATGGGCTATCGCGGCTACGGCCTGCCGATCGGCGAAGTGATCTCGGAAGGCAACGTCGGCCTGATGCAGGCCGTGAAGAAGTTCGATCCGGACAAGGGCTTCCGCCTGGCGACCTACGCCATGTGGTGGATCCGCGCCTCGATCCAGGAATACATCCTGCGCTCGTGGTCGCTGGTGAAGATGGGCACGACCGCCGCGCAGAAGAAGCTGTTCTTCAACCTGCGTAAGGCGAAGAGCCAGATCAGCGCCTTCGAGGAAGGCGACCTGCGTCCCGACCAGGTCGAGACCATCGCGACCAAGCTGGGCGTGACCCACGACGACGTCATCTCGATGAACCGGCGCCTGGCCGGTCCGGACGCCTCGCTGAACGCGCCGCTGCGCTCGGACAGCGAGAGCGAGTGGCAGGACTGGCTGGCCGACGACACCCAGGTGTCGCAGGAAAGCCAGATCGCCGAGAGCGAAGAGCGCAGCCTGCGCATGGGCCTGCTGCAGGAAGCCATGCAGGAGCTGACCGACCGCGAGCGGCACATCCTCACCGAGCGCCGGCTGAAGGACGAGCCGACCACGCTGGAGGAACTGGCTTCGCAGTACGGCGTCAGCCGCGAGCGCGTGCGCCAGATCGAGGTGCGCGCCTTCGAAAAGCTGCAGAAGGCCATGCGCGCCGCCGCCACCGAGCGGAACCTGGTCGACGCGTAAGCTTCAAGCCCGACTGAAACGGAAAGGGGCGCGCCGCCGGCGCGCCCCTTTTTCTTTGTCCTCACCGAAACCCGTCCGCGGTCAGCACGCCGAAACCGATCTGGTCTTGCCGGTGGCCAGCATGATCCCTGCGCTGCACGCGTAAGTGCCGTCGCTATGGCTGAAGCACTCCAGCCCTCCGGCCGACTTCTGCCTCATGCCTTCTTCGCAGGGGCTGTCGACGGCCTTGGCCTGCATCGCGTCATAGACGCGCTTCGCGCTCTCCCCGTCCCAGAACAGCCCGACGCGATCGGACTTCTGGTCGGGCGCGGGATCAGTCATGGACTCGCCGGTGATGACGAGCTGACCGGTCAGCTTCGAGAGTTCGTTGGGCTGGGCCGGCGTCGTATCCTGAGCCGCCAAAAGGGCCAGACCGATCAGCACGCCGCGCATGTCGGCTTACGCCACCCGCGCCTGCTGCGGGGCGTTGGCGGCGAACAGGCCGGTGACGGCGCCGACCGGGCCTTCGACGTCGGCGCGGGTCAGGCGGTCGCTGGCCAGAGCCAGGTCGAGCTGGGCGGCGGCGACGGCCAGTTGCACGTGGCTGCCCTCGACGGCCAGCTGCTTCAGGGTGACGGCCTGCTGGCGCAGGGCGCGGATCGCCTGGCCGGGGTCCTGGTCGAACTGATTGACCGCGGCGCGCAGGATGCGGACGGCCTGGTCCATGGCCTGGGCCTGGGCTTCGCCGGGGGTCTTGGGCTTGTCGGCGTTGCGCTTGCGCGGGCCGGCGTATTCGGCGGAGTTGAAGCGGCGGCGGTCCGGGCCGACGTAGCCGACCGCCTCGATCCAGTCGCGCGGCTTCAGCGACACCGCCTCCAGCCGCTTCAGCAGGTCGCCGGCGGTGAAGGGCTTGCGCAGGAATTCGTGCACGCCGACGTCGCGGGCGCCCTTGATCGACTGAACGGTCGCCTCGGCGGTGACCATGATCACCGGCGCGCGGCGGCAGGCCATGTCGCTGCGGCGCAGCTTGCGGGTGAAGGCCAGGCCGTCCAGCCGCGGCCCCGCGAACTCGATGAAGACCAGGGTCGGGTCGAAGTCGCGGGCCAGGCTGAGCGCGGTCTTCTCGTCCGGCTCGATCATCAGGTTCTTGCCGCCGAGCGCGCGCGCCAGATCGGCCAGCACCTTGGCCGAGGCCGGCTGGGGATCGACGATCAGCACGCTGCGCAGATGCGGCGCAAAGTGCTGAATGAGTTTCGGATCGGCCGCGAACACGGGGAGACTCCCTTACACGGACGTAGGGATACCCGCGTACGGTAAAGACGGCCTTTACGACTGGCCCGCCTTTGCGACTGGGCCGCCTTTACGACTGGAAGGGGTCGCGCATCAGAATCGTGTCGTCCCGCTCGGGGCTGGTCGACAGCAGCGCGACCGGCGCGCCGATCAGCTCCTCGATGCGGCGGACGTACTTCACCGCATTCCCCGGCAGCTCGACCCACGAGCGGGCCCCCACCGTGCTCTCCGACCAGCCGTCCATTTCCTCGTAGATCGGCTCGACCGAGGCCTGGTCCTTCATGCCGGCCGGCAGGTAGTCCAGGGTGCGGCCGCCCACGCGGTAGCCGACGCAGATCTTCAGCTTTTCCAGGCCGTCCAGCACGTCCAGCTTGGTCAGGGCCACGCCGTGGATGCCGTTGATGGCCACCGACTGGCGCACCAGCACCGCGTCGAACCAGCCGCAGCGACGCGCCCGGCCGGTGACGGTGCCGAACTCGCGCCCGCGCTCGCCGATCTGGCGGCCGATGTCGTCGTGCAGTTCGGTCGGGAACGGGCCGCCGCCCACGCGGGTGGTGTAGGCCTTCACAATGCCCAGCACGTAGCCGACCGCGCTCGGGCCCAGGCCCGAGCCGGCCGCGGCCTGGCCGGCGACGGTGTTGGACGAGGTGACGAACGGATAGGTGCCGTGGTCGACGTCGAGCAGCGAGCCCTGCGCGCCCTCGAACAGGATCTTCTTGCCCTCGCGGTGGGCGGCGTCGAGCACGCGCCAGACCGGCTGGGAATACGGCAGCACCTTCGGCGCGATCTCGAGCAGGGCTTCGATCAGGCCCGGGCCGTCCACTTCCGGCAGGTCCAGCCCGCGGCGCAGCGCGTTGTGGTGCGCGAGCAGGCGCTCGACCTTGATCTCCAGGGCGGCGCGGTCGGCCAGGTCGGCGACGCGCACGGCGCGACGGCCCACCTTGTCTTCGTAGGCCGGGCCGATGCCGCGGCCGGTGGTGCCGATCTTGCCGGCCCCGGCGGCCTTCTCGCGCGCGGCGTCCAGATCGCGGTGGATCGGCAGGATCAGGCAGGCGTTGTCGGCCAGGCTGAGCACCTCGGGCGTGATCTTCACGCCCTGGGCCTCGATGCGGCCGATCTCATCCAGCAGGGCCCAGGGGTCGACCACCACGCCGTTGCCGATGATCGACGGCTTGCCCTGCACCAGCCCGGAGGGCAGCAGCGAGAGCTTGTAGGTGATGTCGCCCACCACCAGGGTATGGCCGGCGTTATGGCCGCCCTGGAAACGCACCACCACGTCCGCCCGGTTCGACAGCCAGTCGACGAGCTTGCCCTTGCCTTCGTCGCCCCACTGGGCGCCGACAACCGCGACGTTCGCCACCTTCGCTCCGATCGCTGATCAAATTCCACACACGTCGAGCCGCTCGGCCAGGGGCCGGCGGCGCACGCGGGGCGAGCCTATAGACCAGTCTCGCGCCGCTGTCCTCCCGTCGCGGCCCTATTGTCCACCGAAGCGGCGATCAGGCCGGCTGCGGCTCCACCATCGAGGCCGCGAAAGCCCAGTCCAGCCAGGGCGTCAGCGCCTCGACGTCGGCCGCGTCGACCGTGCAACCGCACCAGACCCGCAGGCCCGGCGGGGCTGAGCGATGGCCGGCGATGTCGAGCGCGACCCCTTCCCGCTCAAGGGCCGAGCAGAACCGCTTCACGAAGGCCGTGCGTTCCTGGTCGTCCAGGCCGGTCACCCGCGGATCGACGAACTGCAGGCAGACCGAGGTCTCCGACCGGACCGTCGGGTCGGCGGCGAGGAAGTCGATCCAGGGCGTGCGCGCCACCCACTCGGACAGAATCTCGAAATTCGACTGGGTGCGGCGGATCAGCTCGGGCACGCCGCCGACACGGGCGGCCCAGCGCAGGCCGTCCAGCCAGTCCTCGACCGTCAGCAGGGAGAAGGTGTTGATCAGCGCGCCTTCGAAGATCGCCTCGTCGGCGCGGCCGTCCTTGCGCAGGCGCAGGACCTTCGGGATCGAGCGGCCGGGATCGAAGGTGTTCAGCCGCTCGACCGCGCGGGGCGACAGCACCATGAAGCCGATGCCGGCCTCGCCGCCCAGCGCCTTCTGGAAGGAGAAGGTGGTCACGTCCAGCCGGTCCCAGGGCAGGTCCATGGCGAAGGCCGCCGAGGTGGCGTCGCAGATGGTCAGGCCGGTCCGGTCGGCGGCGATGAAGCCCGGGCCGGGCATGCGCACGCCCGAGGTCGTGCCGTTCCAGGGGAACACCAGGTCGGCGTCCGGGCGCACCTTGGACAGATCCGGGACCTGGCCGTAGGGCGCCTTCAGCACCTCGGCGTCGATCTTCAGGTGCTTGACCACGTCCTCGGCCCAGGTGTGGCCGAAGTTTTCGAAGTCCAGCACCTGCACCGGGCGCTCGCCCAGCATGTTCCACAGCGCCGCCTCGACCGCGCCGGTGTCGGAACCGGGGATCAGCGCCACGCGGAAATCGTCGGGAATGCCCAGGACCTGTCGGGTCAGGTCGACCGACTGCTGAACGCGGGCCAGCGCGGACGGCGCGCGGATGCCGCGCCCGACCAGGGCCCCGGCCAGGGCGTCGGGCGACCAGCCCGGGCGCTTGGCGGTCGGGCCGGACGAGAACCACGGCCGCTCGGGCCGACGCGAGGGTTGGGCGGACGGGTTCATGGCTTTGGCGTTCCCTGGGGAGAGAGTCGGCTGCGCCTGAACCTAGGCGCACGAGCCCCTCAGGGACAGAGGCCGCGCCAAATGAAAAGCGCCCCCGCACGTTCGCGCGGGGGCGCCTTCATACTTAACAGCTTCGCGGCAGAGCCGCGTCAGATCAGTTGCCGCCCGGGAACTTCAGCGGAACCTTCACCACGCCCGACTTGCTGCCCATCGGCAGGGCGTCGGCGATGCACAGGGCGGCCTTGTCGAAGCCCTTGCCCGCGGCGCTGTCCTCGACGACCTTGCAGCCCGAGAGCTTGCCGGCGTCGGCGGTGCACTCCAGCATCACGCTGGCGGCGTCCTTGGTGTTGGCGAAGCGCGACAGACAACGGTCCATCTGCTCCTGGAAGTTGGCAGCGTTGACCGACGAACCGGCGAACAAAGCACTGGCGGCGATAAGGCCGGCGACGATAGACTTCTTCATGATGTGGCTCCCCTACTAGAAGCTGTTGCTTTCCAGTGGAGGGATGCCACGGTCATCTTAAAAAAACCCTGACGCAACGCGGCCATTTCACGGCAATTTATGCCTAACGGAGGTATGAATTCGTTAGGGATGTTAGGGTTAAGTCCTCCCTGAAATCCTAGAGTCGCTCGCGCGCGGCTCACCGGGGGGAGAAGAAATTATGCGTCTGGTACGGCTCGCCGACCTGCCTTTGATCGTGAAGGTCGGCTTTGCGCCCGCTTTCGCAGTCGTCATGCTCGCCGCCATGGCCGGCGGCGCGGTTTGGACCCAGAAGTCCCAGTCGGCCGAGCTGGCCGGCGTCGTCCAGACCGACATGCCCCGCAGCCTGAAGCTGAAGGACATCTCGGAGCGGATCACCGCCGTCAACGGCGAGCTCTACGCCGCCATGACCAAGAAGGCGACCGCCACCGATGAAGGCCAAACCGGCGCGCGCATGAAGGCGCTGCTCGCCCAGATGGACGGCATCGACAAGGACCTGAAGTCGCTCGAGGCCAGCTCGCCGGCCGACCAGAAAAAAGCCATCACCCAGCTGCGCAAGGACCTCTCCGACTGCCGCAGCGGGATCGAGATGGTGGAAGGCATGCTCGACGTCGATGTCGGCATGGCCAGCAGCTACCTCAGCGCCTTCGAAGACAGCTACAAGGCGATGAACAAGACGCTCGGCAAGGTCGTGAGCTCGGCTCAGGCCGCCACCGACAAGCGCGCCGCGCACAGCCTGGAAAGCGCCGAAGGCGCGGTCGGCCTGATGATCATCGGCGCCGTGCTGACCCTGCTGACCGTGGGCGGCATCGCGACCTTCCTGGTGCTGAACCTGCGCCGTGAAGTCCGCCGCATCGCCGCCGCCACCGAGGCCCTGGCCCGCGGCGACGACCGCGTCGAGCTGGACCGCCTGCAGCGCAAGGACGAGCTGGGCGCCGTCGTCAGCTCGCTGGTGGTGTTCCGCGACAACCAGCGCAACCTGGCCGAACTGAAGGCCCAGCAGGACAGCGAACGCGCCGCGGCGGAAGCCAAGCGCCGCGTGGACGAGCAGACCGCCGCCGCCTCGGCCGAGTCCCAGGCCTTCGTGGTCAACTCCCTGGCCCAGGGCCTGGAGAAGCTGGCCTCCGGCGACCTGACCTTCCGCCTGAACGATCAGTTCGACGGCGACTACGACAAGCTGCGCGGCGACTTCAACGCCGCCGTCGGCCAGCTGGAACAGACCATCCGCACCATCACCGCGGCGACCTCGAACATCCAGTCGGGCACCGGCGAGCTGTCGGAAGCCGCCTCGGACCTGTCGCGCCGCACCGAGCACCAGGCCGCGACCCTGGAGCAGACCGCCGCCGCGGTCGAACAGATCACCGCCACGGTCAACGGCACCGCCGAGGGCGCCTCGCACGCCCGCGAAGCGGTGGAGACCGCCAAGGTCGACGCCGAGCAGTCGCGTGAAGTCGTGGGCCGCACGGTCGAAGCCATGAGCGCGATCAACGCCTCCTCGCGCCAGATCAGCCAGATCATCGGCGTGATCGACGAGATCGCCTTCCAGACCAACCTGCTGGCGCTGAACGCCGGCGTGGAAGCGGCCCGCGCCGGCGACGCCGGCAAGGGCTTCGCGGTCGTGGCCTCGGAAGTGCGCGCCCTGGCCCAGCGTTCGGCCGAAGCCGCCAAGGAGATCAAGTCGCTGATCTCGGCCTCCTCGACCCAGGTCGAGCAGGGCGTGTCGCTGGTCGGCGAGACCGGCAAGACGCTGGAGCGCATCGTCGCCCGGGTCATCGAGATCAACGGCGTCGTCGCCGAGATCGCCGCCTCGGCGCGCGAGCAGGCGTCGGGCCTGGCCGAGGTGAACACCGCGGTCAACGAGATGGACCGCGCCACCCAGCAGAACGCCGCCATGGTCGAGGAGACCACCGCCGCGACCGCCTCGCTGGCCCAGGAAGCCGGCGAGCTGTCCCGCCTGGTGGCCCAGTTCCGCGTCAACGGCCTGGAAGCCCGTCAGCGCACCGCGCCGCGCGCCCCGGCCGCCGACATGCGCCGCCCGGCTCCGCAGGCTCCGGTCATGCGGGCGGGCGCCGGGCGCGCGGCCACGGCCGCCAAGCTGGCCTACGCCCCGGACGAGGGTTGGGAAGACTTCTGATCGCCCCAAAGGCGCGGAAATGAGAAGGCCCCGGCGGACCACCGCCGGGGCCTTTCTCTTTTCGCCGACCGGAGAAATCTGAACGTAAGCTGACTATGCGGGTTCAGGTTCGGGTCAGCCGCACCGTGGTCATCTGCTCTCGAAGCCGCCACGGAGGCGGCCCGATCCGAAGGAGTAGACCCATGAAGAAGGTTCTCGCGTCCGTCCTGTTTGTGTCCGCCCTGGCCACCGCCGCCCCGGTCCTGGCCGCCCCCGGCGGTTGGCAGTCGATCAACGAGCGTCAGGCCCGCCTCGACCAGCGCATCGACGTCGGCGTGCGCAACGGCTCGCTGAGCCGCAACGAAGCCCGAAGCCTGCGCGCCGAGTTCAACCAGATCGCCCGCCTCGAAGCCCGCTATCGCCAGACCAACCACCGCCTGGAGCAGTGGGAACGTCGCGACCTCGACGCCCGCTTCGATCGCCTGAGCGCCCGCATCAAGGTCGAGCGCAACGACCGTGACGGCCGCGGCGGCTACCACGACGACCGCTACGACCGTCGCGGCCGCCCCTGATCGGAATCCCCTGGGCTTAAGCCCTTCGAACTGAGCGCCGCCGCGGTCTCCCCACCGCGGCGGTTTTCATTTCAGAGCCGCAGCCGGCTCTCGATGACCGTGACCGCCTGGCCGCGCAGCAGCACCCGTTCGCCGCGCATGGCGGTGGAGATCTCCCCGCCCCGGCCCGGGAAGGCCTGCAGGAAGCGAACCTCGGGCCGGCCCAGCTTGTCGGTGTAGAGCGGCGCCAGGATGCAGTGGGCCGAGCCCGTGGCCGGGTCCTCCGCCACGCCCGAGCCCGGCGCGAAGAACCGGTCGATCACGTCGAAGGCCGCATCGTCCGACAGGGCGGCGACCACGATGTTGCCGGGTCCGCCCGTGGCCTCGCCGGCGATCCGGTTCAGCGCGGCGATGTCGGGATCGAGCCCGCGCACCGTCGCCGCACTGTCCAGCACCGCGATCAGATAGGCGCCGGCCCAGACTTCCACCGGCGCCACGCGCAGCGCCTCGGCCAGACCGGCCGGGACGTTGGTGCGCCGCGGGGGATCGGCCGGGAAGTCCATTTCGTAGCCGTCGGCCGAGCGGCGCACGATCAGCGGCCCGGAGCGGCTGTCGAAGGTCAGGGCCTCGGCGTCCACGCCCAGCTCGGCGAACAGCACGTGGGCCGACCCCAGGGTCGCGTGCCCGCACAGCGGCACCTCCATCCCCGGGGTGAACCAACGCAGGCCGAACCGGTCGGGCAGGTCGGTCTTCAGCAGGAAGGCCGTCTCGGCCTGGTTGTTCTCCTTGGCCAGCGCCTGCATCCAGGCGTCGTCGGGCCAGGCCTCGAACGGCTCGACCACGCAGGCCGGATTGCCGCGGAAGGGGGCGGCGGCGAAGGCGTCGACAGTCCACTGGCGCATGCCCGCGCCATAGCATTGCGGCGTTACTTGGCGAAGCGCTTCTGGAACTCGGCCACGATGTCTTTCAGCGGGCCCTCGGCCAGTTTGGCGTCGGGCGTCGCGCCCTTGCAGGCCAGGGCCTGGAAGCCGGCCTCGGTCGACTTCGGCTCGACCGCCTGCCACTCGCCGACCGTCTCCTCCGAGGCGACCGGCTTGCCGCTCGCGTCCAGCCCCAGCACCGCGCCCTCGCGCCGGCGCGGCTGGGTGCAGTCGTACTCGTTGTTGGCGACCAGGAAGTGGACCGGCGCGCCGTCGCGCGACATCGGTGCCTTGGTGGCGAACAGGGTGGCGATCTGGGCTGAGTTTCCGTCCGGCGCGCGGCGGATCGAGCCGGCGTCGTAGGCGGCGCCGCCGGTCGCGTCGGCGGCGACGATCACCCAGCTGTTGCGCGGCGTCGGCGCGGCGACCACGGACGAGGCGGCCTCCACTGCGGGCGCGGGCGCCGGGGAAGGCGCCGCGATCGGGGCCGGAGCGTTCGCAGGCGTGGCGGCGAGGCCGGCCAGCGCGGCGAGAACGATCAGATACATCTGGGCCCCTCACGATTGCCGCCGGCATCAGGCGGCGGCTTCGCGGCCATAGTGAGGCCGCGCGCGCACAGTTCAATTGCGCCGCACCTGCGACGAGGGCGGTGGCGCCAAGGGAGCGGCCGCGGTAGGCCCCGTTCCATGACCGACGAGTTGATCCTCACCGACGACCGCGCCCGCATCGACCTGGCCCGCGCCTTCCGCTGGATCTCCGGCGAAAGCTACTGGGCCAAGGACATTCCCTTCGCCGTGTTCCGGCGCGCGGCGGAGAACTCGCTGTGCGTCGGCGCCTTTCAGGGGCGGGAGATGGTCGGCTTCGCGCGCGTGGTGACCGACCGCGCTACCTTCGCCTGGCTGTGCGACGTCTGGGTGGACGCGCCGGCCCGCGGACGCGGGGTGGGCAAGCGGATGATGGCGTATCTCGCCGACCATGCCGACCTGCAGGGCCTGCGCCGCTGGTCGCTGGCCACCCGCGACGCCCACGAGCTGTATCGCCAGTTCGGCTTCACGGCGGCCAACGCCGAACGCGGCATGGAACGGCTGGACCCGCAGATCTACGCCCGCGCGCTCGGCCGGCCAGACGTCCGCTAGAGCGCGACAGCCAAAAGTGGACGCCGGTTTCGGCGGCCATCGCGCTCTACCTAAGAAGGCCTCTAGGCCAGGACGGCGATCTCCGGCCAGCGCGCCCGGGCCGACGCCACCGCCGGCGCCCAGCCGCGCGCGAGCGGCCGGTTCGGGTTGGGCCGCAGGCGTAGCGCGAAGACGTCCTCCAGCCCGAACGGCGCGGCGACGCTGACGCGGTCGTCCGCCTCCAGGCGCACGCCCACGGCGAAGGTCGGCGATACGAACCGCTCCAAAGCCTCGGCCGTATGGGTCAGCGGCGTGTAGGCCTCGCCGAACTTGCCCTCGAACCACAGGTGCACGCGCGCCTGGTTGCGCAGCTCGACCATGTCCGCCAGCGGCTCGGCGAAGGCCGCCGACGCCCGCTTGATGAACACGTCCTCGGCGTCCCACGAGGTGTCCGGATCGAAGTAGCCGACGTCGTAATCCTTCACCCCATAGTCCGGGTCGCGGCCGGTCAGGGCGTTCCAGACGGTCTGGTAGACCGCGCCGGAGAAGATAAGCCAGTCGGGCAGGTCGAGGCCCCGCACCGTGCGCAGCACGTGCATCAGCCGCGGGCTGGCGCGCACCAGGTCGGCCAGCCGCCCTTCCAGCTCGGCGCTCATCGCGCGTCGCGCAGCGGCCAGGCGTGGTCCAGCGGGCCGTGGCCCTTGCCCAGGCCCGGCGCGCGTCGGATGGCCTCGGCCGTGTAGGCCCAGGCGTTGGCGACCGCCTCGGTCAGGTGCAGGCCCTGGGCCAAACCGGCCGCGCAGGCCGAGGCCAGGGTGCAGCCGGTGCCGTGGGTGTTGCGGGTGTCCAGCCGCTCGCCTTCGAAGGTGGTCTCGCCGGCGGGGGTGACCAGAACGTCCACCACCAGCTCGCCCGGCACGTGGCCGCCCTTCATCAGCACGGCGTGGGCGCCCAGCTCCAGCAGCCGCTCGCCGACGCGGCGCTGGTCGTCCAGCGAGGCGACGCTCAGCCCGGTCAGGGCCTCGGCCTCCGGCGCGTTGGGGGTCAGCAGGGCGGCGCGCGGGACCAGCAGGCTGCGCACCGCCTCCACGGCGCGGCTCTCCAGCAGCGGCGAGCCGCCCTTGGCGATCATCACCGGGTCGATCACCGCCGGCACGCCGTGCGCCGGTCCGTCCAGCAGGCGGGCGACCAGCTCGACCACCTCGACCGTGGCCAGCATGCCGGTCTTGATCGCGTCGGCGCCGATGTCGTCCAGCACGACGCGCGCCTGGGCCTCGATCACGTCCAGGGGAATGGGGTGCACGCCGTGGACGCCCAGGGTGTCCTGCACGGTGATGGCCGTAACGGCGGTGGCCGCGAAGCCGCCCAGCGCGGTCACGGACTTGATGTCGGCCTGGATGCCGGCGCCGCCGCCGGAATCCGATCCCGCCACGATCAGGACGCGGCCTTTGAAGTCCACAGAGTCTGACATGGGCGCGTTCTACCTACACCGGCGCCGAATGCGAGAGGGGAACGCGAGGCGGGCCGATCGGCTCCTTAATCCGCCTGCAGCGCCGCCCACGTCTTCACCGCCTGGGCGGTCTCGCGCACGTCGTGCACCCGAACCGCCGCCGCGCCCTGGGCGACGCCGTACAGCGCCGCGGCCAGCGAGCCGCCCAGCCGGTCGGTCGCCGTCGTCGCCGACGGGTCCAGCGCCTGCACGAAGCGCTTGCGGCTGACGCCCAGCAGCACCGGGAAGCCCAGGTCGCAGATGCGGTCGAGGTTGCGGATGAGCGCAAGATTGTGGGCCGGCGTCTTGCCGAAGCCCACGCCCGGATCCAGCCAGATCTTCTCGCGCGTCACACCGGCCGCCATCACCCTCTCGGCGCGCTCCGCCAGGAAGGCGCGGACCTCCGCGACCACGTCGTCGTAGTGCGGGGCGTCCTGCATGGTGCGCGGCTCGCCCTGCATGTGCATCAGCACCACCTCGCAGCCGAGCGCCGCGGCGACGGCCGGGGCCTCCGGCGCGAAGCCCAGGGCGGCGACGTCGTTCCACATGTCCGCGCCGGCCTCGACCGCCGCGCGAGCCACGCCCGGTTTCATGGTGTCGATCGAGATCCGCACGTCGCTTTTCGCCCGGACCGCCGCGATCACCGGGACCACGCGCGCGATTTCCTCGGCCTCGTCGACGGCGGGGGCGCCGGGCCGGGTGCTCTCGCCGCCGATGTCGAGGATGTCCGCCCCCTGCCCGACCAGCTTCAGGGCGTGGGCGACCGCCGCCTCGTGATCGAGGAAGCGCCCGCCGTCGGAGAAGCTGTCGGGCGTGACGTTGACGATGCCCATGACCAGCGGGCGGGAGGAAGGCATGCGAACTCGTCTGCGGCGCGATCGGGCCCGGTCCTTCTAGGCCCGATCAGCGCCTGCGCAAACGCCCGGCTTGGGGTCAGCGCCAGTCGATGAACTCGGCGAAGTCGCCCAGCATGCCGGTCCACACCGAGAAGTCGTCGTCGAGGCCGGACATGGTGCGCCCGGCGTTCACGTTGACGTCGTACTGGACGTAGGGGTCGCTATCGTCGTCGAGGTAGACCTTGAGATAGCGGTTCTTGCGGTTCCATTCGTTGGCCTTGGCGAGCGAAAGGCCGTTCTTCAGGTCGAACCCGGCCGAGAACTGGATCGCTTTGCAGCGCGGCCCCTCGCAATCGTAGAAATAGACCTTGAAGTTGATCCCTTCGGCCGCGCTGTCGATCATGGGATCGCCGGCGTCGTCCTTGGACAGTTCGGCGCGGTAACCCTTGTCCTTGAGCCAGGCGGCGACTTCCGGGCCGGTCATCCCGCCGTCATGGATGGTGGCGGCGCTCGCGGTTCCAGCGGCGAAGACGGCGGCGGCCACGGCGAGGCCGGCGACAGCAAATTTCATGATGTGTCCCCCCGGCGCGGTTACGGCGCCGCAAGCAACTTAGCAGCGAGGGGGCGCGCGCGCCAACGCGGCGAAAATGCAGAAGGGGCGGCCCGTCAGGACCGCCCCTCCGTCAGTTCAGCAATCGGACCTTCAGGCCTTGGGCGCTTCCTCGGCCTTGGCGGGTTCCGCCACCGGCTCCGGGGTCGCCACCGGGGTGATCGGCACCGCCACGGCCGGGCCGGCCGGCGCGGCTTCCTCAGTCTCTTCGCGGTTGGGCTTCACGCCCTTGAAGAGGTTGAGGATCTCGTCGCCGCTCAGGGTCTCGTACTCCAGCAAGGCCTTGGCCAGGGTGTGCAGGTCCTCGATACGCTCGTTGAGGATCCGCTTGGCCTCGTCCCAACCTTCCTGGACCAGGCGCTTGACCTCGTTGTCGATCTTGCGCGCGGTCTCCTCGGAGACGTTCTGGGTGCGAGCCACCGAGTGACCCAGGAACACCTCGTCCTGGTTCTCGCCGTAAGCGACCACGCCGAGTTCGTCGGAGAAGCCCCAGCGGGTGACCATGGCGCGGGCCAGCTTGGTGGCCTGCTCGATGTCCGATGAGGCGCCGGAGGTGACGTTCTCCTTGCCGAAGATCAGCTCTTCAGCCACCCGGCCGCCCATCATGATGGCCAGGCGCGAGGTCATCTGCTGGTACTTCATCGAGTAGCGGTCGCCCTCGGGAAGCTGCATGACCATGCCCAGCGCGCGGCCGCGCGGGATGATGGTGGCCTTGTGCACCGGGTCGGCCGAGGGGACGCTCAGCGCCACCAGGGCGTGGCCGCCCTCGTGGTAGGCGGTGTTCTTCTTCTCGTCCTCGCTCATCGCCATCGACTTGCGCTCGGCGCCCATCAGGACCTTGTCCTTGGCGTCTTCGAAGTCGCGCATGGTGACCATGCGGCGGTTGCGGCGGGCGGCCATCAGGGCGGCTTCGTTGACCAGGTTGGCCAGGTCGGCGCCGGAGAAGCCCGGGGTGCCGCGGGCCATGGTCTTGACGTTGACGTCGGCGGCGAGCGGCACGTTGCGCATGTGCACGCGCAGGATCTTCTCGCGGCCGTTCAGATCGGGGTTGGGCACGACCACCTGGCGGTCGAAGCGGCCGGGGCGCAGCAGCGCCGGGTCCAGCACGTCCGGACGGTTGGTGGCGGCGATCAGGATGATGCCTTCGTTGGCTTCGAAGCCGTCCATCTCGACCAGCAGCTGGTTCAGCGTCTGCTCGCGCTCGTCGTTGCCGCCGCCCAGACCGGCGCCGCGGTGACGGCCGACGGCGTCGATTTCATCGATGAAGATGATGCACGGCGCGTTCTTCTTGGCCTGCTCGAACATGTCGCGCACGCGGCTGGCGCCGACGCCCACGAACATTTCGACGAAGTCCGAGCCGGAGATCGAGAAGAACGGCACGCCGGCCTCGCCGGCCACGGCGCGGGCCAGCAGCGTCTTACCGGTGCCCGGAGGTCCGACCAGCAGGGCGCCCTTGGGAATCTTGCCGCCGAGGCGCTGGAACTTGGCCGGATCCTTCAGGAAGTCGACGATCTCGGTCAGGTCTTCCTTGGCCTCGTCGACGCCGGCCACGTCCTCGAAGGTGACGCGGTTCTTGTTCTCGGTCAGCAGCCGGGCCTTGGACTTGCCGAAGCCCATGGCGCCACGGGCGCCGCCCTGCATCTGGCGCATGAAGAAGATCCACACGCCGACCAGCAGCAGGATCGGCAGCAGGCCGCTCAGCACCTGCAGGAAGAACGAGGGGCGCGACGACTGGAACTTGATGTCCGCGCCGGCCTTTTCGAGCCGCTGCAGCAGGTCGTCCTGCACCATCGGCGCGCCGACCGTCAGCTTCTCGTTGGTCTTGGTCGTGGCGGTGACGGTGTCGCCCTTCACCACGACGTCCTTGATATCGCCCTTGTCGGTGCGAGCCAGGAGTTGCGAGTAGCTGACTTCCTTGACGGCGTGCTGTCCGCCGACGCCCTGGCTCATGACGCTCCAGAGCCCGAGAAGGACCAGACCGATCACGCCCCAGATGGCGAGATTACGCAGGTTCATTAAGACCTCGACCGTTGTTCCCCGGCGACCGGGGGTGTCTCAGGCTCCGAACATAGGGATACGAGCCTTAAGACGCTATGCGCCGAAACGCCGTTCTCTCGTTCGTGTGCGATCACGCCGCAGGCCCGGAACAATCTCGACTGGGCCAAAGCGCGAACCCACGCCCCCCGCGCTGCAAGAACCGGGCGAGCCTGGCCGTCCCGAACCAGCACCGGCACGCCGGGCCGGGCCGCGGCGGGCACAGCTCTTAGCGCCGCCCGGTCGGCGGCGTCCAGCCGGGCCGCCAGCCCTTTCAGCGGACGGACTTCGCAGGCGTGGTCGGCGACGATTTCGAACCGGCCGTCCCAAACCGAGGCGACGCCGGGGGCGAGCGTGACCGGCCTCAGCCCGCCGCGCGCCGTCTCGCCGGCGTCGCGCAGGATCCGAAGTCGGGCCTTTTCCGCCTCGACCCGCGCCCCGGCCAGGGTGGCGGTGAAGACATCCTCTGCGGCCAGGCGGGCGAGCAGGGCGTCGAGCCTCGCCCCGCGCGGCGGCCGCGCACCACCCGAGGCGCAGACCAGGGCGGCGGACAGGAAGACGCGTCGAGCTTCGGGATCACAATCGGTCAGGGCGGTGCGGGCGATCGCGAGGCCGCCGGCGCCGTCGTCCGCGCAGGCCCGCGCCAGGGTCTTCACCCGGTCGTCCCGGCCCGGGGCGATTTCAGGACGCGCTTTCGCCGGGGTGAGATCACCCTCGGACAACCGCTGGCGCGCGCGGGCGCGGGCGAAGCGCGGGTCGGCGTTGGCGGGGTCCTCGATCCACCGCAGCCCCCGCTCGCGCAGGACATCCCGCAGCTCGGCGCGCGACACGCCCAGCAGCGGCCGCAGCAGCATGACCTCCCGCCCCTCGGGCCAGGCCGGCGAGGGCGACCATTCCCGCACCGCGCCCAAGCTGGAGCCCTCGGCCCGCATGGCCTCGCCTTCCACGACGTCGTCGGCGGTGTGGCCCAGCAGGATCACGCCGGCGCCCTCGGCCCGGGCGGCCTGCGCCAACAGCGCATGGCGGGCGGCGCGGGCGGCGGCGGGCAGGCCGGTCTGGGGCTTCTCGCCGGTCCAGGCCAGGGCGCGGTGAGCCGCCCCCAGGCGTTCGGCGGTTTCGGCGGCGAAGCGGGTCCAGGCGGCGCTGTCGGGGTTCAGCCCGTGGTCGACGCTCAGCGCCAGCACCGGGCGGGCGCGCGGGCGCGCCCAGTCGAGCGTCAGGGCCAGCAGCGCAACGGAATCGCCGCCGCCCGAGAGGGCGACGGCGATGGGAGCCTTGCTGCGATGGTCCAGCCGGCCGTCGAGGACGGCCGCGACGTGCTCGGTCAGACGCACTTGGCCTTGGTCTTGGCCGCGGTCGCGCGGGTCTTGAGCGCGGCGCTGGCGCCTTCGGCGTAGCGCTTGTTGTATTCGGCCAGGGCGGCGCAGGCTTCCTTGTTGCGGCCGGCGCCGGCGAGCGCGGTCGAGAACTTCACGGCCGCTTCCGGCGCCCACTTGGTCTTGGGCCAGCCCTTCAGGGCGTAGGCGTAGGCCACGGCGGTGGCTTCGCGGTCCGAGCCGGTGAAGCGGATTTCGCCCAGGTTGTACCAGGCCTCCGCCGTCTCCGGGCTGTCCGTCCAGGCCTCCACGAAGGTCTCGAAGGCCTTCTCGGCGGCGGCGTAGTCGCCCTCCAGCATCATCTGCTTGGCGGCCTTGAAGTCCGACGCCGAGCTGCCGGTCGACTTGGCCGGGGCCGGCGCGGCGGCCGTGTCCATGGTCGCCATCTTGCTCTCGAGCGCGGCGATGCGGGCCAGCAGCGGGTCGATCTGGGCGGCCGAGGCGTTCTGGGCCTGCCGGGCCTTGGTCAGCTCGAAGTTGGAGCTCTCCAACTGGCCGTTGACGCGCTGCAGCGCCTCTTCGAGGTCGGCGACCTTGCCGGACAGGCTGGCGACCTGCCCCTGCAGGGCCACGACTTCCGGATCGGGCTGGATGACGAAGGGTTCGCCCTGCTCGTTATACTGGCCGAGCGCCTTCTCCATCTTGCGGACGTTCTTCTCCAGCCGCTCGAGGCGCTTCTTGTCCCACTCGATGGCGGGCGGCTCGACCGCCTGCACGGCGACGGGCTTGGTCTGAGCGGCCAGCGGGCCGGCGGCCAGGGTCGCGGCCAGCACCGCGCCCAGAGTCAGGACCGAGATGGAGGAAAGAGCTTTTCTCATGGACCTGGAGGCTCCCACGGCTTTCAGACGACTTTGCGGCACGGCCGCGCCCAAGAAAAGAGGGGGCCGGATCGCTCCGGCCCCCTCCCCGTCTCATTCCGTCGTGCGGATTAGCGCGCGCCGGAGGTGATGGCGGTGTGGGCGTTCCGGTTGCGGGCCCAGGCGTCCTCGTTGGAGCCCGGATCGATCGGACGTTCCTTACCGTAGGAGATGGTCTCGATGCGCGAGGCCGAAACGCCGCGGCTGACCAGGTAGTCGCGCACGGCGTTGGCGCGGCGGGCGCCCAGGGCCATGTTGTATTCGCGGGTGCCGCGCTCGTCGGCGTTGCCTTCGATGCGGACGGTCACGCCCGGGTAGCGGGCCAGCCAGGCGGCCTGGGCGTCCAGAACGCCGCGGGCTTCGTCGCGCACGGAGTACTGGTCGAAGTCGAAGTACACGCGGTCGCCGGCGTTGATGACGAAGTCCTGCTCCG
Organism: Caulobacter sp. 17J65-9; assembly: GCF_010975005.1. Taxonomy (GTDB): domain Bacteria; phylum Pseudomonadota; class Alphaproteobacteria; order Caulobacterales; family Caulobacteraceae; genus 17J80-11. The sequence goes on along the minus strand of NZ_JAAIVC010000007.1, from coordinate 32,709 downwards.
AGCCCGGGATCGGGCCGACCGGCTGCTGCTGGACCGGCGGCTGCGGCTGCGGCTGCGGCTGTTCGACCGGCGGCTGCGGCTGCGGCTGGATCGGCTCCGGGGTCGGCTTCTTGGCGCAGGCGGCCATCGAAGCGGCCATCAGCGCGACCAGGGCGACGCGAGAAACGACGTTTTTCATTTTTTTACTCTCCTTGTTCCCGAGTTTCCGACCGAGCTTACACACAGTCGGCGACGGTTCCGTCACGCTTGAGCTACGTTCTTAGAACGCGGTTTCGGAATCTTCAAATCCACTTAGTCGAGCAGCGGCGACCAGGCCGGGTCCGAGGCCGAGCCCGAATAGGGGGCCTGGCGCTCGATCCGCCCGGTGACGTCCACGATCCAGAGGCGCGGCGGCACGCCCGGAGCTTCGCGGTGAAACATGATGTAGCGGCCGTTGGGGGCCCAGGTCGGGCCTTCCTCGAAGTAGCTCGAGGTCAGGATGCGCTCGTCCGAGCCGTCCGGCTTCATCACCCCGATGTGGAAGCGGCCGCCCTCCTGCTTGGTGAAGGCGATCCAGTCGCCCTTCGGGCTCCACACCGGCGTCGAATAGCGGCCGTTGCCGTAGGAGATCCGGCGCGCGCCCGAACCGTCGGCGCCCATGACGTAAAGCTGCGGGCTGCCGCCGCGGTCGGAGTTGAACACGATGGAGCGGCCGTCCGGCGAATAGGACGGCGAGGTGTCGATGGCCGGGTCCGCGGTCAGGCGCGAACGCGCCCGCGTGCGCAGGTCCATGGTCCAGATGTCGGAGTTGCCGGCGCGTTCGATCGAGAACGCCACCTTGCTGCCGTCCGGCGAGAACCGCGGGGCGAACACCGCGCCCTCGAACTGGCCCAGCGACTCCTGGCGGCCGGTCTCGATGTCGAAGAGGTAGATGCGGGTGAAGTTGTCGCCCAGCGCCATGTAGGTGATCTTCTGGTCCGAGGACGAGAAGCGCGGCGTCATCACCTGGTAGGTGCCGTCGGTCAGGTACTGCGGGTTGGCGCCGTCCTGGTCCATGATGCCCAGCACCTTGCGGCGCTTGGTCTTCGGACCGCTCTCGGCCACGAACACGACCCGCGTGTTGAAGTAGCCGCCCGCGCCGGTCATCTGCTCGTAGAGCCGGTCCGAGATCATGTGCGCGATCTTGCGCCAGTTCTCCGGGGTCGAGGTGAACTGCAGGCCCGTCGGCTCCTGCCCGGGCTTGCCGGCGAGGTCGACGCCCTTCTCGCCCGCCACGTTCCAGAGGCGGAAGTCGACCCGCAGCCGGCCGTCGGCGTCGACGACGGAGCGGCCGTTGACCAGGAACTCGGCGTTGATCACGCGCCAGTCGGCGAAGCGCGGCTGGACGCTGATGTCCAGATTGCGCTCGATGAAGGCGTTCGGATCGATCGGGCGGAAATAGCCGGAACGTTCGAGGTCGTCGGAGACCACCTTGGCGATCTCGGCGCCGTACTGCCCCTGGAAGGCCGGGATGGCGATCGGAACCGGCTTGATCACGCCCTGCGTGACGTCGACCTCGATCTGCGCCCAGGCTGTCGCGGGCGCGAAGGTCCCGAACACGGCGAGCGTGGCGAACAGGGCGACGAGCGGGCGGGGCAGGCGCATAGGCTGGCGTATCCTCGTTTTCTCGACCTTAGCAGCCAAGGCGAATTGGTGGAGTCGGAAAGCGGCGAAGATTGGGCGCGACGGCGCCGCGCTCAGCAGGCGTTCTTGCCGATGAAGTTCACGGTGATCTGCTGATTGAGGAGCTCCGAGGGCAACTCGGTGTACGGTTGCCCCTTGCCGATCGCAGCGTCCGCGCGATCGGCCGCCGCCATCCAGACAGCATCGTTGTTCCGGTTGACCCAGCGCGGCCCGTCGCTGATGCGGCCGGTGTTCGACAGCTTGAACTGCATCTTGATCACGACCTGATCGACGCCTTCAGCCGCGCAGTTCACGTTCCACAGGTCCTGGAGCTTGGCGACAAGCCCGTTCAGCGCCGGCCCCGTGTCGACCTGGGCCGTGCCGGTGCGCGACGTGCCCTTGGCCGCATTCGGGTCCTGGCTCGACTTCGGCTTCGAGCTCGAGCGCGACAGGTCCTTCACGAAGTCGAGCGGGCTGGTCTCCGCCTCCTTCACCGGCTTCTTCACCGGCGCCTTGTCGGCCTTGGCCGGCTTCGGCTCGGGCTTGGGCTCCGGCTTCTTCGGCTCAGGCTTGGGCGGAACCGGCTTGGGCTCGGGCTTGGGCGGGACCGGCTTCGGCTCGGGCTTGGGCGGCTCCGGCGTCGGCGGGGTCGGCTCCGGCGCGGGCTCCTCGGCCGCCGGCGCGGGCGTCTCGTCCATCTCCGGATGATCGGCCGCGGGCGCGGGGGCCAGGGCCGGCATGTCGGAGACGATCTGCACCGGGACGGCGTTCAGCACCTTGCGCGTCTCGTCCGGCCACTTCAGCAGCGCGAAGCCGAACACGGCCACATGCAGCAGGGCCGATCCGATCAGGGCCGGGGTGAGACCGTTCTTGCGCATCGCCACGCGTTAGCCGGCGTCCGGCTTGGACGCCTTGTCGGCGCCGTTGCCGGCCGTGTCGGTGATCAGGTTGATCTTGGTGAAGCCCGAGGTCGACAGCTTGGCCATGACGCGGGCCACGGCCTCGTACGGCGCGCCGCCGTCGGCGCGCACGTAGATCGGCTTGTCGAGAACCTCGCCGGCCAGGGCGGTCAGGCGCGGGGCCAGCTCCGCATAGTCGATGGCGGTCTCCTGGATGAAGATCGCGCCGTCGCGGCGGATGGAGACGGTCAGCGGCTCTTCCTTGGAGTCGGAGAGCGCCTGGGCCTCGGTCTTCGGCAGCTCGACCTCGACGCCCACGGTCAGCAGCGGGGCCGAGATCATGAAGATGATCAGGAGCACCAGCATCACGTCGACCAGCGGCGTGACGTTGATTTCAGACAGGGTCTGGCGGCGGCGGATGCGCCGGCGGCCACGCCCGTCGCCGCCCTGCAACGACATGCCCATGGATCAGGCCGCCCGCTCGTTGAGGCGGTCGCCCAGCTTCTTGGCGACGGCGACGCCCAGGTCGTCGGCGAAGCTCTCCATGCGGCCGGCGAACTTCGACGCGTCCAACGAGAACTTGTTGTAGGCGATGTAGGCCGGGATGGCCGCGCCCAGGCCGATGGCGGTGGCGAACAGGGCTTCGGCGATGGCCGGGGCCACGGTGGCCAGGTTGGTGTTGCCCGACGCGGCGATGGCGTCGAAGGCGTGCATAATGCCCCACACCGTGCCGAACAGGCCGATGAACGGCGAAGAGGTGGCGACCACCGCCAGCACGCCCAGGCCGTCTTCGATCTTGCGGTTCTCACGCGCGATCACGGCGTCCAGCGCCCGGTCGATGCGCTGCATCAAGAGCGCCGTCTGGGTGTCGCTGAGCGGGCCGCGGGCGCGGGTCTCGCGCCAGTCCTTCAGCGCGGTGACCAGCAGCAAGGGCAGCGGGTGGCGCGGGCTGTCGCCCGCCTGGGCGGCCAGGTCGTCCAGCGAACGACCGGTTCCGGCCGCGGCCTCGAAGGCGTCGGCCTGCCGGTTCAGGGCGCCGAAGCGGACGGTCTTGTCCAGGATCACGGCCCACGACCACAGCGAGGCGATCGCCAGCCCGATCATGACCAGTTTCACGACCCAGTCGGCCTGCATGAACAGGCTGATGATGTTCAGGGTGTCAGGGTTCACGCCCTCGGCCATGAACAGCTCCCGTATGAAGTTCGCCAGGTCGGCTAAGCGCGACCATATTCAACAGATCGAACGCGACAAATCTACGGCGCGTCGGGCAGAAGCCACGGTCGCAGATTGTCGATCATCTGCCTGGGCGGTCTGCGCGGGCGCCCCTGCAGGTCGATGCAGGCCGCGTCGACCTTCGCACGACACACGATTTCGCCTGCCCGTTCAATCGATTGCGAAATGATAAGGCGCGGCCCTTTGACCCGGTCGTAGGCGGTGCGCACCACCAGGGCGTCGTCGATGCGCGCGCCGCGCAGATAATCGATCTCCATGCGCACGACCACGAAGGCCAGCGGATCCTCGCGTTCCAGCAGCTCGGTGTGGCCCGAGGACACGACCCGGAGGAAATCCGACCGGCCGCGCTCGAAATAGCGCAGGTAGTTGGCGTGGTAGACCAGCCCGGTGAAGTCGGTGTCCTCGTAATAGACCCGGACCGGCAGCAGGTGGTCACGGCCGACGAAATGGCCGGCCGTGGCGACGAGATCGGCGCTCATGCTCAGGGCTGCGCCGTCCAGGCCGCGCCGCAGGTCGCCTTCTGGAAGGCGTTCCACGCCGCGCCCTTGTCGGCGCCCAGGACCACCTGGCCGTTCTGGAACACGAAGCTGGACGCGCGCACCGGCTGGCCCGGCTTGGTCGCCTTCAGGCCGTAGTAGCCGCACACCACCTGGGCGCCGGGCTCGGTGACGTAGAGCAGGTCGACGTCCTTGCCGAGGCGGGTCTTCAGCGCGCCGCGGGCCTGTTCGGCGCCGGCCGACAGGGCCACGGCCGGACGCTGGGCGGCGGCGCGCTTCGCGGCGCCCTGCTTCAGCACCCACACGCCCACCGCGGCGGCGGCGAGCAGCCCGAAAATCAGGATCCAGGTCCGCCGGGTCGGCTTCACGGTCATCTTGCGCATACGGTCCTCCTGCGGCCGGCGCGAACCGACCATATTCGTCAGTCTTCGAAAAGACCCGCCTGCCCGGGCTTGGGCGCCGGGGCGGTCAGGCCCAGGTGCGCGTAGGCCTTGGCGCAGGCCATGCGCCCGCGCGGCGTGCGCTGGATGAAGCCCTGCTGCAGCAGGTAGGGCTCGATCACGTCCTCGACTGCGTCGCGCGCCTCGGCGATGGCGGCGGCGATGGTGTCCATGCCGACCGGCCCGCCGCCGTAGTTCTCGATCAGGGCGCGCAGGTAGCGGCGGTCCAGGCTGTCCAGCCCGACCTCGTCGACGTCCAGACGGGCCAGCGCACGCGCGGCGCACAGCCGATCGATCACCTCGGCGCCCTCGGCGCTGGCGAAGTCGCGCACCCGGCGCAGCAGCCGCCCGGCGACGCGCGGGGTGCCCCGGGCCCGGGTGGCGATCTCCGCCGCGCCTTCGTCGGACAGGGGCGCGCCCATCTTGCGCGCGGCCCCCAGGATCACCCGCTTCAGCTCGTCGGGCGTGTAGAACTCCAGCCGCAGGGGAATGCCGAAGCGGTCGCGCAGCGGCGTGGCCAGCAGGCCCGCCCGCGTGGTCGCGCCGACCAGGGTGAAGGGGGCCAGGTCGATGCGCACCGAGCGCGCCGACGGCCCCTCCCCGATCACCAGGTCCAGCACGTAGTCCTCCATCGCCGGATAGAGGATCTCCTCGACCGCCGGGGCCAGGCGATGGATCTCGTCGATGAACAGGACGTCGCGCGGCTCGAGGTTGGTCAGGATGGCCGCCAGGTCGCCGGCCTTGGCCAGCACCGGGCCGGCGGTGGCGCGGAAGTTCACGCCCAGCTCGCGCGCGACGATCTGGGCCAGCGTGGTCTTGCCCAGGCCCGGCGGGCCGAACAGCAGCACGTGGTCCAGGGCTTCACCGCGGCCGCGGGCGGCGTCGACGAACACCTGCAGGTTGGCCTTGATCGGCTCCTGGCCGACGAACTCGCTGAGCGTCTGGGGCCGCAGCGCCTTATCGTAGGTCTCGCCGCCCTGGGCTTCCCCGGAGATCAGCCGGCTCACCGCCCCAGCTCCTGCAGGGCGGCCTTGATGACGGCCGAGATGGCGGCGTCCTCACCCAGGCGGATCAGCGCCTGGTCGACGGCGCGGCGCGCGTTCGGCTCGGACATGCCCAGGCCCAGCAGGGCGGCGACCGCCTCGCCCGAGACCGACGGCGCGGCCGGCGTTGCGGCGGCGGACGGCAGCGCGCTCGGCTGGAACGCGCCGACCTCGGTCAGCTGCTTGTCCTTCAGCTCGACGACGATGCGCAAAGCGAGCTTCGGCCCGACGCCGTTGGCGCGGCCGACGGCGGCCTTGTCCTCGCGCGCGACCGCCTGGGCCAGTTCGGCCGGACTCAGCACGTCCAGCACGCCCAGCGCCGCCTTCGGACCGACCCCCTGGATGCTCTGCAGCGCCCCGAAGGTGCGCCGCTCGTCGCGGGCCAGGAAGCCGTAGAGCCTGGGACCCTGGTCCTGCGACCACTGGGTCTCGACGTGCAGCAGCACCTCTTCGCCCGGCGCGGGCAGGCGCGAGAGGGTGCGCACGCCGCAGCGCACGACGTAGCCCACGCCGCCGGCGTCCACGAGCGCCTCTTCGTCGCCGACCTCGGCCAGCACGCCTCTCAGACGACCGATCACGCCGCACTCCCGAAATTACGAACCTTGCGCGCATGCGCATGCGCCACGGCGACGGCCAGCGCGTCGGCGGCGTCGGCCTTCACGTCGCCGGCGGTGGGCAGCAGCCGTTTGACCATGAACGCGACCTGGGTCTTGTCGGCGCCGCCGGTGCCGACCAGCGCCTTCTTCACTTCCGTCGGCGCGTACTCGGCCACCGACAGGCCGGCGCGGGCCGGCGCGATCAGGGCGCAGGCGCGGGCGTGGCCCAGTTTCAGGGTCGAGGATCCATTGACGTTGACGAAGGTCTCTTCGACCGCGGCCTCGTCGGGCGTCCAGGTCTCGATGACGTTGGTAATCTCTTCGAACAGATGAAGCAGGCGCTCGGCGAAGGGCGCGCTCTCGTCCGGCGCGATGACCCCGTGGGCGACCCAGGACAGCCGCGAGCCCTCGCTGCTGACCACGCCCCAACCGGTGCGGCGCAGGCCGGGGTCGAGCCCCAAAATTCGAATCTTGTTCGCCATGTGTTCCTGCATAAAGCCCCAGCTTGGCTAACCGGAAGTAAAAACGGCGAGGCCTTGCGCAGGCGGGGCGGTCGGGCGTTACATCCCCCCACAATTCGGGGGAGTCCCACCAATGAAGTTCTGGATGAAGGCGGCGGTCGCGACCGCGGCCCTGATGCTGCCCGCCGCGGCCAACGCCCAGGCGCCGCGCGCCGACCAGCAGGCGTTCCGCGGCCTCTACAAGGAGATGGTGGAGATCGACTCCTCGCAACCGAACGGCAGCTGCACCGCCGTCGCCCAGGCCATGTCCGCGCGCCTGAAGGCGGCCGGCTTCGCCGACGCCGACCTGAACGTCGTCACTCACCCCGATCATCCGAAGGAAGGCAACCTGGTCGCCGTGCTGCACGGCACGGACGCCAAGGCCAAGCCGATGCTGCTCCTGGCCCACATCGACGTGGTGGCCGCCAAGCGCGAGGACTGGACCCGCGATCCCTTCGCCCTGATCGAGGAGAACGGCTGGTTCTACGGACGCGGCACGAGCGACGACAAGGCTCAGGCCGCGATCTGGACCGACAGCCTGATCCGCATGAAGCAGGAGGGCTTCAAGCCCAAGCGCGACATCAAGATGGCGCTGACCTGCGGCGAGGAGAACGGCGCCTACAACGGCATCTCGCACCTGATCGCCGAGTACCGGCCGCTGATCGACGCCGGCTTCGCCCTGAACGAGGGCGCCGGCGGCCTGCTGGACGCGAACGACAAGCCGGTGTCGCTGGAAGTGCAGTCGGGCGAGAAGGTCTATCAGGACTTCCAGCTGGTCTCGACCAATCCGGGCGGCCACTCCAGCCGGCCGGTGAAGGACAACGCGATCTACCACCTGTCGGCGGCGCTCTCGAACATCGGCGCCTACGAGTTCCCGATCCGCTTCAACGACACCACGCGCGGCTACTTCACCCGCATGGCCCCGCTGGTCGATCCCAAGGCCGGCGCCGCCATGAAGGCCCTGGTCGCCGATCCGGCCAACGCGGACGCGCTGGCCGAAGTGACCAAGGATCCGATGTGGAACAGCATGCTGCGCACCACCTGCGTGGCCACGCTGGTCAACGCCGGCCATGCGCCTAACGCCCTGCCCCAGCGCGCCACGGCCAACGTCAACTGCCGCATCCTGCCGGGCACCCAGGTCGAGGAGGTCCGCAAGACCCTCGAGCAGGTCGCCGGCGATCCGAAGGTCAGCGTCGCGGTCAACGGCCCGATCAGCCCCGTCGGCCCGGCCCCGGTGCTGACGCCGGAGATGATGAAGCCGCTGGAGCGCGAAGCCGCCAAGCTGTGGCCGAACGTGCCGATCGTCCCGATCATGCAGACCGGCGCCACCGACGGGAAATACCTGATCGCCGCCGGCATCCCGACCTACGGCGTGGAAGGCCTGTTCACCAGCTCGGACGGCGACGGCATTCACGGCCTGAACGAGCGGGTGCGGGTGAAGTCGCTCTACGACGCGCGCGACTTCCTCTACGCCCTGGTCAAGGACTACGCCGTCTCGAAGTGAGGCCCGAACTCACCCCGCGCGATCAGTCGTCGCGCGGGGTGATGGCGTATTCGACCACGGCCGGGTCGGCGCGCAGCGACGTCGACAGGCCCCGGACGCACTCGCGCGAACCGCGCACCTTGGCCGAGTGCGTGATCAGCCGTCCGTGCTCGATCAGGCGATGGGCGACGCCGGAGCAGCGGCAGTCGCGATCGCGAAGGTACTGAACGAATTCGGCGTCGCTGGGGGCTTCTTCACGCGCGTAGCTGACCTCCAGCACGACCGTGGTCTTGCGTGGCAGGTTCTCGTCGATCCAACGCCAGCCGACCAGCACCAGCAGGACCACAGCGGTCCCCACGCAGGCCAGCGGATAGAGCCCGATCCCGAAGAGCACGCCGATCGCCGCCGACGCCCACAGCGACGCCGCTGTGGTCAGCCCTTGCACCGAAAAGCCCTGCTGGAAGATCACCCCGCCGCACAGGAAACCGATGCCGGTCAGTATGCCGTGCGCCATGCGGGTGGGGTCGGCGGTGATGTTCTCGCCGGGGATGAACCCCACCGACCAGCGCCCCTGATGGGCCGCGGCCACCATCAGCAGCGCCGAGGTCACGCACACCAGGGTGTGGGTGCGCAGGCCGGCCGGACGTCCGCGCACCTCGCGCTCGAAGCCGATCAGGCCGCCGCCGATCAGAGCAGCGACGACGGGCCAGATCAGGTCCGGCTCAAGCTCCCACATCCGCCGCTCCTCTCCGGCGGTGAACGGCGCCGCTCGCAGCGGCGTTCCGCGAACCAAGGGAGATCGAATTTGAGTGAAGCCGTATCGCGAATCCCAACAAACTGGGCAGCACTCGCATTGACGAGAACGGAACAAGAACGTAGCGTCACAACTATGAAGATCACGGGGCTGTTTGCTGGGATCGGTGGACTTGAGCATGGCCTTGCTCAAGCCGGTCACGAGACGGTCGCAGTCTCAGAAATTTGGGATCCCGCCTGCACCGTGCTGCGGGCGCGAGTTGATGCTCCGAACCTCGGCGACGTTACGGACATCAAAGCCATTCCAGCGGAAACGGAACTCCTGACTGCGGGATTTCCCTGCCAGGACTTGAGCCAGGCGGGAAAAACAGCCGGCATTGAAGGTCGGCGATCGGGCCTCGTCGGAGCCGTGTTCGATATTCTGGACCGGCAACCCGTCCCGTGGGTTTTGCTGGAGAATGTCTCGTTCATGCTTCGGCTGGAAAGAGGCGCAGCAATGCACCGGCTCGTGACCGAGTTCGAAGAGCGCGGGTATCGGTGGGCTTACCGCGTTATCAACTCGCTTGCGTTCCTGCCGCAGCGCCGGGAACGGGTGTTCTTCCTCGCCAGCCGTGAGGGGGACCCGAGCAGCGTGCTTTTCGACGGCAATGAGAGCCCGCTAGAGACGCCGACCAGCCTCGCTCAGCTCGCGCACGGCTTCTATTGGACCGAAGGGATTCGGGGGCTCGGTTGGGCGGCTGATGCGATCCCCACATTAAAGAACGGATCGACCATCGGGATCGCATCCCCGCCCGCCATCTTGCGTCCGACTGGCGAGTTGATCACCCCCGACATTCGAGATGCTGAACGCCTTCAAGGGCTGCCTGAGGACTGGACGAAGCCCGCTGAACTCACCGGCCGCGCATCTTGGCGCTGGTCGCTTGTAGGAAATGCAGTGAGCGCACCTGTCGCAGAATGGGTGGGCACACGTCTTTTGGGCACCCAGGGGCGCACTGATTTCATTTCAGCCGAGCTACCGCAGTCTTGGCCTCGCGCCGCCTACTATGACGGCAGCGAACGTCGCGCTGCGCTCGTGAGCGATTTCCCGGTCGTTCGTGCGCGCGCGCCTTTGCATGACTTCTTGAACTATCCAGGAAAGCCGCTTTCAGTACGAGCGACAGCTGGCTTCCTGGAGCGTACAGGGCGTAGCCAGCTTCGCTTTCCAGCCGGCTTCCTCGATCGCGTGCACCGGCATCTGTCCGCAATGCAGGCCGCCGGGCTCGCGAGGGCCGCTTAAAGCTCCTTGAACCGACTAGCGTACAGGGCGGCCAGACGGTCGATCATGCGCTCGTAGTGATCGATGTCAGCCTTCGTCGGCGCGGGCGGACCTTCAACCACGCTGACCGGCGAACCATCGTTTCGACAGTCCACGACCACCACGCCAAGCGCGTCGTATCCATCTTCGTCGATCTTCGCGCGACGCGGCAGTTCCCGGACCTTAGCCAACGTGCGGGCCGTATCCGCCGGTTGGCGATGAACATTCGTCCTGCCGTTCGAAGGCGTGACGAACGTCGTCGCGGCGTTGATCATGACGAAACCGGCGGCCAGCGCCTCTTGGGACGCGCCATGGACAGTCTGCTGACTGGAGTTCAGCTCATCATAGAGCCGGGGCAACGCCTTAACATGAGCCGTCATGCACGCCTTTGCCTCCAGCGCCACCAAGACGGCTCCAACAGGCGCTCGACGCAACGCCCCCGCAAGTTTCACCTGATCCGCCGGAAGGTCCGCCGCAATGCCGTATGAAGCCGCAAGATCGAACAGGCTCGTATCCGTCGCCTGACCGGCCGCAGTGCACAGGACGAAGTCCAAGTCTTTCTTTCGTGAAAGGCGGAAGTCCCGCATTTCATGGTTTAGACCGAAAAAGACCCGACCATCCCGCGCGTGGCGAGCCAACAGCGGGCATCGCTCAATGAGGTCAGCCAACACAAAGACACAGGCGATCTTCGAATGGTGATCGCTTCGTGAATGGTATTGCCACCAGCGACCCGTAGCCCGCTCCAGGACGTTAGGTCGGCTTAGCGCGGTGGCGATGCGTGCAGGCCCGCTCAAGAATCACCCCTAGATTGCGCCCGAACGCTGGACTGCTTCGCGACCTCAGCCAAGCCGGTCCACCACGCCGTTCCCGAAACGAAAAAGGCCCCTCCGGGCGGAGGGGCCTTCTCGAAACGCTGTGAAACCGTCTCGCCTCAGCCGGCGAGGCGCTCCAGGTCCTCGTCGCTGATCTCGAAGTTGGCGTAGACGTTCTGGACGTCGTCGTCGTCGTCCAGCGCGTCGACCAGCTTCATGACCGTGGCCACCGCGTCGCCGGTCACCGGGGTCAGCGACTTCGGCTTCCAGATGATGGCGGTCGACTTCGGCTCGCCCAGCTTGGCGGTCAGGGCCTCGACCACCTCGTTGAGGTCTTCGAAGGCGGTGTAGATCGTGTGGCCCGGCGCGTCCTCGTAGATGTCCGGCTTCACCAGGTCGCTCTCGACGTCCTGGGCGCCGGCCTCGATGGCCGCCTCCATCACCGCCTCTTCGCCGCCGGCTTCGGCGCGATAGACGATCTGGCCCACGCGGTCGAACATGAAGCTGACCGAGCCGGTCTCGCCCAGGTTGCCGCCGTTCTTGCTGAAGGTGGAGCGCACGTTGGACGCCGCGCGGTTGCGGTTGTCGGTCAGCACTTCGACGATGACGCCGATGCCGCCCGGGCCGAAGCCTTCGTAGCGGATTTCCTCGTAGGCGTCGGCGTCGCCGCCGGCCGCCTTCTTGATCGCCCGCTCGATGTTGTCCTTCGGCATGGACTCGGCCTTGGCGTTGTTCACCGCCAGGCGCAGCCGCGGGTTCATGGCCGGGTCGGGCATGCCCGACTTGGCCGCCACGGTGATTTCGCGCGACAGGCGCGAGAACAGCTTGGAACGGACGGCGTCGGCGCGTCCCTTCCGGTGCATGATGTTCTTGAACTTAGAATGCCCGGCCATGTGGTCGCTGTCTGAGCTCTTTGCTGGGTTTCCAGGCGGCCCCCGCCGCCCGGTGAAGGGTTTCGGAGCCTAAGTAGCGAACCGGAACCGCGCGCGGAACCCCCGTGCGACCACGGGGTTCAGACAAAGGCCCCGCCCGGAGACGCGTACATGACCCCGATCGACGCCGATTACATGGAAGAGCTGGCCGGTCCGGAGATCGTGCACTGGTACGAGCGCCCCGGCTGGCCGCTGGGCGACGTGACGCCCGCGGTGGCGCTGGCGTCCGCCTTCGCACTGGGCGCCCTGGTCGGCGCCGGCGTGCTGCTGGCGGTGGAGCGCCTGCGCCACCACTGAACGGTCAGGCGAAGGCCGCCGCCACTTCCGGAACGTGCTGCGACAGCCGACCGCCCACGCGGATCGGCTCGACGCGCACGGCCAGACCCGTGCGGTCGTCGGTCTCGACATAGACGCCGCAGATGGTCGCCGGCCCCGAGGCGGGCGTGTAGCGGCTCTGCGAAATGCGGGTGGTGAACCGGCGCAGCGGCTCTTCCTTCTCGTTGCCGATCACGCTGTCGTAGTCGGCGCACGCGCCGGCGTCGGTCTGATAGGCGGTGCCGCCGTTCAGGATCTGGCAGTCGGCGGTCGGCACGTGGGTGTGGGTGCCCACCACCAGGCTGGCGCGCCCGTCGCAGAAGTGGCCCATGGCCATCTTTTCCGCGGTCGCCTCGGCGTGGATGTCGACGATCACGGCGTCGGCGGCCAGGCCCAGCGGGCAGGACTCCAGCTCCTTGTCGACGGCGGCGAACGGGTCGTCCAGCGCGTCCATGTGCACGCGGCCCAGCGCGTTGATCACCAGCACCCGCTTGCCGGACTGGGTCTCGTAGAGGTTCGCGCCGCGGCCGGGCGCATGCGACAGGCGCGGATAGTTGGCGGGCCGGATCAACCTGGGCTCACGCTCGATGTAGGTGAGCGCCTCCTTCTGGTCCCAGGAGTGGTTGCCCAAGGTCAGGCAGTCGGCCCCGGCCTCGAACAGGTCGCGCGCGGTGGCCTCGGTGATGCCGAAGCCGGCCGCCGCGTTCTCGGCGTTGATCACCACGAACTCTAGCCCCAAGCGGCGGCGCAGGGCGGGAAGGTGGTCGGCGAGACCCTCGCGGCCGGAGCGGCCCACGACGTCTCCGAAAAAAGCGATACGCATTCAGTCGTCCTCTCGGACCGCAATATAGCCGAGCTCGGTGACGACGCCGTCCAGTTTCTGGTCGTGCGCCTCGATCGGCGTTTGGTCGATTTCCTGGGCGGCGTAGGCCAGGCCCACCGCCACCACGGGCTTGAACGCGCGCAGGGCTTCCAGGGTCCGGTCGAAATGGCCGGCGCCGTAGCCCAGCCGCCCGCCGAAGCGGTCGAAGGCCAGCAGCGGCACGATCACCAGGTCGGGGACCAGGACGGGCGCGTCCTCCAGCGGTTCATGCACCTTGAAGTGCCCGGGCGCGAGCTCGGCCTCGGGGCGCCAAAGGCGAAAGGTCAGCGGATCGTGCGAGCCGCGCGGCGGCGTGGCCGGCAGGGCCAGGCGCGCGCCCAGCCGCATCAGCCGGCGCATCAGCGGACGCGGGTCGATCTCGGTGCGGAACGGCCAATAGCCGGCCACCACCGCGCCGGGCGCGGGAATCCAGAACGCGGGAAACAGCGCCGCCGCCGTCTCGCCGGCCATCGGGTTCAGCGCGAACGCCTGGGCGCGGGCCTCGGCGGCGTGGGCCCTGGCGGCCGCTTTGGGATCGGGGAAATCGGTCATCGGCGCGTTCGGCGAAGCTGTACGCCTGGAACGCGTCCGGAAGAAGAGGGTGGCGGCGCCGCGTAGAACCGTGAAGGCGGTTTCAATCCCCTCGGACCTGGATAGCCAGGTGGGCGCCGTGTGCGCGGGTCCACGGACCCGAACAGGGACAGCTCCCTTCGAGGATGATTAAGGTCCCCGGGATGTGAAGCCTTCGACGTGAGCCGCAGCAAGACCCGCCGGACGTCCAAGGTAGGGGGCGGGGGAAACGATCACAACCCTGCGCGCTGTCGCAATTGAACTTCCGTCATCCCGGCCGCAGCGCAGCGAAGAGCCGGGACCCAGCCCGCGCCACGCCTGTTGCAGGCCGCCATCGCAGCTTCGGGGCCGCGCTTGCTGGGTCCCGGATAAGCGCTGCGCGCTTTCCGGGATGACGGAAAAGGGATGGCCGCTACTCCGCCAGCAGCTTCTCAAGCCGCCCGGCCGCGGCGTTGAGCGCGTCGGCGGCGCGCTTCTCCACGGTTTCGGAACCGGCCATGGTCCGGTCGTGCTCGGCGCGCAGGCGGTTCAGCTGGGTGCGGATGTCCGACAGCTCGTCGGCGACCAGCAGGGCGGCCATCAGGAACAGGCGGATGTCGCCGACGTGGCCGACGTCCTGGGCCACCTGGCGGACGTTGTCGTCGAACTGGCGGGCCAGGGCGCGGACGCGCTCCTCCTGGCCGTCGGCGCAACCGACGTTGTAGGGGCGGCCGTTGATCTCGACGGTGACGGTGGCCACGGGACTATTCCTCGGCGGTCAGGATCAGACGGACGTGTTCGGCGGCGCGACCCAGAGCCGCAGACGCCTCGGCGGCGGCGTCCTCGAGGTCGCGGGCGCGGGCCCGGGCGCGATCGAGGTCATCGGCCAGGCGCGCGCGGTCCTGATCGAACAGATCGCCCTCGCCGCCACGGCTCTGCGCCTTGAGCGCACGGAAGCGCCCCTCCAGCGCGGTCAGCGCCTGGTCAAGCCGGCCGGCCGCGGCGTCCAGTTCACTGGTCGAGTCCGCCATCACGCCCCTCCACCCAAATCCTGACACGAATCTGTATAGAACGCGCGCCGTGCGTCAGGTAAAGCGCGCGCGCCCTGTTTTCCTCGTCTCCGGAGTCCGTTTCATGGCCGACGACCTCGTCCGCGCCCCCGCCCGCACGTCGGTTTCGCCGCAGCGCATGGCCGACGCCATCCGCGTGCTGTCCATGGACGGCGTCGAGCAGGCGGCCTCCGGCCACCCCGGCATGCCGATGGGCATGGCCGACGTGGCCACCGTGCTGTTCACCCGCTTCCTGAAGTACGACGCGCGCAAGCCCGAGTGGCACGACCGCGACCGCTTCGTGCTGTCGGCCGGCCACGGCTCCATGCTGATCTACTCGCTCCTGCACCTGACCGGGGTGAAGGAAGTGACGGCCCAGGAGCTGAAGAACTTCCGCCAGTGGGACTCCAAGACCCCGGGCCACCCCGAGTACGGCCACACGCCGGGCGTCGAGACCACCACCGGCCCGCTGGGCCAGGGCCTGGCCACCGCCGTCGGCATGGCCATGGCCGAGCGCCACCTGGCGAACCGCTTCGGCGACGAGCTGGTCGACCACCGCACCTGGGTGGTCGCCGGCGACGGCTGCCTGATGGAAGGCGTCAGCCATGAAGCCATCGGCCTGGCCGGCCGCTTCAAGCTGAACAAGCTGACCGTCCTGTGGGACGACAACGAGATCACCATCGACGGCGACGTCCGCATCTCGGAAACCGGCGACCAGCTGGCCCGCTTCAAGGCGTTCGGCTGGGCGGTGAAGCGGATCGACGGCCATGACATGGACCAGATCCGTCGCGCCCTGACCTGGGCCACTCGCCAGGACCGCCCGACCCTGATCGCCTGCCGCACCCGCATCGGCAAGGGCGCGGCCACCATGGAAGGCAGCCACAAGACCCACGGCGCGGCCCTGGGCGCGGCCGAAATCGCCGCCACCCGCCAGAAGCTGGGCTGGACCCTGCCGCCGTTCGAGCTGCCGGAAGACATCGTCGACGCCTGGCGCAAGGCCGGCCGCAAGGGCGGCCGTCAGCGCCGCGCCTGGGAAGACCGCCTGAAGGGTTCGGAAAAGTCGGCCGAGTTCCTGCGCGCCATGAAGGGCGAGCTGCCGGCCGAAGCCTTCGCCGCCATCGACGCCGAGATCGTCAAGCAGACCGACGCCAAGCCGGCCGCCGCCACCCGCGTCTCCTCGGGCTCGGCGCTGGAGAACCTGACCCCGTTCATCCCCGAGATGATCGGCGGCTCGGCCGACCTGACCGGCTCGAACAACACCTTCGTCAAGGGCATGAAGGCGTTCGACTATCCGGACTACGACGGCCGCTACGTCCACTGGGGCGTGCGCGAGCACGGCATGGCCGCAGCCATGAACGGCATGGCGCTGCACGGCGGGATCATCCCCTATTCGGGCACCTTCCTGGTGTTCTCCGACTACAGCCGCCCGGCCATCCGCCTGGCCGCGCTGATGGGCGTGCGCGCCATCCACGTGCTGACCCACGACTCGATCGGCCTGGGTGAGGACGGCCCGACCCACCAGCCGGTGGAGCACCTGGCCGCGCTCCGCTGCATCCCGAACCTGCTGGTGTTCCGCCCGGCCGACGCGGTCGAGGTGATGGAGTGCTGGAAGGCCGCTCTGGACGCCAAGACCTCGCCGTCGGTGATGGCCCTGTCGCGCCAGAAGACCCCGGCGGTGCGCACCGTGCAGGCCGAAGAGAACCTGTCGGCCCGCGGCGCCTACGAACTGGCCGCGGCCGAGGCCGGCCCGGCCCAGGTCACCCTGTTCGCCTCGGGCACCGAAGTGGCCATCGCCATGGCCGCCCGCGCCCAGCTGGAAGCCGAAGGCATCGGCGCCCGCGTGGTCTCCACCCCGTGCTGGGAGCTGTTCGAAGCCCAGAACGCCGCCTACCAGCGCAAGGTGATCGGCAAGACCAAGGCGCGCGTCGCGGTCGAAGCGGCGGTGAAGTTCGGCTGGGAACGCTTCATCGGCGACGACGGCGTGTTCGTCGGCATGAAGGGCTTCGGCGCCAGCGCGCCGTACGACCGGCTGTACCAGGAGTTCGGCATCACCCCGGAAGGCGTGGTCGCCGCGGCCAAGTCGCAGCTCTGATCCCGACCGCCTGATCAACGACCCAGGGCCCGTTCCGTCCAAGGCGGACGGGCCCTTTTTCTATCAAAGGATATTCCCATGCGCCTCGGCACGCCGCTGTCGCCCACCGCCACCAAGGTCATGCTGCTGGGCTCGGGAGAGCTCGGCAAGGAAGTGGCGATCGAGCTGCAGCGCCTGGGCGTGGAGGTGATCGCGGTCGACCGCTATCCGAACGCGCCGGCCATGCAGGTCGCCCACCGCTCGCACGTGATCGCCATGACCGATCCGGCCGCGCTGCGCGCCGTGATCAAGCAGGAGCGCCCGCACCTGGTGGTGCCGGAGATCGAGGCCATCGCCACCGAAGTTCTGGCCGAGGTCGAGGCCGCAGGCCTGGCCACCGTCATCCCGACCGCGCGCGCCACCCAGCTGACCATGAACCGCGAGGGCATCCGCAAGCTGGCGGCCGAGGAGCTGGGCCTGCCGACCTCCAGCTTCGCCTTCGCCTCCAGCCGCGACGAGCTGGCCGCCGCCGCCCGCGACGTGACCGGCTTCCCCTGTTTCGTGAAGCCGGTGATGTCCTCCTCGGGCAAGGGCCAGAGCTATCTGGAGAGCCCCGACGACGTCGACGGCGCCTGGACCTACGCGCTGGCCGGCGGCCGGGTCGAGCAGGCCCGCGTCATCGTCGAGGGCCGGGTCGAGTTCGACTACGAGATCACGCTCCTCACCGTTCGCGCCCGCAACGCCGCTGGCGAGATCGAGACCCGCTTCTGCGCCCCCATCGGCCACCGCCAGGTGAAGGGCGACTATGTCGAGAGCTGGCAGCCGCAGCCGATGAGCCCCAAGGCGCTGGAACGCGCCCAGGACATCGCCGCCAAGGTCACCGGCGCGCTCGGCGGCCAGGGCGTGTTCGGCGTCGAGCTGTTCGTGAAGGGCGACGACGTCTGGTTCTCGGAGGTCAGCCCCCGTCCGCACGACACCGGCCTGGTCACCCTGGCCAGCCAGACCATGTCGGAGTTCTGCCTGCACGCCCGCGCCATCCTGGGCCTGTCGGTCGACACCTCGCAGCGCGAGCCGGGCGCCAGCGCTGTCATCTACGGCGGCATGGAGGCCGAGGGCGTCGCCTTCGAGGGCGTGGATCAGGCCCTGAGCGTGCCGGGGGCCGACCTGCGCCTGTTCGGCAAGCCGGAAGCCTTCGAGCGCCGGCGCATGGGCGTGGCCCTGGCGCGCGGCGCCGACGTCGACCAGGCCCGCGAACGCGCCCGCGAGGCGGCCGCGAAGGTGAAGCCGGTCCGGGGCTGACGCCTCAGCGGCCGGCGGCGACCTGCACGGCCCGGGCCAGCGCGGGATCGAGGTTGGCCTTGCGGTCGGCGGCGGTCGTCACCGCCTCGACGTCAGGGCGCACGCCCTGCCCTTCCAGCCGCACGCCGGCCCCGGTGCGGGCGTCGGCGACGCTGACGCTGAGCGCGCCGCCGTCGGGCAGGGAATACTCCTGGGAGGCCAGCACCGCCCCGCCGGTCCGCTCGCCGACGATCCGGCCTCGGCCGGTCTCCTGGATCGCCGCGGCGAACAGCTCGGCGGCGCTGTTGCTGCCCGGGCCGACCAGCACGACCAGCGCCCCCGGCCGCGCGCCCTCGCAGGCCCCGACGCGCTCCTTCACGACGAAGCCGCGGCGCGAGGTGGTCCGCAGGACCACCCAGCCCTCGGGCGCGATGCAGGCGAGACTGCGCCGCAGTTCGGAGATGTAGCCGCCGCGATTGCCGCGCAGGTCGACGACCAGCGGCGCGCCGGCGGGGACGCGCGCGATTTCTCCGGCCAGCCAGCCGGCGGTTCCCCTGTCGAATTCGTCGAAGCCGATGACCCAGGCGCCCTCGTGAAGCTCGGCCGGACGATGACGGGGCCGGGGCGCGGTCTGCGCCGCCGCCGAGGTCTCGCCCGAGGCGGCGTCCGCCCGGCGCTTCAGGTACTCCGGACTGCTGACGAACGCGTGCCGGTCCTTGAGCCGGCCCAGCATGGCCTGGATCACCGCATAGAGCGCCCGCTCGTCGACGGCGGCCGCGGCCTTGGGCCGGAATTCGGCGCCCGTGGCCTTCCAGTCGAGGCCGTGGAAGCCGTGGTCGTAGTAGTTGCGCTCGACCCGCTTCCAGGCGTTGTCGAACACGCGCAGGTTCGCCTCGCCGCGGTCCGCCGCGCTGGCGGGAATCGCTTGCACGAAGAGCGCCGCCGCCAGGGCGGCGAGGAACGCCGGACGCATGGTGTATCCCCCTCGCGACCAGCCTAGCGCTCGGGTCCGTCCGGCGTTATCGACGAGACGTCGCAGCCGCCCGACCGCGCGCAAGCGCCGCAGCCCGCGCCCCGGAGATCCCGTCGGCGAGGCTCATTGCAACAACTTGCATATCTGAAAGCACTGCATCTTACGGCGCCGGGGAGACGCGGCGATGAAACTTGCGTTCAATTGCAAAACCGACGCCGCAACGCTCCCAAAACCGTAGCATTTGGTCACTCGTGTTGAGGTCCCGCAGGGGTTGACTTGACCGCCCCCGGGGGCGAAACGCCGCCGACCCTTTCCGCGCGCGCATGTCGCGCGACTTTCCGCCCCAGAGGACCCGCTCATGACCCTTCGCGTCGCCATCAACGGTTTCGGCCGCATCGGCCGTCTCGTCCTGCGCTCGATCGTCGAGCACGGCCGCCGCGACATCGAAGTGGTCGCCATCAACGACCTGGGTCCCGTCGAGACCAACGCCCACCTGCTGCGCTACGACAGCGTGCACGGCCGTTTCCCGGGCACCGTGACCTCGGGCGAGGACTGGATCGACGTCGGCCTCGGCAAGATCAAGGTCACGGCCATCCGTAACCCGGCCGAGCTGCCGCACAAGGAAATGGGCGTCGACATCGCCTTCGAGTGCACCGGCATCTTCACCTCCAAGGAGAAGGCCTCGGCGCACCTGGAAGCCGGCGCCAAGCGCGTGCTGGTCTCCGCCCCGTGCGACAACGCCGACAAGACCATCGTCTTCGGCGTGAACGACGGCGTGCTGACCGCCGCCGACACCGTGGTGTCGAACGCCTCGTGCACCACCAACTGCCTGGCGCCGGTGGCCAAGGTCCTGCAGGACCTGTGCGGCATCGAGCGTGGCTACATGACCACCATCCACGCCTACACCGGCGACCAGCCGACGCTGGACACCATGCACAAGGACCTCTATCGCGCCCGCGCGGCGGCCCTGTCCATGATCCCGACCTCGACCGGCGCGGCCAAGGCCGTCGGCCTGGTGCTGCCGGAACTGAAGGGCAAGCTGGACGGCTCCTCGATCCGCGTCCCGACCCCGAACGTCTCGGTGGTCGACCTGAAGATCGTCCCGGGCCGCGAAGTGACCAAGGAAGAGATCAACGCGGCCATGATCGCCGCCGCCGAAGGCCCGATGAAGGGCGTGCTGGCCGTGACCAACGACCCGATCGTGTCGATGGACATCAACCACATCGCCGCCTCCTCGACCTTCGCCCTGCCGCAGACGCAGGTGATCGAGGGCAAGCTGGCCCGCGTCCTGAGCTGGTACGACAACGAGTGGGGCTTCGCCACGCGCATGAGCGACACCGCTCTGGCGATGGCCAAGTTCCTCTAAGCCTCTTTTCGTCTCCGTTCGCTCGCCCCGACTGCCGGTCGGGGCGAGCCGCTTTTCAGGGCACGCCCACGATGACCTTCCGCACCCTCGACCAGGCCGGCGACCTCTCCGGAAAGACCGCGCTGGTGCGCGTCGACTTCAACGTGCCGATGCAGGACGGCAAGGTCAGCGACGACACCCGCCTGCGCGTGGCGATTCCGACCATCCGCAAGCTGCAGGCCCTGGGCGCCAAGGTCGCCCTGCTGGCCCACTTCGACCGCCCCAAGGGCGAGCGCGTGCCGTCCATGAGCCTGGCCCCGGTGGCGCCGGCCCTGTCGGCCTTGCTGGGCGAGCCGGTCGCCTTCGCCGACGACTGCGTGGGCGAACAGGCGAAAGCCGCCATCGCCGCGCTGCCGGCCAAGGGCGTCGTGCTGCTGGAGAACGTCCGCTACCACAAGGGCGAAGAGAAGAACGACCCGGCCTTCGCCGCCCAGCTGGCCGAACTGGGCGACCTCTATGTCAACGACGCCTTCTCCGCCGCGCACCGCGCCCACGCCTCGACCGAGGGCGTCGCCCGCCTCAAGCCCGCCTACGCCGGCGAGAGCATGCGCCGCGAGCTGGAAGCGCTGAACGCGGCGCTGGGCCAGCCGAAGCGCCCGGTGCTGGGCATCGTCGGCGGCTCCAAGGTCTCGACCAAGCTGGACCTGCTGAAGAACCTGGTCGCCAAGCTGGACCGCCTGGCCATCGGCGGCGGCATGGCCAACACCTTCCTGTTCGCCCAAGGCCACGACGTCGGCGGCTCGCTCTGCGAGAAGGACCTGGCCGACACCGCGCGCGAGATCATGGCCGAGGCCGCCAAGGCCGGCTGCGAACTGCTGCTGCCGGTCGACGTGGTCGTCGCCGTCGAGGTGAAGCCGGGCGCGCCTGCGACGGTTCGCGCCCTCGACGGAATCACCGCCGACGAAAAGATCCTGGACGCCGGGCCGCAGAGCGTGGCGCGCCTGATCGACGCGATGAAGAACTCCAAGACCCTGATCTGGAACGGCCCGCTGGGCGTGTTCGAGGTGCCGCCGTTCGACGCGGCCACCGTGGCGGCCGCCAAGGCCGCGGCGGAACTGGCCAAGAGCGGAGCAGTTACCGCAGTGGCGGGTGGCGGGGACACGGTCGCGGCCCTGAATCATGCGGGCGTGGCCGACGATTTCACCTTCGTGTCCACGGCTGGCGGCGCCTTCCTGGAGTGGATGGAAGGCAAGGCCCTGCCGGGCGTCGAGGCGCTGCGCGGCTAAGGTCGCTGGACGAGCGACGGCCGAACGAACTGAACGATTATCGAGGGACTACGACTATGGACCTGCAAGCTCTGAACGCGGTGGCGGAAGCCATGGTGGCGCCCGGCAAGGGCATCCTGGCCGCCGACGAATCGACCGGCACCATCAAGAAGCGCTTCGACGGGATCGGTGTCGAAAACACCGAAGAGAACCGCCGCGACTACCGCGAGCTGATGTTCCGCGCCGAGGGCATGAAGCACGTCTCGGGCGTGATCCTGTATGACGAGACCATCTGGCAGAACGCCGCCGACGGCACGCCGCTGGTCGAGCTGATCGCCGCCGCCGGCGCCGTTCCGGGCATCAAGGTCGACAAGGGCGCCAAGCCGCTGCCGGGCTTCCCGAACGAGACCATCACCGAGGGCCTCGACGGCCTGGGCGAGCGCCTGGTGAAGTACTACGAGCGCGGCGCCCGCTTCGCGAAGTGGCGCGCGGTGATCGACATCGCCGACGGCGTCCCGACCTGGGGCGCGGTGAAGGCCAACGCCCACGCCCTGGCCCGCTACGCCGCCATCTGCCAGGCGCACCAGATCGTGCCGATCGTCGAGCCGGAAATCCTGATGGACGGCGCCCACTCGATCGAGCGCTGCGACGAGGTCACCCGCTGGGTGCTGACCACCGTCTTCAACGAGCTGTTCGAACAGCGCGTGGCCCTGGAAGGCATGGTGCTGAAGCCGAACATGGTCATCTCCGGCAAGAAGGCGCCGGTGCAGGCCTCGGTCGAGGAAGTCGCTCAGCGCACCGTCGCCGCCCTGAAGGCCACCGTGCCGTCGGCCGTGCCGGGCATCGCCTACCTGTCGGGCGGCCAGACCGACGAGCAGGCCACCGCGCACCTGGACGCCATGAACCGCATCGGCGGCTTCCCGTGGAAGATGACCTTCTCCTACGGCCGCGCCCTGCAGGCCGCGCCGCAGAAGGCCTGGTCGGGCAAGAAGGAAAACGTGCCGGCCGCCCAGGCCGCCTTCCTGCACCGCGCCCGCATGAACGGCCTGGCCGCTCTGGGCCAGTGGGAAGCCGCGATGGAGAAGGTGGCGGCCTAAACCGCCCCTCATCGCTGAAAAGCTCGAAGGGCCGCGGTTCACGCCGCGGCCCTTTTTGCGTCTCAAGCTTAGCTGTGGTCTTTTCCCGCCGGGGACATCGGGGGGAGCGTTTCCATGCGTCGTCTGTTGATCGTGCCGGCTCTGCTGCTGCTCGGCAGCTGCGCCACGCTGGACAAGAACGAGTGCCTGGCCGGCGACTGGCAGGGCATCGGGCTACGCGACGGCGCCGCCGGCGCGCCGATGAGCCGGGTCGACGACCACGCCAAGGCCTGCGCGCCGCACGGCGTGACGCCCGACGTCACGGCCTGGAAGCGCGGCCGCGAGCAGGGCCTGCTCGACTACTGCCAGCCGCAGCGGGGCTTCCGGGTCGGCGCGGCCGGCTCGAGCTACGCCGGCGTCTGCCCGGCCGACCTGGAGCCCGACTTCCTGGCCGGCTACTCCGACGGCAAGCTGATCTACTCGGCCAAGCAGGACGTGGACCGCGCAAGCTCCGACGCGAGCAACGCCTATTACGAGGCCGAGCGGCTGGAGAAGGAAATGCGCCAGCAGGAGGCCCGGCTGGCCGATCCGAAGCTGACCGCCCAGGAACGTGAGTCGATCCGCGCCGGCCTCAAGCGCCTGCGCAACGACCGCGAGCGGGCGCTGGACGCCATGGAGCGCGCCAAGCGCGACGAGAGCCGCGCCCAGCGCGACCTGGACGACCTGCAGGCCCGCTTCACCGCGATCTACGGCGACGTCTGAGGCTTAGTGCACGGTGTGGCCGCTCGGCGTCTGCGTCGGCCGGTTCTTGCGCCACAGCTCCTCGGTCAGGACGTTGGCGAAGCTGATCCAGCCGGCGTAGGGCGCGACCATGGCCGCGGCCTTGCCGTCGACCTTGCGCGCCGCGTTCACATAGGCCGCCGTCGCCCCCAGCGTGGTCACGGCGGTCAGCACCTGCGCCAGCCGGTGGCGGGGCCCCCAGGCCATCCACAGCGCCTGCAGGCCCTGGATCGCCGCCCATAGCGCGAAGGCGCGGTCGCGCTCGGGCCCGCGCGCGTTCCAGATTCGCAGGCCCGACCAGGTCAGCATGGAGAACAGGGCTGGCCAGACCACGCCGAAGACCGCACGCGGCGGCTGCATGGCCGGTTGCTCGAGCGCGTCGTAGTGCGCCTTCACTTCGGGGTTGCGCGGGGTCGGCGCGTTGCGGCCGGCGATCACCGCCGACAGCGCCACAGCCCCGACACACAGCACCACGCCCAGCGCCACGTGACTGGCGCTGCGATCGCGGCTGTTGAGGAAATCAGCCAAGGCGTCCCGGCCCGCCTGCAACATGGAACTCTCCGTCCGTGGAGCAGGAGTAACAGGTTGCTCCGGCGGCGGTTCCGGCGACGCCTCGGCGCGTGACAGCCGAAATGGACGCCGTTTCGGCGGCCGTCGCGCTCCAGCTCTAAGAAATTCTGCCGATCAGTTGCCGGTGGCCGAGGAGTCCGTCTGGATCTGGCCCATGGCGCTCTGCAGGTAGTTCTGCTCGCCCAGCGACTCCACCAGCGACAGCTGGGTCTCCAGGAAGTCGATGTGCTCTTCGGTGTCGGCCAGGATGTCGGTGAGCAGCCGGCGGCTGACGAAGTCCGAGGCCGCCTCGCAGGCGCGCACGCCTTCGACCAGCAGGGCGCGGCCCTCGACCTCCAGCGCCAGGTCGGCGCCCATGCACTCGACCGCGGTCTCGCCGATGCGCAGCTTGTGCAGGTCCTGGAGGTTCGGCAGGCCTTCGAGGTAGAGCACCCGCTTGATCAGCCGGTCGGCGTGTTTCATCTCGCCGATCGACTCGTCGTAGATGATCTTGCCCAGGTGGTGGAAGCCCCAGCTCTCGAACATCCGAGCGTGCAGGAAGTACTGGTTGACCGCGGTCAGCTCGTTGGTGAGCACCGCGTTCAGAAGCTTCACGATCGCCGGATCGCCCTTCATCAGCCCCGCCTCCTTATTCGGCGGCGAAGCGCAGGGCCTCCTCGGACTCCTGAATCATCCGCCGCATGTCGCACACGCATTTGGCGCACTGGGGCGCCGCGTTGCAACGATCGAATACCTGTTTCGGACGCACGGCGCCCGCGTCGATGGCCGCGCGGACCTCGCGTTCACGGATTCCGTTACAGTTGCAGACGTACACGGGGCGGACCCACTGACTGAGAACGACTCTCGATAGCACAACCGGCCGCATCTGCAAATCGTTCTCAGTCGCGACCCGGCGCCGCACTCGCGACCGGTGGGCCTCAACCGCGGCCTCTTGAGCCCAGCCTCTTGACCCTCACGCCGCGCGCGCCCATTCCCGCGCCGATGACCGAGCCGCTCTGCCGCCTTTACCTGATCACCCCGTCCGCCCTGCCCGACCTGGCGGGCTTCCTGCGCGACCTGGAGGCGGCGCTGGGCGCCGGCGACGTCGCCGCCCTGCAGATCCGGCTGAAGGGAGCCTCCGACGACGCGATCGCCGAGGCGACCCGGGCGATCCTGCCGCTGGCCCACGCGCACGGCGTGGCCGTGATCATGAACGACCGGCCCGACCTGGCCCGCGCGCTCGGCTGCGACGGCGTCCACATCGGCCAGGGCGACGCGTCCTTCGCCGACGCGCGCAAGGCGGTGGGCCAAAACGGCATGGTCGGCGTCACCTGTCACGACAGCCGCCACCTGGCCATGGAGGCGGCCGAGGCCGGCGCCGACTACGTCGCCTTCGGCGCCTTCTTCCCGACCACGACCAAGGAAGCGCCGACCCGCGCCGAGCCGGAAATCCTGTCGATCTGGCAGGAAACCATGGAAATTCCGTGCGTTGCGATCGGCGGCGTGACGGTCGAGAACTGCCGCCCGCTGGTGCGGGCGGGGGCCGACTTCCTGGCGGTCAGCGCCGGGGTCTGGGCGCGCCCGGACGGCCCCGCGGCCGCCGTGCGCGCCTTCCTGGCCGAGATCGAGGCCGGGCTGAAAGAACGGAACCCGTTCAATCAAAATTAGAATCCTCGTGTTCTGTTAGCCGGCCAAGATCGAGAGTCTGGCGAGGAGGCCGGACCTAATGGCCGAGGCCTACGCAGGAACCACCCAACACGCGCCGGAAGCGGCGGCGGGTCCCCGTTCGACGTCGGAGCTCCGCTCCGCGCGCGTCACCGCTTGCCTGGTCGCCGCCGTGCTCGTCCTCGTGCTGGGCGTGGCCGCGATCCTGACCACGCGCATGACCGGCCTGGTCGCAGCGCTGTGGGGCGCCGGCGGCGTGGCCGTGGCCGGCTGGCTGCGCGGCCCGCGCAGCGCCGAGTTCGACGCCGCCTACGCCCTGTTCATCACCGTGGCCTTCGCCACCGCCAACGTCCTGGTCGGCAATTCGCTGACCCAGACGGCGATGTTCACCGTCGCCAACATGCTGGAGGTGGCCACCGCCGTGTTCCTGGCCCGCCGGGTGGCCCCGCAGGGGTTCGACCTGTCCAGCCTGAACGGCCTGGCCCGCTATCTGCTCGCCGTCCCGCTGGTTTCGCCGCTGCCCGGCGCCCTGTTCGCCGGCGCCGGCCTCGCCGCCGCCGGGCTCGGCGACTTCCGTCACACGGTCGAGACCTGGTGGTTCGGCCACGCCCTGGGCCTGGCCGTGGTCGGCACCGTGGGCCTTTCGGTCACCCCCGAGCGTCTCCAGGAATGGCGCCAGCCCCGCCGCCTGCTCGAGGCCGCCGCCATCCTGCTGGGCATGGCCGTCGTCACGGCCGTCGCCTTCCTCCAATCCAAATATGCGATCGGCTTCCTGATCACCCCGATGCTGCTGCTGGCGGCGGTTCGCCTGCGCCTGTTCGGGGCGGCCAGCGCCATCCTGATCGTGGCGCTGGGCGCGATCGCCGGCGTCATGCTCGAGACCGGCCCCGCGGTGCTGGGCGCCTTCAGCATGGTCGAGACCAAGCTGCGCGTCACCCAGCTCTACGTCCTGCTGGGCTGCGTGCCGATCCTGCTGGTCGCCGCCCTGCTGGACGAGCGCGACCGCCTGGCCGCGGCCGCCCAGGCCGGCCTGCTGCGCGCCGAGGCCGCCAGCGCCGCCAAGTCGCGCCTGCTGGCCAACGTCAGCCACGAGATCAAGAGCCCCGTCGCCGGCGTCATCGGCATCGGCGAGCTGTGGGCCTCCGGCCAGCTCGGCCCGGTGTCGCCGACCCAGGCGGAAATGTCCGAAATGCTGGTGCGCACCGCCCGTCAGGTCGAGGCCCTGGCCAACGACCTGCTGGACGTGGCCCGCGCCGAAGCCGGCCGCGTGGCCGTCACCCTGCGCTCGGTGGACCTGGACGGCCTGGCCGAGGACGTGCGCCGCGCCGTGGCCGTGCGGCCGGAATCCGCGGGCTTGCGCTTCGTGGTCGAGCCCGCCCAGGACCGCCTGGTGGCCCTGGCCGACTCCGTGCGGCTGTCGCAGGTGGTCACCAATCTGGCGACCAACGCCGTGAAGTACGGCCGGTCCGGCGGCGTGGTGATCTTCCGCCTGTCCCGTCCGGACGCCGAGACCGCCCGCATCGAGGTGATCGATCGTGGCCCGGGCATCTCGCTGGAAAAGCAGACCGAGCTGTTCGAGCCGTTCAACCGGCTGGGCATGGAGAAGTCGGAGATCGAGGGCCACGGCATCGGCCTGGCGCTGGCGCGCCGACTGGCCGAACTGCAGGGCGGCCGCATCGGCTTCGAGAGCCGCCCGGGCGAGGGGGCCCGCTTCTGGGTCGACCTTCCCGCCGCCCAGGCCTGAGGCCCGGCGCGAGGGCGGCGCCGTTCAGCGCCCGCGCTGATCGCCGCCCCGAAAATCCGGCTTCCCCTTTTTCCGTTCGCACTCTAGGTTCCGCGGCCGAATTTCAGCCCCTTTCGCGGGACCGCTTCCCATGAAGATCAACGCCAACGGAATCAAACCGGGCATGGTGCTCCAGCACGACGGCGGCCTCTGGGTCGCGGTCAAGACCGCCCACGTGAAGCCGGGCAAGGGCGGCGCCTTCGCCCAGGTCGAAATGAAGAACCTGATCACCGGCACCAAGCTGAACGAGCGCTTCCGGTCGGAAGACACGGTCGAGCGGGTTCGCCTGGAGCAGAAGGACTACACCTTCCTGTACGACCAGGGCGACGTCCTGGTGTTCATGGACAAGGTCTCCTACGAGCAGATCGAACTGCAGAAGGACTGGGTCGGCGAAGAGCGCGCCCAATTCCTGCAGGACGGCATGGAAGTGACCATCGAGTCGCACGAAGAGCGTCCGATCGGCCTGTCGCTGCCGGAATACGTCACCCTGGAAGTCGTCGAGACCGAGCCCACCGTGAAGGGCCAGACCGCTTCGTCGTCCTACAAGCCGGCCATCGCCAACAACGGCATGCGCATCATGATCCCGCCGTACATGACCACCGGCGAGCGCATCGTGGTGTCGACCGAGTCCGGCGAGTACGTCCGCCGCGCGGACTAACCTTTTTACCGCTCGCCTCGTCCTGGACGGGGCGAGCGGAGTTTGGATGCTGACGTGAGCACGCCCTCCGCCCTGCTTCAGGTGATGATCGACGCGGTCCGCAAGGCCGCCCGTCCGCTCGCGCGCGACTTCGGCGAGGTCCAGGAGCTGCAGGTCTCCCGCAAGGGGCCGGGCGACTTCGTCACCGCCGCCGACCTGAAGACCGAGGCCGCCCTGTTCGAGAGCCTGCTCAAGGCGCGCCCGGGCTACGGCTTCCTGGGCGAGGAACGCGGCCTGGTCGAAGGCACCGACAAGACCCACACCTGGATCGTCGACCCGATCGACGGCACCACCAACTTCGTGCACGGCATGCCGCACTTCGCGGTCACCGTGGCGCTGGAGCGCCGCGAGGCCGACGGCCGCACCGAGATCGTGGCCGGCGTCACCTTCAACCCGATCCTGAACGAGCTGTTCTGGGCCGAGCGGGGCAAGGGCGCCTTCCTGAACGACAAGCGCATCCGCGTGGCCGGCCGCAACCGGCTGGACGACGCCCTGATCGGCACCGGCGTTCCGTTCGTCGGCCGTCCGGGCCACGGCCAGTTCCTGAAGGAGCTGCACCAGCTGACCCAGCGGGTGGCCGGCGTGCGTCGCCTGGGCTCCTCGGCGCTGGACTTCGCTTGGGTCGCGGCGGGCCGCTACGACGCCTACTGGGAGCGCAACCTGAAGCCCTGGGACGTGGCGGCGGGCATCCTGCTGGTCACCGAGGCGGGCGGCAAGGTGACGACCATCGACGAGGACGGCGACCCGAAGAGCGGCGTCTCCATCTGCGCCGCCAACCTCGACCTGCATCCGCAGCTGATCGAGAAGCTGCGCGGCGCCTAAGGCGCTAGGCCCGACGCGCCGCCGCTCCGAAGAAGGCGGCGCGCCGGTCGCCCGGCATGCTTTCCACCGCCCTGACGCCCCGGCGCATGCCGCCGGCGAACCACAGCCACGCCAGCGCCCCGGTCACGCCGTAGCGGCGCATGAGGGCGCGCCGAAGCTCGCCCGCCGCCCAGACCCCGCACCGCCAGGCGTTGTCCTTCGCCTGAGCCCGCCAGGTCGCGTAGGGGCCGGGCCAGCCCAGCGCGTTGACCAGGCTCTCCGACACGCCCAGCCCCTCGGCCATCCTCAGCAGATAGAGCCGGCTCATGCGACTGGCGGGAATCTGATGGCGGAGCACGCAACCGGGCGCGTACCACAGCGCGTAGCCCGCGCCCCGCACCCGCTGGGAGATCTCCACGTCGCCGCCGGAGATGAGCTGGCCGCCGGTCCGGTCGGCGAGCAGGGACTCCCGCGTCCAGCCGCAGGCCTCCAGGGCGGCGCGGCGCAGCAGCATCCCGGCCCCGGCCAGGTTGTCGACCTCGCACAGGACCGCGCCGTGGTCCTGCTCGGCGAAGCAGAAGCCGAACCCTTTCAGAAAGGCCGGTTGCGGGACCTCGAAGTCGAGCACGATGCGCCCGCCGAAACCGCCCGCCTCGGGCTGCGCCGCGATGGCGGCGGCGGCTCCCGCGATCCAGTCCGGCTCGAGCAGATTGTCGTCGTCGACGAAGGCGATCCAGTCGGCCTCGGTCTCGCGCGCCCCGCGCCGGCGGGCGGCGGTCACGCCCGGCTCCGGCTCCAGCACCCGCCGCAGGCCCGGCACGCGCCCGCGCCAGGCCTCGACCACGGCGGCCGTGTCGTCGGTGCTGGCGTTGTCCACGACCAGCACCGACCAGGGCATCGGGGCCGCCTGCTGACGCGACAGCGCCGCGAGCGTCGCGTCCAGGTGCTGGGCGCGGTTGTAGGTGCAGACGACGACCTGCACGGCTGCCGGAGCGGGCATCGGATCTCCCAAGCGATCCGTACCAACGGCTAAGCCCCGCCCCCCGTTTCCTCCCCTGGGGTTTTCACCCAGGGGAGAGTTCAGGCCCCCTGGAACTGCAGTTCGGCCAGGCGCGCGTAGAGCCCGCCGCGGGCGACGAGGTCGGCGTGCGTGCCCTCCTCGACCACCCGGCCCTGGTCCATGACCACGATGCGGTCGGCGCGCAGGACGGTGGCCAGCCGGTGGGCGATGACCAGGGTCGTGCGGCCCTTCATGGCCTCGTCCAGCGCCTGCTGCACCAGCCGCTCGTTCTCGGCGTCCAGCGCGCTGGTGGCCTCGTCCAGCAGCAGGACCGGCGCGTCGCGCACCAGGGCGCGGGCGATGGCCAGGCGCTGGCGCTGGCCGCCGGACAGCGAGCGGGCCCGCTCGCCCAGCGGCGTCTCCAGGCCCTCCGGCAGGGCTTCGAGGAAGGCCAGGGCCTGGGCCTCGGCGGCGGCGGCCACCGCCTCGTCGCGCGAGGCGGCCTCGCGGCCGAAGCGGATGTTGTCGAGCGCCGAGCCCGAGAACAGCGGCGCTTCCTGGGCGACCAGGGCGATGCGCTCGCGCACCGCGCGCGGATCGGCCTCGCGCAGGTCCACCCCGTCCATGCGGATGCGGCCGGACTGCGGATCGTAGAAGCGCAGCAGCAGGCGGAAGACCGTGCTCTTGCCCGCGCCCGAAGGACCGACCAGGGCGACCGTCTCGCCCGGGCGGACGTCCAGGGTGAAGCCGTTCAGGGCCGGCAGGTCCGGGCGCCCCGGATAGGCGAAGGTGACGTTCTCGAAGGCGGCCTCGCCCCGCGGCTTGACCGGCAGGGCGACCGGCTGGGCGGGGGCGGCGATCGACGGCCGCTCACGCATCAGCTCGTCGATTCGCTCCATGGCCCCGGCGGCCTTCTGCACGTCGCCCCAGGCCTCGCCCAGCGAACCGACCGAGCCGGCCGCCAGGAAGGACAGGAAGACGAACTGGGCCAGGGCGCCGGCCGACATGTCGCCGGAGATCACCGCGCGCGCGCCCAGCCACAGGATCACCGCGATGCCGCAGAACATCAGGGTGATGACCAGGGCGGTCATGGAGGCGCGGGCGCGGATGCGCTTGAGCGAGGCGGCGAAGGCGCCCTCGACCGCCGAGCCGAACTGGGCGGTGGCGCTCTGCTCGCGGCCGAAGGCCTGCACGGTCTCCAGCGCGTCGAGGCTTTCGCCGGCGTAGCCGACCGCGTGAGCGAAGCGGTCCTGCGACTGGACAGTCAGCTTCTTCACCGTCCGGCCGACCAGGAACATGGGGGTCAGCACCAGCGGCCCCAGCAGCAGCACCAGCCCCGTCAGGCCCGGGCTCACCCAGAACAGAACGATGATCGCGCCCACCAGCATGACCAGGTTGCGCAGCGCCACCGAGATCGAGGTGCTGAGCAGGGTCTCCACGATCTGGATGTCGGTGGTCATGCGCGACAGGACCTCGCCCGTGCGCATCTTCAGGAAGAAGGCCGGATCCAGGGTCATGACGTGGGCGTAGACCGCCTTGCGCAGGTCCGCGACCGTGCGCTCGCCCGACTTGGTCACGTAGAAATATCGGAGCGCCGTCGCCAGGGCCAAGGCCATGGCGACGCCGCCCAGCAGCAGGAACCAGCGGTCGATTCCCGCGCCCCCGGCGGCGAAGCCGTGGTCGACCAGCAGGCGCGAGGCGCCGGTGAGACCGAGCGTCGCAGCCGACGAGCAGAACAGGAACAGCAGGGCCAGGCCCGTGTCGGTCTTGTGCCGCAGCATGAAAGGCAGCAACCGCCCCAGCGGGCGCACGTCGCGCTTCTTCTCGCGCCGGCGGGCTTCGTCGGCGATCTGACCTACAACCATCGCGCCGGGATTGGGCCGGCCCCGGGCCTCGGACGCGGCCTCGGTGGAACTCATGTGCGCCTCTTGCCTTTCTGAGCAGGCTGCGTGTATAGAGCCGCGCTCCCGCCGGGACCACCGGCGGGTTTTCCATTTACGCGACTATCTTTGGGCGCCGCGCCGATGAAACAGGACATCCACCCCGACTACCACTTCATCACCGTGGTGATGACGGACGGGACGACCTATCAGACGCGTTCGACCTACGCCAAGGAAGGCGCGACCCTGAACCTCGATATCGACCCGAAGACCCACCCGGCGTGGACCGGCGGCAACCAGACCCTGCTGGACCGCGGTGGCCGCGTGTCGCGCTTCACCAACAAGTTCGGTGGCTTCCTCAAGAAGTGACCCGGCCGCATCAGCGGACGAAGAAAAGAGCGCCGGTCGTCGACCGGCGCTTTTGCTTTTTGGGCCTCACAGCCTAACGTTACCGCGCATTAACGCGGCGGTCATAATGAGGCCGCGCTTCCGGGATTTCGGATGGGAATGATCCGAGCGCTTCTGATCTCAAGCGCCGCCGCCGCGCTCGTCGCCGGCACGGCCCAGGCCCAAAGCCAGACCCCGAGCCGGACTCCGGCCCCGGCGCCGGCGCCGGCGGGCCAGCCCGCCCCGGCCGCGGGCAAGCCC
>NZ_JAAIVC010000079.1 GCF_010975005.1 Caulobacter sp. 17J65-9 | reverse complement strand
CTGGCCGAGCGCGCGCAGGCGGCCGGAGCGGAGCTCTATCTCGACGGCGGCCACAACCCGCACGCGGCCCGCGCGGTCGCCGACGCGCTGGCGGCCCTGACCCGCCGCGACGGGCGCCCGCCGGTGCTGATCGCGGGTCTGCTGGCCAACAAGGACGCGGCCGGCTTCTTCTCAGCCTTCGCCGAGCTGGGCCCTCGCATCTTCACCGTTCCGTTCGAGAGCGAGACCGCCACCCAGCCGGAGGCCCTGGCCGGGGCCGCGCGCGAGGCCGGGCTGGCCGCCACGGCGTGCGAGAGCGTCGACGAGGCGCTGGACCGGGCGCTCGAAGCGGCCGGCGAACGGGCGCGGGTGGTGATCTGCGGCTCGCTCTACCTCGCCGGCGAGGTGCTGGCGCGGTCTCCGGAGACGTGGCCCTCCTGAACCCTCTCCCGGAAGGGGAGAAGGGCAAAAAGAAAGGGACGCCCGAAGGCGTCCCTCAAACTTTCACCGGTGCGCCGGGGCTCACGCCGCCGAGGCGACGCCGGTCTCCGACAGCCATTCCAGGATCTTCTGCTTGGGCATGGCGCCGACCTTCATCGAGGTCATGTGGCCGTCCTTGAACAGCATCAGGGTCGGAATGCCCTTCACGCCGTAACGGGTCGGGACCGAGGGGCTGTCCTCGATGTTGACCTTGGCGATGGTCACCTGGTCGGCCAGCTCTTCGGAGATCTGCTCCAGCGCGGGAGCGATCTGCTTGCAGGGGCCGCACCACTCGGCCCAGAAGTCGACCAGCACGGGTTTGCCGGACTTCAGGACGTCGAGCTCGAACGATTCGTCCGTGACCTTCACAGTGGCCATCAGAGATCTCTCCTCACAGTTCGCGCCCTAGCTAGCGCGATTCTTCGTCAGCCCATGTGGGGGCGAACCCCACGTTAGGCAACTCAGGCGGCTCGCAAAGCGGCCAAGGTGGCGTCCAGTAGCTCCGCCGAAAGCGGCGTCAGTTTGGCGCCGTCGGTCCAGACCAGCGCCGCTTCGACGCTCCGGCCCGGATAGATGGTCCGCAGCACCGCCGCGTAAACCGCCATCTGGGCCAGATAGGACGGGTCTGCGTCCTCGGCCCGGTCGGGGGCGGGGCGGTTGGTTTTGTAGTCGACCACCAGCACCCGGTCGGCCGTGACCACCAGCCGGTCCAGGCGACCGGAAATGGCCAGGCCCGGCTTCAGTTCCGGCGACTTGCCCGCGATGGCCACCTCGGCGCGCGAGCCGGGGCCGAACACGGCGGAGAACTTCGGATCGTCCAGCACGGCGAAGGCGGCCGCGGCCATCTCGGTGCGCTGGTCGTCCGACAGGCCGGACTCGCGCGCCAGCAGCCGCTGGGCCGCCTCGGCCCGGGCTTCGGGGGCGATGTCGGGCAGGATCTGGAACAGCTTGTGGATCAGCTCGCCGCGGCGGAAACGGCCCAGGCCGCCCCGGGCCGACAGGGGCGAGGGGGCCGGCGCGCGGCCGACGTCCTCGACCAGGCTGGTCGGCGAGGCCCAGCGGGGCAGGGCTTCCGGCGTCGCGATCCGGCCGGTCCAGCCGGGCAGGGCGCGCGCGGTGACCGTCTTCGCGGGCTCGGCCGAGGCCGTGACCGGGTCGGGGCCGAAGCGGGTGATCTCCATGCCGTCCGACAGGGCCAGCGTGCGGGCGTCGACGCTGTCGTGGTCGTAGGCGCGGCTGGCCAGGTCCCACCAGGAGCCGTCGGCCGGGGTGCGCTTGGCCGCCACCCGGCCGCACACGACGATGCGGTCGCGCGCGCGGGTCAGGGCCACGTAGAGCAGGCGCTGGCTCTCGTCGTCGATGCGGTCGTCGCGCAGGCGCCTGGCCTCGGCCGAGGCGTCGCAGTCGTCGTCCTTGCGCGGGGCCCACAGGAAATCGCCGTCCGGCGTGCGGAACAGCGGCGCGCCCTGCGCCGTCGCCTTCACGGTCGTGTCGGGCAGGAAGACGATCGGGGCCTCCAAGCCCTTGGCGCCGTGGACGGTCATGACCCGCACCTCGCCGTGCGCGCCCTCCATCTCGCGCTTCACCTCGACCTCGGCCTGCTCCAGGGCGGCGACCACGGTTTCCATCGCCGCGGCGCCCCGCTGCTCGGCGTTCAGCACCTGGGCCAGGAATTCGTCGACCGCCTCTTCGGCCTCGCGGCCCAGCCGCTCCAGCACGCGGGCGCGCATGGACCGGCCCTGGCCGTCCAGCCGGTTCAGGAAACGCGAATAGAAGTCGAAGGGCGTGCGGCCGGCCTCCGCCTCCACCGCCCAGCCGATCAGGTCGGCGGCGGCGGCCCATTCGGGGCGCTCGGCCGCGCGCTCGCGGAGCGTGCGCCACAGGCCGCCCTTTCGGCCGTAGGCGAGGTCGTAGAGCGACTGCTCGTCGACGTCGCAGAACGGGCTGCGCAGCAGGGCCGCCAAGGTCAGGTCGTCGTTCGGGAACAACAGGAAGCGGCCCAGGCCGATCAGGTCGTCGAAGGCGATGTGGCTGGACAGTTTCAGCCGGTCGGCCCCCGCCACCGGCACGCCCTTTTGCTTGAGCGCGCGGATGATTTCCTCGAACAGGGCGTCGCGGCGGCGGACCAGGATCAGGACGTCCCCCGCATTGGCGGCGCGCCAGCGGTTGTCGTCCTTGTCGTGCACCGCCTCGCCGCGGGCGATCAGGCCGGCGATCTCGTCGGCCATGCGCCGGGCCAGGCGCTTCCTCGCGCTCTCCTTCGGTTCGGCGTCGACCGGCGCGTCCCAGGCCTCGGCCTTCTCGGCCGGCTCGTCCTTGAACAGCGGCCACAGGTCCACGCAGCCGGCGTGGTCCTTGCGCGCGGCCACGTGCACCGGCGCCTCGCCCTTCAGCGGGCTGAGCGCGCGGGCGGCCTCCGGCGCGGCGAAGGTCGCGTCGACGAAGGCCAGCACCTCCGGCGTCGAGCGCCAGGACTTGAGCAGAGGCACCGGCTCGAAGGCCCCGCCGGCGCCGCGCACGATGGCCTGATAATTCTCCAGTTCCTGGGCCAGCCGCTCGGGGCGCGCGCCCTGGAAGGAGTAGATCGACTGCTTCTCGTCGCCCACGGCGAAGATGGAGCGGGCCAGCAGGCGCTCGTCGCGGGCCGAGCCGTCGCCGGCGAAGAACTCGGCGGTCAGGGCCTGGACGATGTCCCACTGCTCGGGCGCGGTGTCCTGCGCCTCGTCGACCAGCACGTGCTCGACCCCGCCGTCCAGCTTGTAGAGCACCCAGGCGGCGTCGGAGCGGTCCACCAGCAGGTCGCGGGTGCGGGCGATCAGGTCGGCGAAATCCAGCCCGCCGGAGGCCGCCTTGGCGGTCGCGTAGAGGGTCAGGTAGGCGTAGGCCAGCGCCGCCACATAGGCGCTGTCGCGGCCCACGCGGGCGGCGCGCAGGCGCGCCAGGGCTTCGCAGATCCGGCCCTGCTCGCCGACCAGCCAGTCGCCGGCCCAGGGCGCGACCGATTTGGTGGCCAGCTTCTTCCGCGGTTCGCCGGCGGCGGTGCAGAACACGTCGACCAGCTTGGCGAAGTCGAAGCTCCCGGTTTCGGCCGCTTCGGCGAGGCTGCGCATCTTGTCGGCGCACTTCTGGTCCTGGGTCGAGCCCTCGGCCATGGCGTCGACCACGCGGCGCCAGGCGTTCCAGTCGATGGCGGCGAAGGCTTCGGCCTCGACCGCTTCAGGCTCGACCGGCTGGTCGAAGCCGCAGGCTTTCCAGATCCGCTCGACCGCCGCGCCGGGACCGCCGCTGTCGTCGAACCAGGCCTGGAAGTCGGCGCGCTTGTTCTCGATGGCGCCGAACAGGCCCTCGAAGGCCCCGCCGTCCAGTTCGACGGCGAAGTGCGCATAGGCGCGCCCGACCAGGCCGTCCGGTTCGGCCAGGGCCAGGCGGGCGACGTCGTCGCGGGCCTCGGCCGAGACTTCCGCGGCGGCGGCGTCCTCCAGCACCTTGAAGCGCGGCGACACGCCGGCCTCCAGCGGGAAGCGGCGCAGCAGCTTTTCGCAGAAGGCGTGGATGGTCTGGATCTTCAGCCCGCCGGGCGTCTCCAGCGCGCGGGCGAACAGGGCGCGGGCCTGGGAGAGCATGGCGGCGTCGAACCGCGCGGGCTCGCTCTCGTCGAGCTTGGCCAGCTCCTTCTGAAGTTCGGCGTCAGGCAGGACCGACCAGCCGCCCAGGCGCTGGTACAGGCGCCGCTGCATCTCGGCGGCGGCGGCCTTGGTGTAGGTCATGCACAGGATGGCGGCCGGATCGACCCCGCGCAGCAGCAGTCGGGCCACGCGGCTCACCAGCGTGGAGGTCTTGCCGGAGCCGGCGTTGGCGGTGACGAACACCGACAGGGACGGATCGGCCGCCTGGGTCTGGGGACTGTGCGGCTTGCTCATCCCTCGACCCCGTCCTCGCCGTCGGCCCCGACCACGTGCCATTCCCACACGCGCGCCAGGTGGTCGTAGTCGCCGCCGTAGCGGCCCATGAATTGCGGCGCGGCCCAGGACAGATACGGCGTGGCCGGATCGTCGAAGCGGCGGATGCGGCGCACCAGCCCGTCGAAGGCGTCGCGCGCCCAGTCGGCGGCTTCGCCCGGTCCGGCGCGGGTCAGCTCCTCGCCGGGCTTGCGGCGCCCGGTCAGGCGCACGTAGGTCAGCTCGCAGGCCTGGACTTCGCCGGCCTCCACGAAGCCGCCGGCCGAAAGGATGGCCCCGGTCAGGGTCAGCTGGGGCGCGAAGCCGCTTTCGACCTGCTCGCGCGAGGCGGCCTGGCCGGTCTTGAAGTCCAGCACGGCGGCGCCGGCGTCACTCAGCTCGATGCGGTCGGCGCGCGCGTCGATGGTGAAGGCGCGGCCGTCGACGGTGAAGGCCAGCTCGCCCTTCTGCTCGATCAGGCGTCGCGGCGCGGCCTGACGGCGGCGGCGCTCGAAGTCGGCGATCCAACGGGCGAGGTTCTTGGCCAGCGGCGCTTCGCGGGCCATGGCCGGGCCGTCGAAGCCGTATTCGGCCAGGGCGTCCAGCAGCAGGGTCTCGACCACGGCCTCGGCGTCGATGGGCAGGGCGTCGGGCCAGCGCTGCACCAGACGCTCCAGCGCCTTGTGCACGGCGTCGCCGCGGGCGCGGGCTTCGGCCGCCGCGTCGGGCCGGTCCAGCGAGCGCAGGCCCAGCACCTTGTCGGCGTAGATCGAATAGGGATCGCGCACCCAGCGTTCGACCCGGGTGACCGACAGCTTGCGCGGACGGGCGTCCACCGGCGGGGTGGGCTTCGGACGCGGAGCGTAGCGAGGCCGCTCTGCGCGCGGGCGATCCAGGGCGCGGGCCCAGCCCAGGGCGTCGTCGCGGCCGGGCAGGCTGAGGCCCGCCCCCTTGGCCAGGGTCTCCAGCCGCCACAGCCAGCGCGAGGGCACGGCCGGCTGGCCGCCGCGGCGCTCGGTGGTCAGCAGGATCACCTCGGGCGCGCAGGCGGCCTGGGCGAAGTCGTGGGCCGACAGGCCGATGCG
The DNA here is from genome assembly GCF_010975005.1 of Caulobacter sp. 17J65-9. Taxonomy (GTDB): domain Bacteria; phylum Pseudomonadota; class Alphaproteobacteria; order Caulobacterales; family Caulobacteraceae; genus 17J80-11. The sequence continues at coordinate 10,390 of NZ_JAAIVC010000079.1, read as the reverse complement.
GCGCTCCGGCGGCGGCAGCTTCAGGGCCGCGCGCATGGGCCGCGACAGGAACGGGTCGATCGGCGCGCCCTGCGGCCAGACGCCTTCCTCCAGCCCGGCCAGGATCAGCCGGTCGGCGCGGATCAGGCGGGCCTCGATGGCCCCCAGCACCCGCAGGCGCGGATGGGTGGCGCCGCCCGTGCGCACGGTCTCCGACGCGATCAGCGTCTCCAGCAGCGCCTTGAAGCCGGACGCCTTGGCCGGCGGCAGGCAGGCGGACTCCTCGATCAGGCTGGCCAGCAGGGCGGCCAGGGTCTCGCCCCCGCCGCCGCCCCACAGCGGTCCGGTCGAGCCGACCGCGTCGCGGGCCAGGAACTCCAGCGCGCGGGCGAAGGCGGTGGCGGCCTCGGGCACGCTGGCCGCGCCGTCGGCGAACGGCCCGACGGCGGTCTCGACCGCGGTCTGCAGCTTGGCGGCGATTTCGGCCGCCTCGGTCAGGGCGGTGATCCGGGCCTCGCGGCCGCGGGCGCGTGCGTCGTCGGCGGCGCGTTCGAGCCGGGTCTGCAGGGCCGCCCAGGTCTTCGGGCGCGGACCGCGCAGGCCGAATTCCTCCAGGGCGACGCGACGGCGGGCCAGTTCGCCTTCGCCGACGCCCAGCCGCACCAGCGGGTGCTTCAGCAGGCCCAGCAGGGCGGGCGGCGACAGCGGGTCGGTCAGGATCTCGGCCAGCAGGGCGACGAGCGTGCCGACCGGGAAGCTCGATAGCGGCGCGCCGGCCGAGGAGTCGGCCTCCACGCCCCAGCGCGACAGCCGCGCCGACACGCGCCGGGCCAGGGCCTGGTCGGGGGTGACCAGGGCGGCGGTCAGGCCGGGCGTCTCCAGCGCCTCGCGCAGCAGCAGGGCGGCGACCGCGGCGGCCTCCTCCTCGGTGCGCGCGGCGGCGGTGGACAGCCCCTGCAGGCCCTCGGCCAGCGGATCGACGCCGGTCCTGGCGCCTTCCTCCTGGAGCTTGTGGATCTGCTGCAGCCAGTCGGCGGTGGCCTCGGCCGGGCGGAGCGCCTCGTTGACCAGGCGCCGGCGCGAACGGCCGCGATTTCGTTCGGCCTCGGTCTCCTCCGTCGGCCAGGTCTTCACGTCGGCCCGGGCGACGCCGTGGCGGTCGAGCAGGCGCTTCATGGCGCCCTGCGGATGCTGCTCGTCGACCAGGTTCCAGGCCTCGTCCGCGAGGTCGAGGTCCAGCCCCGGCAGCACCACGCAGCCCAGCGGCGCGCGGGCGACCACGCCCAGCAGGTCGGCGGTGGCTGGGGCCGTGCCGGTCGAACCGGCGGCGATCAGCGGAATGGCCGGCGGATTGCGGTCCCACTGCTCGGCCAGGCGGCGCAGCAGCTTCACCCGCCGCTCGGTCGGGTCGATCAGGCCCAGTTCCTTCAAGCGCTCGGGCCACTTGCGGGTGGCCACCGCCAGGAAGGTGGCGGAGCGGCGCCAGTGCTCGGCGTGGTCGCCCTCGACCAACCGCTCGATGCGGTCGGGATCCAGCCGCTCTTCGATCTGGGCGGAGTCGAGGAAGGCGGCGAGCGCGTCGGCCATCTCCAGCGCGGCGGCGGCGTCCAGCTCGCCGCGGCCCTGCGGCGGCGCGTGGTCGACGATCAGCCGGGCCAGCTCGAAGCGGCGGCGCAGCGGCGCGACGGCCGGCGGCAGGTCCAAAGCGAGATCGCCCGGCTCAAACGGCGGCTCGCCCTCGTCGAGGTCGCCGACCGGGCGGATCTGCGGCAGCAACACGGCCCGGCCGCTGGCCGCGCCCACGAAGGCGTCGGCCAAGGCGCGCGCGCCGCGGCGGGTGGGGGTCAGCACGATGGCGTCGGTCAGGGCCTCGGGGCCCAGCGGCGCCAGGCTGGCGTGCAGGACCGACGCCAGATCGTCGACGAACGGGCGGTGGGACGGGACGGTGAACCAGCGCGGCCCGGTTGCGACGAACGGACCGCCCGGAGTCACGCCGCTCGTCACGCCGGCTCCTTCAGTTTCGCCTCCGCGGCGTCGCGGGCCTGCGGATCGCCGACGTGCATCCAGAAGCCGTCCAGCACCCGGCCGTACAGCCGGCCTTCGTCGGCCAGGCGGCGCCAGACCTTGGTCAGGGAGAACGGGCCCTTCGGCTGGTCGGCCACGATGTCGGGCTTGGTGATGTGGACGCCCATGTAGGCGTATGGCGCGCTCGGAGCTTCGCCGCGGAAGGTCAGCCGGCCGTCTTCGCTCAGGAAGAAGTCGCCCGCGCCCTCGAAGCCGATCGAGGCCTCGCGCCGCGCCAGCAGCAGGCAGGCGTCCATCTTTTCCGGATCCCACATGCGGGCCAGCTCGCCCAGCGCGTCGCCATCGTCGATCCACACGGAATCAATGTTGGCGACCCAGACCGGATCGGGGCCCAGCAGGGGGCGCGCCTTCTTCAGGCCGCCACCGGTCTCCAGCAGCTGGCGGCGCTCGTCGGAGATGACGATCTCCGGGCGCGTGCGGCCCGAGAGATGGCCCTCCAGCCGGTCGGCGAACCAGTGGACGTTGACCACGGCCTTCTCGACCCCGGCGTCGGCCAGACGGTCCAGCACGTGATCGATCAGGGTGCGGCCGGCCACCTCGACCAGGGCCTTGGGCCGATCGTTGGTCAGGGGGCGCATGCGGGTGCCGAGGCCCGCGGCCAGCACCATCGCCGTCTTGGGGGCGGTATTGGGGGCGTTGCTCACGCGCGCACCTCCGAAGGCACGTGCCGCTCGAACCAGGCGGCCAGGCCTTCCATGCCGGGCTTGGTCAGGTTGGCGTTCAGGTGGCGCCACATGCGCGGCATGAAGGCCTTGTAGCGGGGCTTGCCGTCGCGGACGACCAGGCGGGCGAAGATGCCGAGGATGCGCGCCTCGTTCAGCGCCGCCAGGCCGGCGTAGTCGGCCATGAAGGCCTCGCGGTCGACGCCGCCGCCGCGGGCGGCGAAGTAGCGGTCGAGGCTGGCGGCCTCCAGCTCCGGGGACACGTCGCGGCGGGCGTCCTGCAGAAGGGAGTGCAGGTCCCAAGACGGGTGGGCGCGCACGGCGTCCTGGAAGTCGATCATGCCCACCCGCGCCGCGCCCTGACGGCCCGACAGCCACAGCAGGTTCTCGGCGTGATAGTCGCGGTGGGTGAAGACGGTCGCCCCCGCGTCGGCGCGGGCGCGGATCGGGGCCCAAAGGCCCTCCCACTCGGCGCGGGCGTCGTCGCTGAGTTCGACGCGCGGGTCGAACTTGCCGAACCACTCGACGAACAGGTCGCCGCCGGTCTTCAAAGCAAGGTCGTCGTAGGCCAAGAGCGGCCAGCGCGCGCCGTCGGCGCCCAGCACCGCGGGCGGGGCCTCGGCGTGCAGGGACGCCAGCGCCTCGACGGCGGCGAAGTAGAGCGGCGTCTCGTCGGCGCCGGTCTCGATCAGGCGGGCGAACAGGCCGTCGCCGAGGTCCTCGGTGACCGCCAGGCCCTCGGGCGCGTCCAGCGCCACGATCTCCGGCGCCGACAGGCCGCGCGAGCGCAGGAAGGTCGCGCAGGCGGCGAAGGCGTCGACCCGGCCGGCGGCCAGGCGGGCCATGGCGTTGTAGCCGGCGGCCTTGCGCTCTTCCGGCGTGGCGTCCGGCGGGCAGGGCTGGCTCTCGGCCGACGGCGGCGCGTCCATCAGCATCAGGGAGGTCCCCGACGTCAGCTGCAGCCGCTCGTAGCGGCGCGTGGAGGCGTCGCCCGGCAGGGGATGACGTTGCGCGTCGGCCAGGCCGGCCTGCGCCAGGAACGCGGACTTCACCGCCTCACGGTCAGAACTCAAGCGAACGCCCCTTCCACGACCCGTGCGGAACGAGCCGCGCCGTGCGGCCCTCCCCCGTCTCACACAGGTCTATATCCAGTCTGTCGGGGGGCAGGCGAGAGCCGAGACGCTGCGGCCATTCGACCACCGCCGCCCCTTCGTCCAAAGCTTCGTCCAGCCCCAGCTCGTAGGCCTCGTCCGGATCGGTCAGCCGATACAGGTCGAAATGGGCGACCGGCAGGCGCCCTTCGTAGAACTGCACCAGGGTGAAGGTCGGCGAGGGCACGTCCTCGTCCGGCCGGGTCAGGGCGCGGACCAGACCGCGCGCCAGGGTCGACTTGCCCGCGCCCAGGTCGCCGGTCAGCAGCACCGCGTCGCCGGGCGCCAGCAGTTCGGCCACCGACGCGCCCAGGCGCGTGGTCGCCTCGGCGTCGGCCAGCGGCAGGTCGATCGGGTTGTCGAGAATCACGCGAACTCCGAGTCCGGCGCGGCCGGCAGCACGCGCTCGACATAGGCCTTCAGCGCGTAGGTCGCCTTGGCGGCGTCCACATCCAGTTTCGAAGTCGGGATCGGCGGCCCGACGGTCAGCTGGAAGGCCTTGCCGCGCTTGTTCAGCAGCTCGTGGAACAGGGTGACGTCGCGCAGCTCCGGCGAGATGCGGTCGAAGGCGTGGAACAGGGTGGAGAACGGCCCGGCCACGTGCACCGGCACGACCGGCGCGTCGTACTTGCGGGCCAGCGAGGCGGCCGTCGCCGCCCACGGCGGGTCGGTCAGCGAGCCGTCCTTGGCCTTGCGGGCCAGCCGCCCGGCCGGGAACATGACCACGGCGCGTTCGGCCTCGAACGCCTCCTTGGCGGCCTGCAGGGTGGCGCGGGTCTTCTCGCGGGTGCGCTTGGCCTCGACCCATTCGACCGGAATGATGCTCTCGGCCAGCCGCGGGCAGACGCGGAGCGCGTCGGCGTTGGCGAAGAAGATGGCGTCCTCGCGCACCCGGCGCAGGGCGTCGTAGACCGCCACCCCGTCGGCGATGCCGGTCGGGTGGTTGCAGACCACCACGCAGCGGCCTTTCGCCGGCACGCGTTCCAGGAACAGGGCCGATGTCTTCAGGTCCAGCAGCTGGGAGGCGTAGGCCATGGCCTCGTCGCCGGACAGGTCGGCGATGGCGTCGGCCATGGCGCGGGCGCGGCCGTAGTCGAGCAGGCCGTAGAGCAGCGGGCGCAGCACCGGCCAGGCGGCGGACGCGGTCAGCCGCGGCGCGCGCTCTGCGATCAGCACGTCGACGATGTGGGCGCCGGGAGCGAGCACGCGGGCCGGGGCCTCGGCGGAGACGGAGATAACCATTCGGGCGCGGATCATGGTCGGGGCCGACGTGCGTCGCAAGGGCGACGCTACGGCTTGGCGCGTCGCGTTAGTGGCGGAATTGACCGGTGAGCCAGAACCACAGCAAGGCGAGCAGCCCCATCCCGGTCAACATGAACAGCCCGAATGCGACGGTTTCCAGGACAACCGTGCCCTTCAGCATCCAGTAGGCGCGCCAGCCGTATGCTCTCAGAAATTCTCGTCCGCTCACCCGGCCGCCGAACCGCCATTCGTTGCTGTGTTTGCCTGGCTGCACGGCATAGATTGCGCCGAACAGGATCGGCACGAAGAGGGCGGTGAAGACGTACTGCTTGAAGTACCAGGGCGACATCGCGGGGTCGTCGAAGCGGCCGGCGATCGTGGTCCCGAAACCGTTCACGCGGCGCATTGTCGGTATCAGTCCGACAGGTTGAATAGCGATCCGGCTCAAGTGACCCTCCCCCAAGTCTGGATGAGGGTAGCGAAAGCGCCTCGCGAACCCAATTGCCGTTCAATGCCAAGGTTATGCGAGGTGCGTCGCAAGGCCCGCAGCGTCGCCGTTTCACGGGCGCGGCCGTTCATGATAGGTGGAACCCCGACGTATAATCCGCATCGGGACCATCGATGACCAAGTCGTTCCGTAAGTCCGCCCTGGCGCTTCTCGCCGGCGCGGCCGTTTCCGCCCTCGCGCTGTCCGCGGGCGCGGCCTCCGCCGCCGACGGGCGCGGCTTCACCGCCAAGGACATGGTGATGCTGGAGCGGATCTCCGATCCGCAGGTGTCGCCGGACGGCCGCTTCGCCGTTTATTCGCTGCGCCAGACCGACTGGGACAAGAACAAGGGCGTCAACTCGCTCTGGATCGTCGACCTGAAGGCCAAGGGCGCCCAGCCGGCCCGCATGGCCGCCTCGGACGGCGGGGCGCTGTCGCCGCGCTGGTCGGCCGACGGCAAGTCGCTCTACTTCATGTCGGCCCGCTCGGGCTCGATGCAGGTCTGGAAGACCGACGCGACCGGCGCGAACGCCGTGCAGGTCACCAACCTGCCGATCGACGTGCAGGCCTTCCGCGCGAGCCCGGACGGCAAGACCATGGTGGTCGGCCTGGCCGTCTTCCCGGACTGCGACACCCTGAAGTGCACGACCGACCGCACCGCCGAGAAGGCGGCGTCGAAGGCCACGGGCGTGCTCTACGACAAGATGTTCGTGCGCCACTGGGACACCTGGGCGGACGGCACCCAGAACCACCTCTATTCGCTGAGCCTGGACGCCTCGGGCGTGGCGAGCGGCGACGCCGTGGCGCTGATGAACGGCTTCGACGGCGACGCGCCGACCAAGCCGTTCGGCGACGACGCCGACTTCGGCTTCTCGCCGGATTCCAAGGAGCTCTGGTTCTCCGCCCGGGTGGCCGGCCGGACCGAGCCGTGGAGCACCAATTTCGACCTGTGGTCCGTGCCCGTGGACGGCTCCGCCGCGCCGAAGGACCTGACCGCCCATAACCCGGCCTGGGACGCCGGCATGGTGATGTCGCCGGACGGCAAGCTGGCCGCCTACCGCGCCATGAAGCGTCCGGGCTTCGAGGCCGACCGCTTCCACATCATGCTGTGGGACGAGACCACCAAGACCGAGCGCGAAGTGGCGGCCGGTTGGGACCGCTCGGCCGACGACCTGAAGTGGTCGGCGGACGGCAAGACCCTGTACGTGCTCGCCGGCGACGTCGGCCAGACCCGCGTCTTCGCCGTCGACGTGAAGACCGACAAGGTCACGCCGGTGACCGGCCCGGGCCACGTGTCGGGCTTCCAGGTCTCGGGCCAGAACCTGGTCTACGTCCAGGACGACCTGACCAAGCCGGCCCAGCTGTTCACCATGCCGCTGAAGAAGGGCGGCAAGGCCACCCAGCTGACCAACGTCAACGCCGACAAGCTGGCCGGCGTCGCCATGGGCGAGCCCGAGCAGTTCAGCTTCGCCGGCTGGAACGGCGAGACCGTCCACGGCTACGTGGTGAAGCCGGCCAACTACGTGGAAGGCAAGAAGTACCCGGTCGCCTTCCTGATCCACGGCGGCCCGCAGGGCAGCTTCGGCAACCTGTTCCACTACCGCTGGAACGCCCAGACCTACGCCGGCGCGGGCTATGCGGTGGTGATGATCGATTTCCACGGCTCGACCGGTTACGGCCAGGCCTTCACCGACTCAATCAGCAAGCACTGGGGCGACCGCCCGCTGGAAGACCTGCAGAAGGGCTGGTCCGCGGCCCTGTCGAAGTACTCGTTCCTGGACGGCGACCGCGCCTGCGCGCTGGGCGGCTCCTACGGCGGCTTCATGGTCAACTGGATCGCCGGCAACTGGTCCGGCCCGTGGAAGTGCCTGGTCAACCACGACGGCGTCTTCGACCAGCGGATGATGGGCTACGCCTCGGAAGAGCTGTGGTTCACCGAGTGGGAGAACGGCGGCATGCCGTGGCAGAACCCGGAGGGCTACGAGCGCTTCAACCCGGTCAACCACGTGGCGGCCTGGAACAAGCCGATGCTGGTGGTCCAGGGCGGCCAGGACTTCCGTATCCCGCTGGAACAGGGCCTGGGCACCTTCACCGCTCTGCAGAGCAAGGAGATCCCCAGCGAGTTCCTGTACTTCGAGAACGAGAACCACTGGGTGCTGAAGCCCCAGAACTCGGTGCAGTGGCACGACACCGTGCTGGGCTGGCTGGACCGCTGGACCAAGCAGTAAGCGCCAGGCGCTACTAGGACTTCAGGACGGCCGCGCTCGAAAGGGCGCGGCCGTTTTGCTTTGCTCGAAGAACGTCGGTCTGGCTAAGCTCGGGCCGGGAGAACGTTGCGGGCAGGGGGCGCTCGAATGTTCGCGCGGGGGCTGTTCGCGCTCATGCTGACGTTTGCGCTCGGCCTGTCGGCGGGAGCGGCGTCGGCGCGCGCGCCGGAGGCGAGCGTCAACCTCGGGGCGGCGACCGACTACGTCTATCGCGGGGTCAGCCAGACCGGCGGCGGGCCGCAGGTGTTCGCCGGGGCCGATCTCGAAGGGGACACCTGGTACGCTGGCGCCTGGGCGTCGAACGTCGACTTCGGCGGCGGCGATCCGACCTCGGCCGAGGTCGATCTCTACGCGGGCTGGCGGCCCGAAGCGTTCGGCCTGAGCTGGGACGTGGGGACGGCCCTGTACGCCTATCCCGACAAGCCGGCTGGCGCGGGCTACGACTATCTGGAAGCGCGGCTGTCGGCCGAGCGCGAGATAGGACCGGCGACGCTCAGTGCGGCCGTCGCCTGGGCTCCGGCCTATTTCGGCGGCGGCGAGGCGACCTACGTCGAGCTCACCGGCGGGTGGGCGGTCTCGGACCGGCTCGGGTTCGACGGCGGCGTCGGGCGCCAGACTGTCGAGGGCGAGGACGCCTACGTCGTCGGCAATCTGGGCGTGACCTGGCGGGCGAGCGAGCGGCTGTCGCTGGAGCTGCGCGGCTGGACCACGGACGCCGACGGCGCCGGCCCGCGGCTGGTCGCGAGCCTGAAAACCGAGTTCTGAGCCGGCCGCGGGACCGACGGTGCGTTTCGCCGGGCCTCAGGGTCTTTACGGAGTTGACCGCCGGGGCCGCCTTGGCCGCGACGGATTTCCAGGGCGCCCGACCCGGCCTGGGTCGGCGCCGTTCGCGCCGGAGGCCGGGCGTTAACCACACGGCAAGGCTGCGAGACGCCTTACTCGCGCTCGCCGTAAGCGCGCGTCCCGAGCATCCGCATGTCCAAGCCCGTTAACGTCCACGATCGTCTGAACTTCATGGAGTTCGACGACGCCAGCCGCGCGGCCCTGCGCGACGCCGCGCCGGTGATCGAGCGGGAAATCGACGCGGCCATGGCGGCCTTCTACGACCGGGTGCGGGCGACGCCGGCGACCGCCCGGTTCTTCGCGAGCGAGGGGCAGATCGCCGGCGCCCGCGCCCGTCAGGCCCAGCACTGGCGCGCCATCGCGAACGCCCGCTTCGACGCCGAATACGCCCGCCGGGCCCAGGTCATCGGCCAGACCCACGCGCGCATCGGGCTGGAACCGCAGTGGTACATCGGCGGCTACGCGGTCGTGGTCGATCGCCTGATCCGCGCCCTGCTGGCCGACGGCAAGAGCAAGGGGCTGTTCGGCAAGGGCAAGGGCACGGCCCGTCAGGTCGACGCCGTGTCGGCCGTGGTTCGCGCGGCCATGCTGGACATGGACCTCGCCGTCTCGACCTACATCGACGCGCTCGACGAGCAGCGCCGGGCGGCCGAGGCGGCCCGCGAGGCGGCCCAGCGCGAACAGCAGGCCACCGTCGCGGCCCTGGCCGAGGCGCTGGCGCGCCTGTCGCAGGGCGACCTGACCTACCGCGTCACCCAGTCCTTCCCGGCCGACTACGCCCAGCTGAAAGCCGACTTCAACGAAGCCATCGAGCAGCTGCAGTCGGCGATGATGGGCGTGGCCGGCAACGTCGACGGCGTGCGCAACGGCGCCGGCGAGATCTCCGGCACCGCCGACGAGCTGTCGCGCCGCACCGAGCAGCAGGCCGCCAGTCTGCAAGAGACCGCCGCGGCGCTGGACGAGATCACCGCCACGGTGAAGCGCACCGCCCAGGGCGCCCGCCAGGCCGCCGACGCGGTGGCCGCCGCCCGCGGCGACGCCGAGACCAGCGGCAAGGTCGTGCGCCAGGCCGTCTCGGCCATGGGCGAGATCGAGCAGTCGGCCCGCCAGATCAGCCAGATCATCGGCGTGATCGACGAAATCGCCTTCCAGACCAACCTGCTGGCCCTGAACGCCGGGGTGGAAGCGGCCCGCGCCGGCGACGCCGGCAAGGGTTTCGCGGTCGTGGCCTCGGAAGTCCGCGCCCTGGCGCAGCGCTCGGCCGAGGCCGCCAAGGAGATCAAGACTCTGATCTCGGCCAGCTCGGAGCAGGTGGGCTCGGGCGTCACCCTGGTCGGCCAGACCGGCGAGGCGCTGTCGCGCATCGTCGGCCGCGTCGCCGAGATCGACGCCCTGGTCGGCGAGATCGCCGCCTCGGCTCACGAGCAGGCCACCGGCCTGCAGCAGGTCAACACGGCGGTGAACCAGATGGACCAGGTCACCCAGCAGAACGCCGCCATGGTCGAGGAATCCACCGCCGCCAGCCACAACCTGGCCCAGGAGGCCGAGAGCCTGGCCGGGTCGGTCGGTCGTTTCCGCATCGGCGAGCGGGCGGCGCGCGGCTACACGCCGGCCCGCGCGCGCCCGGCGGCCGCGCACGCCCCGCGTCCGGCCCTCAAGCACACCGGTCGGGGC
>NZ_JAAIVC010000078.1 GCF_010975005.1 Caulobacter sp. 17J65-9 | reverse complement strand
GGCGGCGATCGCGGCGGGTTCAAGCCGCGCGCCGAGGGCGAGCGTCCGCGCGGCCCGCGTCGCGAAGGCGAAGGCGGCGGCTACAAGCCCCGTGAGGGCGGCGATCGCGGCGGGTTCAAGCCGCGCGCCGAAGGCGACCGTCCGCGCGGTCCGCGTCGCGAAGGCGAAGGCGGCGGCTACAAGCCCCGTGAAGGTGGCGATCGCGGCGGGTTCAAGCCGCGCGCCGAAGGCGACCGTCCGCGTGGCCCGCGTCGTGAAGGCGAAGGCGGCGGCTACAAGCCCCGTGAGGGCGGTGATCGTGGCGGGTTCAAGCCGCGCGCCGAGGGCGATCGTCCTCGCGGCGGACGTCCCACCGGCGGCGCCAAGCCGTTCGCGGGAAAGCCTGGCGGCGGCCCGCGCAAGCCGCGCGTCTAGGCGTTAAGCTCGGCCGCCAGACGGGCGGTGCGGTTCCAGACGGTGAGGGCGGTGAGCGCGGCCATCAGGCCGAGCCCGCCCAGCATCGTCTCGCCGTGCCAGCCCCAGGCGCCTTCGAACAGCGACACCAGGGCCATGACGGTCAGCAGACCCATGCGCTGGGGCTTGGCCAGCGGGCCGGCGAAGTCGGCCGGCTTGTCCAGCGCGCGGCCCAGTTCGCGCACGTAGGCGGTCAGCACCGCCAGCACCGCGCACAGCCAGCCCAGCGCCGGTCCGAGGTGCTGGGCGGGGTCGCTGGCGGCGTAGCCGGCCCCGATCAGGAACAGGGCGTCCGACAGCCGGTCGGGCAGCTCGTTCCACACCGCTCCCAGCGGCCCGCCCTTGCCGTGCTCGACCGCCACTAGGCCGTCCAGCACGTTGCAGAGCAGGCGCATCTGGATCGAGAAGACGGCAAGCAGCAGCAGCGCGCCGCGCCCGAACCCGAAGCTGATCCCCGACAGGGCCAGAGCCGCGCAGCCCATCACCGCGAACGCCACGCTCAGCGCCGAGATCACGTCCGGCGACACCCCCTGGCGCGCCAGCAAGGCGGCCAGGGCCTGGGCCCAGCGCCGGGCGCGGAACTTGACCGGGCGGCGGTTGGAGAGATCGGGATCGGTCACCGGGGCTCCTTGGCGGGCAGCGTCGCCGTGTAGACGAACGCATAGAGCGTCGAGGCGGTCCAGGGCAGGGCCACGGTCTTGAGGATCTCGGGCGTGCCGGCCAGGGCGTGGACGGCGGTCAGCACGCCGGCGATCAGGGTGCAGCTGATCAGGGGCGGCGCGATGCGGGCCGCCGGCCCCGGCAACCGCGCATAGAGCGCCTCCAGCCCGCGCTTGAGCAGCAGCATCAGCACCGCCGACAGCGCGCCTTGCACCAGGAAGGCCAGGAGCATGGCGCGCGTGCCGTGGGCGCTGTTGGCGAAGGCGGCCCAGCCGCCCATCGCCACGAAAGCCACCGCCACGTGCAGCGGCGTGGACCGTGCGGTCTGGGACATGGACGAGCTTTGCGCCATGCTTTCCTCGAATCAGTCGGGCTCTTCGAGACTAGCCATGCCGGCGCCGTCGGTCGAAATCGGTCTGCACCTGCCGTCCGCCCTCGCCTGGGGGCTGGGGGGCGTCGTCGGCGTGCTCGTGCTGGGCACGCTGGCCGCCTGGCTTGCGCCGCGGTTCAAGCCCGGCAAGGACTTCAGCGAGCTGCGTCTGCGGGTGTGGTCCTGGTGGGTGATGGTCGCCCTGGTGGCGGCAGCCCTGGTCGCCGGCTGGCCGGCGCTCACCTTGCTGTTCGCCTTCGTGTCCTTCGTGGCGCTCAGGGAATTCCTGTCGCTGGCCCCGATCCGGTCGGAAGACCGGCTGGTGGTGCTGTTCGCCTATCTCAGCGTGCCGGTGGCCTACGGCCTGGTCGCCGCCGACCTCTACGGCATCTACCTGGTCGCCATTCCGGTCTGGTTCTTCCTGATCACGCCGTTCCTGATGGCGCTGGCCGGCCAGACCCGCGGCTATCTGCCGACCGTCTCGGTGTTCAACTGGGGCGTGGTCACCTGCGTGTACAATCTCGGCGTCATTCCGATGCTGATGCGCACGCCCGACGCCGAGGCCCCGGCCGGGGCGGCCGGCATGGTGTTCCTGCTGCTGTTCGCCACCGAGGCCAACGACGTGCTGCAGTACGTCTGCGGCAAGCTGTTCGGGCGGCGCAAGATCCTGCCCAAGGTCAGTCCCAACAAGACCTGGGAGGGCTTCCTGGGCGGCTGGGCGCTGACCGCCCTGCTGATCGCCTTCCTGGCCCCGCTGTTCACCCCGCTGGCGCTGGGACCTTCGGTGCTGCTTGCGGTGTTGCTGCCGCTGGCCGGGTTCGCCGGCGACGTGACCATGTCGGCGGTGAAGCGGGACCTGGGCGTGAAGGACACCTCGCACTTCATCCCCGGCCACGGCGGCGTGCTGGACCGGGTCGACAGCCTGACCTTCACCGCGCCGCTCTATTTCCACGTGCTGGCCTACTATGCCCTCGCCAAATACTGACCCGTCGCCGTTCCGGGGGCTGTTCCTGCGCCTGCTGGCCCGGCCGGTCGCGCGCTTCCTGACCGGGGCGGACGTGGTCGGGCGCGAGAAGCTGCCGCTGACCGGACCGGCCATCGTGGCGGCTAACCACAACAGCCACATGGACACCTTCCTGCTGCTGTCGGTGTTCCCGGCCGAGGTCCTGGCCAAGGTGCGGCCGGTGGCGGCGGCGGACTACTTCCTGGCCGGTCCCGCCCTGTCGTGGTTCGCGCGCCGGCTGATCGGCATCACCCCCATTTCGCGCACGGTGGCCCGGGGCGAGGACGTGCTGGCCCCGGCCAAGGCGGCCCTGGCCCGGGGCGAGATCGTCCTGGTGTTTCCCGAGGGCACCCGCGGCGCGCCCGACGAGCTGGCCCCGCTGAAGAGCGGCGTGGCGCGGCTGGCCGAGGCGTTTCCGGAGGCGCCGGTGGTGCCGGTGTGGATTCAGGGCGCCGGGCGCGTGCTGCCCAAGGGCGCCATCGTGCCGGTGCCGATGAACTGCTCGGTTCAGGTCGGCGAAGCCCTGCGCTGGAGCGGCGACAAGCCGGGCTTCATGTCGGCGCTTCGTGATCGGCTGGCGGAGCTGCAGGCGTCGGCCCCGCCGCTGCGCTGGCGCTGACCCGTCGGGCCAGGAACTCGATCACCGCGACGGCGATCAGGGTGGTGGTGACGTCGGCGATCAGGAAGACCGGCGGATAGCCCTGGCCGGGCTGGGCGGCCTCCGAGAACGGCTGGAAGAACCAGGCCAGGGCCAGGTTGTTGGCCCAGTGGGCGCCGACGGCGAACTCCAGTCCGCCCAGCCTCAGGGTCGCCCAGGCGAACAGGAAGCCGGACAGGCCGCGCGCGATGAAGGCGGCGGGGTCCGGGTCGACGTGCACGGCGGCGAAGATCAGGCCGTTGATCGCGCTGAGCGCCAGGATGCGGCGGCTGAAAGCCCCGCTGATCTGCAGCAGCACGCCGCGGCAGAAGGCTTCCTCGGCCGCCGCCGCGATCAGCAGCAGGGGCGCGGCGGCCGCGGCGTAGGCGACGCGCGAGGCAAACGGCCACCCGACGTCCAGCACTGGCGGCGACAGCCGTTCGCCGGTCAGCACGCTCTCGACCCAGACGGATCCCATCACCAGCGCGCCCAGGGTGACGAAGCCCGCCAGCGCCAGCGTCAGGTTCGGCCGGCGTACGGCGAGGAAGCTCGCCATCGGGCGCTGGAAGCAGGCCGACGCGGCCAGCACGAACGATCCCGCGGTCATGGTCAGCACCAGGGCCAGCACGCCCATGAACGGCACTTCCAGCCACAGGCGGTTCACGCCTTCGGGCACCGGCTCCATGTCGGAGAAGATGGCCAGGAACTGCGGGGAGACGACGCCGAGGATCACGCCCAGCGCCGCCGTGCCGGCGAAGCTCAGCGCGCAGCCAAGGAAAAACCAGGCCACGATCCACTTCGGTTTGCGCTCCCGCGTCCCCACTGGCGCGAGGAAGGCGGGGACGGGCGCGCGCTCGGCGATGTCGGGCATCGGGAGGCCGGAGCTCCTTCGGCTTGCTAAGGCGCGGTCGGCCGTGCGACCCGAATGGGCAATGCGAATCGTGTCCGGAAAGTTTCGAGGCAAGGGGCTCTCTACGCCCCCGGGGCAGGGTACGCGGCCGACGTCGGACCGCGCCCGCCAGGCCGTGTTCAACATCCTGGAGCATGCGGAGTGGTCGCCCGGCCTGCACGAGCGGCGGGTGATCGACCTGTTCGCCGGCTCCGGCGCGCTGGGGCTGGAGGCCATGTCGCGCGGCGCCGCCTTCTGCCTGTTCGTGGAGACCGACGAGGCGGCGCGCGGCGCCATCCGCGACAATGTCGAGGCCATGGGGCTGTTCGGCGTCACCCGGGTGCACCGGCGCGACGCCACGGACCTCGGCGTGCGTCCCGGCTCGGCCGGGCCGGCCTTCGACCTGGCCTTCCTGGATCCGCCCTACCGCAAGGGCCTGGGCGAGCGCGCCCTGGCCAAGCTGGCGGAAGGCGGCTGGCTGGAGCCGGGCGCGATCGTCATGCTGGAGCGCGCGTCCGACGAGGCCGATCCGGAGCTGCCCGGCTACGAGCGGCTGGACGCGCGCGACTACGGCGCCGCGCGCGTGTTCTTCCTGCGCTACGCCGGCTGATCGATCAGCCCTGGGCGCGCCGGCTCTCGGGAGCCGCCAGCAGCAGCTGGCCCAGGTCGTCCATGGTCGGGAAGTAGTGGGTCGGCTTGCCGGCCTGCAGGGCGTCGGGGTGGGTGTAGCCCCAGCCCACCGCGCCGAAGGCGGCGCGCGCCTTGCGGGCGGCGTCCAGGTCGCGCAGCTCGTCGCCGACGCACAGGGTCTGGGCCGGCGTGGCGCCCAGGCGCTTCATGGTCTTGCGGAATTTCGGCGCCTTGCCGAACACCGACGCGCCGCAGTCGAAGTGCTCGATGCGGGTGCAGGCGGCCTCGCCCAGGATCAGGCGGGCGTTGGCTTCGGAGTTCGAGGTCACCAGCGCGATGCGCAGGCCCGCGTCGGACAACTGGTCCAGCAGGTCGGCGACGCCCGGGAACGGGCGGATCTGCTCGGCGTCGGCGGCCATCAGCTCGTGCAGGCGCATGGCCGCGCGCGGCAGCTTCCACGGGGCGACGCGCTGGCGCTTGATGATCTGGCGCGCCGACATGTGGCGCAGCTCTTCCAGCTCATGGTCGGCGATCGTGCGCAGGCCGCACTCCTCCGCCACCTGGTTCATCACGGAGAGGAACCACGGGAAGGAGTCGGCCAAGGTGCCGTCGAAATCAAAAATGACGAGCTTGTAGGTCACGCCCCGCCCCTAGAGCCTTCCCGCTTCGAATGGACCTGTTCGCCGCGGATCAGAAGGCCCGAAATCCCAAGTTCAGAGCGCGATCAACGCCGTCGCGCTCCAGACTGCGCCGTTCTGTATCCGGCTCAGCGCCGTCCGAACAGTCGTTCGATGTCGGCGAGCTTCAGTTCAACATAAGTCGGACGCCCGTGATTGCACTGCCCGGAGTGCGGCGTAGCCTCCATCTGTCGCAGCAGGGCGTTCATTTCCGCGGCGCTGAGCCGCCGGCCGGAGCGCACCGAGCCGTGGCAGGCCATGGTGCCGCAGACCTCCTCGATGCGCTCTTTCAACGCAAGCGCCTGGCCGTTTTCGGCGAGGTCGTCGGCGATGTCGCGGATCAGGCCCTGGACGTCGGTGTCGCCCAGTAGGGCCGGCGTCTCGCGCACCAGCAGGGCGCCGGGGCCGAACGGCTCGATGACCAGGCCGAAGGCGGCCAACTCGTCGGCGACGCGGGCCACGCGCTCGGCCTCGGCCGGGTCCAGCTCGACCACCTCAGGCACCAGCAGGGCCTGGCGGGCGGCCCCGCCGGCGTCGGCCATCTGCGCCTTCATGCGCTCATAGACCAGCCGCTCGTGGGCGGCGTGCTGGTCGACGATGACGATGCCGTCGCGGGTCTGGGCGACGACGTAGGTCTCGTGCACCTGGGCGCGCGCGGCCCCCAGCGGATAGTCGACCGGGTCGACCACGGCGGCCTGCTCGAAGCCGGGGGCGGGGCCTTCCTGGACGGCGTGGATCGCGGCGGCGAAGACGCCGGCGTCCAGGCCCTGCGGCTCGACCCGCGCCGACATTTCGCCCAGGCCCGGGATGAAGCCGGTCTGCGCCCGCGGCGGCGGGCTCCAGCCGCCCCAGGAGGGCGTTGAGGGCGCGACGCCCGGGCGGAAGCCGGACAGGGCGCTGACGGCGACGGTGGTGGAGGCGCGGTGGCCGGCGGCGGCCAGGGCGTGCTTCAGCGCGCCGACGATCAGGCCGCGCACCAGGTTGGGGTCGCGGAAGCGCACCTCGGCCTTGGCCGGGTGCACGTTGACGTCGACCTCCTTGGGATCGAGGTCGAGGTACAGCGCCGCCAGCGGGTGGCGGTCGCGAGCCAGGAAGTCGGCGTAGGCGGCGCGGAGCGCCCCCTGCAGCAGGCGGTCGCGCACCGGGCGGCCGTTGACGAACAGGTACTGGTGGGCGGCGTTGCCGCGCGAGTAGGTCGGCAGGCCGGCATAGCCCGACAGGCGCACGCCCTCGCGCGACTGGTCGATGAGCAGCGCGTTCTCCTCGAACTCGCGCCCCAGCACCGCCGACAGGCGCGCCAGCCGTCCCTCGGGGCCGGCCCGCTCGGCCGGCAGGCGCAGGATCTTGCGGCCGTCGAGGTCGAGCGCGAAGGCGGTGGCCTCGTGGGCCATGGCCTGGCGCTTGATCTCCTCGGTGATGGCCAGCGACTCGGCCCGCTCCGACTTCATGAACTTCAGGCGGGCGGGGGTGGCGTAGAACAGGTCGCGCACCTCGACCCGCGCGCCGTGCGGCCCGGGGAAGGCGGCAGGCGCGATGTCGGAGACCGCGCCGCCCTCGACCCGAACCGCGTAGGCGTCAGAGGCGCCGCGGGCGCGCGAGGCGATGGAGAGGCGCGCCACCGAGCCGATCGAGGGCAGGGCCTCGCCGCGGAAGCCCAGGGTGGAGATGTGCAGCAGGTCCCACTCGCCGGTCTCGTCGGGGGCCAGCTTGGAGGTGGCGTGCCGCTCGATGGCCAGGGGCAGCTCGTCGACGCCCATGCCCTTGCCGTCGTCGGCGACCAGGATGCGCGCCAGTCCGCCCTGGTCGGCCTGCACCTCGATGCGGGTCGAACCGGCGTCGAGCGCGTTCTCGACCAGCTCCTTGATGGCGCTGGCCGGGCGTTCGACCACCTCGCCGGCGGCGATGCGGTTGACGGTCTCGGGCGGAAGGCGGCGGATCGGCATGAGGCTAAAAACCAAAAGGGCCGCTCAGGATATCCCGAGTCGGCCCTTGAAGCGGTCGCTTGAGGCTGCGGCTTAGAGGCCCGGCAGCTTCAGCTTGTTTTCCTTCTTGGCGATGACCACCGGCTGGCCGCCGGTCAGGCCCTTGACCCGCTCGGCTTCCTTGGCGGCGTCGACCGGATCGGCGGTCTCGGTCGGCTGCGCGGCTTCGCCCTTGTCGTTCTTCCAGAACAGGACTTTGTCCGCGAAGCTCTTTTCCTTGTAGGCCAGGTCGCCGTTCTCGTCGTCGACGACGTAGCGGGCGAGCGGGTCGGCCTTGTCGGCGCCGGCCTTGGCGGCCAGCAGCTTCTCGCCTTCCGAACGCATCTGGTTCTGGCGCTGGCCCAGCAGGACCTGACGCGCCGAGCTTTCCGGCTGCAGCTCTTCGGGGCGCGGCTCGCCCGGCGTCGGCGGGCGCAGCGCGAAGTCCGGGGGCACCACCAGCGGGGCCTTGGAGACGACGCGGAATTCGTCCGGCGTGACCTTGGTCATGCCGAGCGCCTGGCGGGTCGACTGGCAGGCCGTGGCGCCAAGCGCCGCCGCCGTCAGGATCGCCACGGTGATCACGCGGTTGATATTCATGCCCTGCTCCGAAGACCCGTCCCGGTGGGAGTGCTCAATCGTCAGTTAACCCGATCCCGGCGGGAAGCCAACACTTCCCGCGCGCTGGGCCAAAAGGTCTCAACCAGCAGCAGGATGACGCCCACGGTGATGGCGCTGTCGGCCACGTTGAACACCCACGGGAACATCAGCCCTGAGAAATCAAGGAAGTCGACCACGGCGCCGAAGCGCACGCGGTCGATCACGTTGCCCAGCGCGCCGCCCATGACCAAGCCCAGCGACCAGGCGGTCCAGCGGGAGGTGGTTTGCCGCACCCACCAGCCGATGGCGATCGACACGCCGACGGCGAAGACGGTGAAGAACCAGCGGCCGAACTGGCCGCCGGCCTGGCCGAGCCCGAAGCTCATGCCCTGGTTCCACACCATGCGCAGGTCGAAAATCGGGGTCAGTTCGACGAAGCCGCGCTCGCGCAGCTTCACCCCGTAAAGGATCCAGGCCTTGGAGATCTGGTCCAGCACGATCACCGAGACGGCGATGGCGTAGGCCATGCGCGCCTGCGGGGTGGTTTGAGTCTTCAGGTCCATGTGCGTGTTAAACCCCGAACCTGTGCCTCAGGCCACCGCTTCGTTTCGACGCGCGTCCCACCAGGCCACCGCGTCGGCGTCGCGCAGGCTGAGGTCCGGATAGCGGGGGTCGGTTCCCACCTCCGGCAGCACCCGCCAGGAGCGCGCGCACTTGCGGCCCTCGGCCTTGTGCGGGGCGACCCAGACGCCGGCGATCTCGGGCATGGCGAACAGGCCCTCGGCGGCCGGCGCCGCGTCGACCTTCTCCAGCTTCGCGGCGCTGGTGCGGAACACCTCGGCCGGATCGACCGGCGGCAGGCCCGCGCCGCCGGCGAAGGCGTCGAGCAGGGTGGCGTCGACGGTGTAGAGCGTCGGCGCGGCGTCCAGGGCCGAGCCGATGCGCTTCTCGCGACGCTCGACCTCCAGCGCGCCGGTCACCACCCGCAGGCCGCGGTCGATGTGGGTCCAGCGCTCGAACTCCGGCGTGTTGCGCCACTCGGCCGGCGTCTCCGGGAAGACGCGCAGGCAGTTGGAGCCGGCTTCCGGGAAGCGCGTGGTCCACGCCTCTTCGGTGGTGAACGGCGCCAGCGGCGACAGCCAGATGGTCAGGCGCTCGAACACCAGGTCCATCACCGTGCGCGCGGCGCGGCGGCGGTCGCTGTCCGGGCGGTCGCAGTACAGGCTGTCCTTGCGGACGTCGAAGTACAGGGCCGACAGCTCGTTGGAGCAGAACTCGGCCACCGGCCGGATCACGTCCGAGAAGCGGTAGGCGCCGTAGGCCTCGCGCACCTGGCCGTCCAGCTCCTGCAGGCGGTGCAGGATGAACCGCTCCAGCGGCGGCATGGCCTCGTAGCCGACCCGCTCGGCCTCCTCGAAGCCGGCCAGGGCGCCCAGCAGGTAGCGCAGCGTGTTGCGCAGCTTGCGGTAGGCGTCGACCGTGGTCTGCAGGATCTGTTTGCCGATCCGCAGGTCGTCCTCGTAGTTCGACAGGGCCACCCACAGGCGCAGGATCTCGACGCCGCTCTCCTTGGCGACGTCCTGCGGAGCGACGACGTTGCCCTTGGATTTCGACATCTTCTCCCCGGCCTCGTCGAGCACGAAGCCGTGGGTCAGGACCGCGTCGTAGGGCGCGCGGCCGCGGGTGCCGCAGGCCTCCAGCAGCGACGACTGGAACCAGCCGCGGTGCTGGTCGGAGCCTTCCAGGTAGAGGTCGGCCGGCCAGCGGCTGTCGGCCCGGCCTTCCAGGGTGAAGGCGTGGGTCGAGCCGGAGTCGAACCAGACGTCGAGGATGTCCTCGACCTTCTCGTAGCGCTCGGGATCGTGGTTGCCGAGGAACTCGCGGGCGTCCTTGGTGAACCAGGCGTCGGCGCCCTCGGCGGTGATCGCCGCGACGATGCGGGCGTCCACGTCGGCGTCGTGCAGCGGCTGGCCGGTGTTCTTGTCGATGAACATGGCCAGCGGCGTGCCCCAGGCGCGCTGGCGGCTGATCAGCCAGTCGGGCCGGCCTTCCACCATCGAGCGGATGCGGGTTTTGCCGGCGGCCGGGAAGAACTGGGTCGCCTCGATGGCGTCCAGGGCGGTGTCGCGCAGGCTGCGGCCGGACGGCAGCGGCTGGCCGTCCATGCGGACGAACCACTGCGGGGTGTTGCGGAAGATCACCGGCGCCTTGGAGCGCCAGCTGTGCGGATAGCTGTGCTCCAGACGCCCGCGGCCCAGCAGGCGGCCGGCCTCGATCAGCTTTTCGACCACCGCGCCGTTGGCCGGGCCGAACTTGCCGGCCTTCTTGCCCTCGGTCTCCAGCACCTTCAGGCCGCCGAACAGCGGCACGTGCGGATAGTAGGCGCCGTCCGGATCGACGGTGTCGGGGATCTCGTGGTGGCCGTGGGCGCGCCAGACGTCGAAGTCGTCGGCGCCGTGGCCAGGCGCGGTGTGCACGAAGCCGGTGCCGGCGTCGTCGGTGACGTGGTCGCCGGCCAGCATGGGCACGCTGAAGCCGTAGCCGCTGTCGAGCGCCGCCAGCGGGTGGCTCAGCACCGCGCCCGCCGGGTCGAAGCGGTCGACGACCTTCCATGACGCGATCTTGGCGGCCTGGCGCACGTCCTCGGCCAGCTTCTCGGCCACGATCAGCCGGTCGCCGGGCCTGGCCCAGGGCTCGAACGGCAGGTCGGTCTCCATCGCCTCGACCTCGTACACGCCATAGGCGATGTCGGGGCCGTAGGCGACGGCGCGGTTGGCCGGGATGGTCCAGGGCGTGGTGGTCCAGATCACCACGTCGGCGCCGACGGCGCTGTCCTGGCCCTGCACGACCGGGAAGCGGACCCAGACGGTCGGCGAGACGTGGTCGTGGTACTCGACCTCGGCGTCGGCCAGGGCCGTGCGTTCGACCGGGCTCCACATCACCGGCTTGGAGCCGCGATAGAGCTGGCCGGAATTCTTGAAGGCGTGGAATTCACGCACGATCGCCGCCTCGGTGGCGAAGTCCATGGTCGCGTAGGGCTGTTCCCAGCGGCCCAGCACGCCCAGCCGCTTGAACTCGACGCGCTGCTTGTCGATCCACTCGCCGGCGTAGGCGCGGCAGCGCTCGCGGAACTCGGCCTTGGAGACCTCGTCCTTGCGCCGGCCCTTGGCCCGGAACTCTTCCTCGATCTTCCACTCGATCGGCAGGCCGTGGCAGTCCCAGCCGGGCACGTAGTCGACGTCGAAGCCCATGGCGAAGCGCGAGCGGACCACGAAGTCCTTCAGCGTCTTGTTCAGGGCGTGGCCGATGTGGATGGCCCCGTTGGCGTAGGGCGGGCCGTCGTGCAGCACGTACAGCGGCGCGCCGGCCGCCTGGCGCTCGCGGCGCAGGGTCTCGTAGAGCTTGATGTCTTCCCAGCGGGCCAGGGTCTCCGGCTCGCGCTGGGGCAGGCCCGCGCGCATCGGGAAGGGCGTTTCGGGCAGGAAAACGGTGTCGCGGTAATCGCGGGCGGATTTGACGTCGTCGGCCATGACAGGTCCCGGCGGAAGTTCGGACGAAAATGGTGCGAAAGCGGGTAGCCCGGCGCGCGCTGGGACACGTCCCGGCGGCGTCACGCCGGGGAAGTAATTCGCTTCGCGGGGAGGGTCCGAAGAGCCATGCGCGGCGGTGTAACAGAGGGCAGGGGGAGGGGGAAGGGCGGCCCGTCGGCCGATCGGACGGCGCCGGCGGTCCGGAACCCCGGGGCCGCCGCCGATGCTGTCCGCCCATGGAGCGCACCTACAACCGCATAGCCGGAAGCGGGGTGGAGCGCCTGGCGGCGCTCAGCGACGGCCTGTTCGCCATCGCCATGACCCTGATCGTGCTGCAGATCGAGGTGCCTGACCCAGGCCAGATCCGCTCCGAGGCGCAGCTGCTGCACGCCCTGGTCGCGCTGACGCCGCGGGTGGTGACCTACCTGATGAGCTTCCTGACGCTGGGCATCTTCTGGGTCGGCCAGCAGACCCAGCTCAACCAGCTGGCCCGCAGCGACCGCAACCTGACCTGGCTGCACCTGGGCTTCCTGGCCGCGACCGCGACCATGCCGTTCTCGACCGGCCTCTTGGCCGAGTTCATGGCCTATCGGCTGGCGCTGGTGATCTACTGGCTGAACATCGCCTGGCTCGGCATGGCGCTGTACGCCACCTGGGCCTACGCAGTCCGCGCCGGCGTCCTGAAGCCCGACGTGTCGGAGGAGATCTCGGTCGCCGTGAAGCGGCGCATCGTGGTCGCCCAGTCGCTCTATGCGATCGGCGCGGCCTTGTGCCTGATCCACCCGGGCGCGAGCATCGCCTTCCTGTTCCTCGTGCAGCTGAACTACGCGATCGCGCCCAGGCTGCCGTGGATCTGGAAGACCTGATCCTAGAGGGGCGGCAGCAGCAGGTCGCGGGCGGCCTTGGCGTCCTCGGCGATCTGGACCTTCAGCGCGTCGAAGCTTTCGAACTTCTGCTCCGGGCGCAGGAAGGCGATCAGCGCGGTCTCCACGGTCTGGCCGTAGAGGTCCTCGTCGAAGTCGAACAGGTGGGTCTCCAGCCGCTCGTCGGCGCCATTGACGGTCGGGCGGCGGCCCAGGTTGGAGACGCCCGGAACTTCGCGGCCGTCCGCCAGACGTGTGCGGGTGGCGTAGACCCCGAAGGCCGGACGCACGTAGTCGTCCAGGGCCAAGTTCAGGGTCGGGAAGCCGATGGTGCGGCCGCGCTTGTCGCCGTGGGCGACCTCGCCCTCGATGGCGAAGGGGCGGCCCAGGATCTCGCCCGCCTCTTCCGGACGGCCGGCCTTGAGGGCGTCGCGCACCGCGGAGGAGGAGTACTTCACGTCGCGGTCGTCGGCGGCCCGCTCGGCCACCGAGACGGTGAAGCCCAGGCGACGGCCGTCTTCGGTCAGCGATTCCGGGCTGCCGGTGCGGCCCTTGCCGTAGGTGACGTCGAAGCCGACGGCCACGTGGCGGGCGCCCAGCCCTTCCGCCAGCACCTGCTCGGCGAAGGCGTGGTCGCTCATGGCGGCCATCTCGGCGTCGAACGGCAGCACGTAGAACAGGTCCACGCCCAGCGCCTCCAGGGCGCGGGCCTGCTGGTCCAGGTTCATGACCAGGAAGGGCTCGGCGGCCGGCTGGAACAGCCGCCGCGGATGCGGGTCGAAGCTGATCACGCCCAGCGGCGCCTTCAGGCGGGCGGCGGCCTGGGCGGCGTCGGCGATCACGCGGCGGTGGCCGCGGTGTACGCCGTCGAAATTCCCGAGCGCGATCGACGCGCCCTTGAGCTCGGGCGGCAGGTCGCGCCAGCCTTTGACGACGGTCAGGCTCAAGCGACGGCGCCTTCCGCCTTGGCGCGGCGCGGGGCCTGCACCATGGCCTCGCCCTCGACCACGGCCTTGCCGTTCACCAGGCAAGTGGTGTCCAGCCACACGAAGCCGCGACGCTCGTCCAGCTTGGTCACCTCGATGCGGGTGACCACCTCGTCGCCCGGGCGCACCGGGCGTTTGAATTTCAGGCTCTGGGCCAGATAGACCGAGCCGGGCCCGGGCAGCTTGTTGGCCAGCGCTGCGGAGATGAAGGCGCCCGACAGCATGCCGTGGGCGATGCGGCCCTTGAACGGGGTGGTCTGGGCGTAGGCCTCGTCGAGGTGGACCGGGTTGAAGTCGCCGGAGGCCTCCGCGAACTTCACGATGTCGGCGTCGGTGACGACGTGCGCGACCTCGACCTGACGGCCGACGCCCAGGTCCTCGAGAAACAGCCCTTCCGACATCGGATCATCCACTCCGCAAGCAGGCGGGGTGTTTAGCGCGTTTTCCGGCGAAGGGGAGGGTGCTCTCCTCCCCTGCAAGCGAAGCGCGGCGGGGGAGGGGGACCGCGAAGCGGTGGAGGGGGCGAGCCCCAGCCAAGACTGCGAACGGTTTCGCGGAGGTTCGCCCCCTCCACCACGCTTCGCGTGGTCCCCCTCCCCCGCTCCGCAGGGGAGGAGAGAAGGTCAGATCGCGACGTAGTCGCTCTCGCTGCGGTCGGTGCCGCGGCGCAGCGGGCCGGCGTAGGTCGGGTCGGGCTGACGGCGGCGATCCGGGCCGAAGTAGCTCTCGGTGCGGATGAAGGGGCGCGGATAGAAGATCACCGCGTTCAGCCGGCTGAGCAGCGCCTTGGCGGTGACCGGCTTGACCACGAATTCGGTCACGCCCGCGTCGCGGGCTTCCATGACGCGCGAGCGCTCCGAATGGCCGGTCATCATGATGATCGGCAGGAACGGGTTGGGACTGTCGGGCGAATTGCGCACCAGCTTGGTGAACTGCACGCCGTCCAGCGGGAACATGTTGAAGTCGACGATGGCGATGTCGGCCGGCCGCTGACGCAGCTGGGTGAGGGCTTCGGAACCGTCGCCGACCTCGCGGATGCTCTGCACGCCCGCGCCGCGCAGCACGGCGACCACGATCCGCCGCATGTACGGATTGTCGTCGACCAGCAGGATGTCGAGGGCGTCGAGGGCCATGGCGCTCGGAAAGGTGGGCGGAACAGGGACTATGCCCTTGAGTCGGCTGGAAGTCTCGCCCGAACGAACGGGTTCAGGCGGGCGCGTGGGCGCCCACCATCAGGCTGGGGTCGAGGTTGCGACCGCGCCACTTCATCCGCCAGCACAGGTGCGGACCGGTGGCCCGGCCGGTCTTGCCGACCGCGCCGATCAGCTGGCCGCGCTGGACCCGGTCGCCCTTGCGGACCTGTTGGGCCGACTGGTGCAGGTAGATGGAGATCAGCCCCTGGCCGTGGTCGATGGCGGTGATGCCGCCCTCGAAGTGCATGTCGGGCTCGGCCAGCACGACCAGGCCCGGGGCCGGGGCGCGGATCGGCGCGCCGACGGGCGCGGCCATGTCGAGGCCGTAGTGCGGGCGCGCGGGCGTGCCGTTGAGGATGCGCTGCGAGCCCCAGGCGCTGGTCACCCGCACCTGCTCCAGCGGCCAGGCGAAGCCGTCGCGGAAGTCGTCGCCGGGCGCGATGCTGGCGAAGGCGGCGGCCTTGATCTCGGTCTCGCGGCGGATGCGCTCCAGCACGGCCGGATCGGTCGGCTCGACCGTCTGCGGCGGCAGGCCGTCGATGCGCTGTTCGGGGAAGACGCCCTTTTCGATGGCCAGGGCACGGACGAAGGCGTCGACCTTCAAGGTCGCGCTGGCCGCGGCGTCGCGGTCGAAGCCGATCACGAACAGGCCTGAAGGCGCCGCCTGCGCGATCGTGTCGCTGTCCAGCCGAACCTCGGCGCCGGGCCGGGCGCGTCCGAACAGAAAGCCGCCCTGGACCGAGCGGCCGGAGAGCGGCAGGTCCGCGGCCCGCACCGGGCCGGCCAGGCCCAGGGCCGCGACCGAAGCCAGCGCGCCGCGGCGCGTCAGGCCTTTTCGTTCAGCTCTTTCCATCGCTTCAGGGCCTGTTCCGGACCGGCGTAGGCTTCCTGAAGCTTCGGGTTCCAATAGCGCAGGGCGTCGAGCGGAATCTGCTCGCCGGTCACCGCGCACAGCACGTAGCGGCCGGGCTTGAGCACCACGTACTCGCCGTCGCCGTAATGGACGACCGCCTGTCCCCCGAGGTCTCGATCGAAAGCGTTCATGGCCGACAATCTAATGGTTCACCGGTTCGGGCGGAACCCCGCGCGTCGGCGCACCTCAGAACAGATCGCCCTGACCGGGATCGACCTTGGCCGCCGGCTTGGCCACAGGCTTCGCCGTGGGCTTGGGGGCGGGCGCGGCCGTCGGGCGCGGCGGGGCCTCGCCGTCGATCACCGCGGCGCGGTCGCCGTCGTGGAAGACCAGCCGGACCGCGTCGCCCGCGGCCAGCTCGTTCGAGCCGTGCACTAGCGCGCCGTCGGCCTTGTGCACCCGGGCGAAGCCGCGCTTCAGCGGCCGGTTCGGGTCCAGCGAATTGCGCAGCTGGTCCAGGGAAGTCAGCCGGTCCGACGCCGTGCGCAGGCGCCGGCCGACGGCCGCGGCCATGCGCTCGTCCAGCTCCGGCAGGCGGGCGCGCCGCTCGGCATTTTCGCGGGCGCGCAGGGCGGCGGCGTCCAGGCGGGTCGACAGCTCGGCCAGCCGCTCGGCCTTCAGC
>NZ_JAAIVC010000077.1 GCF_010975005.1 Caulobacter sp. 17J65-9 | reverse complement strand
GGGCCGGCGCGGCGGCGGGAGCCGCGGCCGGAGCCGCAGCAGCGGCCGGTGCGGCCTTGGCGCCGGCGGCGCCTTCGGTCACGCGACCCAGCACCGTGCCCGGGACGACGTTGGCGCCTTCCGGGGTCAGGATCTCGGCCAGCACGCCGTCGGCGGGCGCGGCGACTTCGAGCGAGACCTTGTCGGTCTCCAGCTCGACCAGCACCTCGTCCTTCTTCACCGCGTCGCCCGGCTTCTTGGTCCAGCGGGCGATGGTCGCCTCCGTGACGGACTCGCCGAGCGCGGGGGTGAGGATGTCGGCCATTTTCAATCAGGCTCCGGGGAGGAAAAGTCGCGAAGGCTTCTTAAACCCGACGCCCGCGCCCAGCAAAGGGCGCGAGCATCTCAAGGTCAGGCGAAGGCCTCGTTGAGGAAGGTTTCGAGTTCTTTGAGGTGACGGCTCATCAGGCCGGCGGCGGTGGCCGCCGAAGCCGGACGGCCGACATAGCGGGCGCGCTTGGCCTTCACGCTCATGCGCTCCAGGGTCAGCTCCAGCCACGGGTCGACGAAGGTCCAGCCGCCCATGTTCTTCGGCTCTTCCTGGCACCAGACCAGCTCGGCGTTCTTGAAGCGGCCCAGTTCGGTCATCAGCGACTTCATCGGCCACGGATAGAACTGCTCGAGGCGCATCAGGTAGACGTCGTTGATCCCGCGCTTCTCCCGGTCCTCCAGCAGGTCGTAATAGACCTTGCCCGAGCACAGGACGACGCGGCGGATCTTGTCGTCGCCGACCAGCTTGACGCCCGCGACGTCCGGACGGGTCTGGGCGTCGTCGTGCAGCACGCGGTGGAAGGACGAACCCTCGGCCATGTCGGCCAGGGTCGAGACCGCCTTCTTGTGACGCAGCAGCGACTTCGGCGTCATGATCACCAGCGGCTTGCGGAACGGCCGGTGGATCTGGCGGCGCAGGATGTGGAAGTAGTTGGCCGGGGTCGTGCAGTTGGCGACCTGCATGTTGTCCTCGGCGCAGGACTGCAGGAAGCGCTCCAGACGCGCGGAGGAGTGCTCCGGCCCCTGGCCCTCGTAGCCGTGCGGCAGCAGCATGGTCAGGCCGGACATGCGCAGCCACTTGCGTTCGCCCGACGAGATGAACTGGTCGATCACCACCTGGGCGCCGTTCACGAAGTCGCCGAACTGGCCTTCCCACATCACCAGGGTGTTCGGGTCGGTCAGCGAGTAGCCGTACTCGAAGCCCAGCACCGCCTCTTCCGACAGGGCCGAGTCGATCACCTCGTAATTGGCCTGGCCGGCGCGGATGTTGTTGAGCGGCATGTACCGCTCTTCGGTGGTCTGATCGATGATGCCGGAGTGGCGCTGGCTGAAGGTGCCGCGCACGCTGTCCTGGCCGGACAGACGCACCGGGAAGCCCTCGTCCAGCAGGGTGCCGAACGCCAGGTGCTCGGCCATGGCCCAGTCGAGGTCCTTGCCGGTCTGGATCGCCTCGGCGCGGTTCTCGATCACCCGCTTCAGCGTGCGGTGGATGTTCACGCTGTCGGGGATGGTGGTGAGCCTGGTCCCGATCTCCTTCAGGCGCGCCATCGGCACGGCGGTGTCGCCGCGACGTTCGTCGCTCTCGGGCAGGCCCATGCCCTTCCACTGGCCGTCCAGCCAGTCGGCCTTGCTGGCCTTGAAGGCCTTGCCGGCCGTCATCTCGGCGTCGAGGAAGGTCTCGAACTCGCCCACCCAGGCGTCCACCTCGGCCTGCGTGACCACGCCTTCGCCGACCAGGCGCTTGGCGTAGATCTCGCGCGTCGACGGCTGGTCCTTGATGCGGGCGTACATCAGCGGCTGGGTGAAGGTCGGGTCGTCGCCTTCGTTGTGGCCGAAGCGGCGGTAGCAGAACATGTCCACCACCACGTCCTTGGCGAACTGCTGGCGGAACTCGGTGGCCACCTTGGCGGCGAACACCACCGCTTCCGGATCGTCGCCGTTCACGTGGAAGATCGGCGCGGCGACCATCAGGGCCACGTCCGACGGATACGGCGAGGAGCGCGAGTTGCGCGGGCTGGTGGTGAAGCCGATCTGGTTGTTGATGACGAAGTGCAGCGTGCCGCCGGTGCGGTAGCCGCGCAGGCCCATCAGGGCGAAGCACTCGGCCACCACGCCTTGGCCGGCGAAGGCGGCGTCGCCGTGGATCAGCAGCGGCACGACCTTTGAGCGGTCCGGCGTGTCGTTCGGGCCGTAGGTCACCCCGGACTCACGGATGTCGAACTGCTGCTTGGCGCGCGCCTTGCCCAGCACCACCGGGTTGACGATCTCGAGGTGCGACGGGTTGGCGGTCAGCGACAGGTGCACGCGCTTGCCGTCGAACTCGCGGTCCGACGAGGCGCCCATGTGGTACTTCACGTCGCCCGAGCCCTCGACGTCGGAGGGAACCGAGCTGCCGCCCTGGAACTCGTGGAAGATGGCGCGGTAGGGCTTGCCCATCACCGCGGCCAGCATGTTCAGGCGACCGCGGTGGGCCATGCCCAGCACGATCTCGTCGACGCCGAGCGCGCCGCCGCGCTTGATCACCTGCTCCATGGCCGGGACCGTGGCCTCGGCGCCGTCCAGGCCGAAGCGCTTGGTGCCGGGGAAGCGCTTGTGCAGGAAGCGCTCGAAGGTCTCGGCCTCGATCAGCTTCTTGAGGATGGCGACCTTGCCTTCCTTGGTGAAGGTGATCTCCTTGTCGCGGCCCTCGATGCGTTCCTGGATCCAGGCCTTCTCGGCCGGATCGGGGATGTGCATGAACTGCACGCCCAGCGGACCGCAGTAGGTCCGGCGCATGATCGAGATGATCTCGGTCAGGGTGCCGGACTCCATGCCCAGCACGCCGTCCAGATAGATCGGCCGGTTCATGTCGGCCGGCGAGAAGCCGTAGAAGGCCGGGTCCAGCTCCGGGTTGGAGGCCGGCTGCTCGATGTTCAGCGGATCCAGCTGGGCGGCGAAGTGGCCGCGGGTGCGGTAGGCGCGGATCAGCATCAGCGCGCGCACGCTGTCGCGGGCGGCGGCCTGCACGTCGCCCGCGCTGGCGGCGGCGACCCCGGCCGGCTTCTTCTCGGCGATGCCCTTGGCGGCCTTGGCCTCCACCGCCGGCCACAGGCCGTCGAGCGCGGAGAGGGTCTCGGTGCGGGGGATGGCGACCTCGCGGCCCCAGGAGCCGGCCGCGGCCGACTGCTTCACCGCTTCAGGATTGTCGCGCAGCTGGTCGAAGAACGCGCGCCAGGCCGGCGCCACCGAGCCGGGGTCTTTCGCCCACTGCTCGTGCAGATCTTCGATGTATGCGGCGTTGCCCCCGTACAGGAACGAGGTTTCCGCGAAAACTTGATTGAGCCGACCGGAGTCGTCCGCCATGACCCTTGACCTTCACGCCGCGCCGCTCGGCGTCTAACCGCCGAGCGTCAACATAGTGTGTTCGGGGCGGCGAAGCGACGGCGGCTTTGAGGCCTTGGTCTGACTCCACGCGTCCCCGCGATGGCGGGGACCCAGAGCATCGGCGGATCCAAAGATCCGCCGTCGTTCTTCCGCAAGTCTCCTCCGAGCGGTCCGCTCTGGGTCCCCGCAAGGCGGGGACGCCCGGAGGAGGCGCGGGCTATGCGACCCGAAGGCCGGCGCCCGCGCTCCGCGGATCAGCCTTTCAGGACCGACATCAGGGTCTCGCCCAGCGCCGCCGGCGACGGAGAGACCTTGATGCCCGCGGCTTCCATGGCCGCGATCTTGTCCTCGGCGCCGCCCTTGCCGCCGGCGATGATCGCGCCGGCGTGGCCCATGCGGCGGCCCGGAGGGGCGGTGCGGCCGGCGATGAAGCCGACGGTCGGCTTCCACCGGCCCTTCTTCTTCTCGTCAGCCAGGAACTGGGCGGCTTCCTCTTCGGCCGAGCCGCCGATCTCGCCGATCATGATGATCGACTTGGTCTCGGGGTCGGCCAGGAACATCTCCAGCACGTCGATGAACTCGGTGCCCTTCACGGGATCGCCGCCGATGCCGACCGCGGTGGTCTGGCCCAGGCCGGCGTTCGAGGTCTGGAACACGGCCTCATAGGTCAGGGTGCCGGAGCGCGACACGACGCCGACCGAGCCCTTCTTGAAGATGTTGCCCGGCATGATGCCGATCTTGCACTCGCCCGGCGTCAGCACGCCCGGGCAGTTCGGACCGATCAGGCGCGACTTGGAGCCGGCCAGCGAGCGCTTCACGCGGACCATGTCCATCACCGGGATGCCCTCGGTGATGCAGACGATCAGCGGGATCTCGGCGTCGATCGCTTCGCAGATCGAGTCGGCGGCGAACGGCGGCGGGACGTAGATGGCGGTCGCATCGGCGCCGGTGGCCGCGCGGGCCTCGGCGACGGTGTCGAACACCGGCAGGCCCAGGTGAGCCTGGCCGCCTTTGCCCGGGGTCACGCCGCCGACCATCTTGGTGCCGTAGGCGATGGCCTGCTCGGTGTGGAAGGTGCCCTGGCTGCCGGTGATGCCCTGGCAGATGACCTTGGTGTCTTTGGTGACGAGGACGGACATGG
Organism: Caulobacter sp. 17J65-9; assembly: GCF_010975005.1. Classification (GTDB taxonomy): domain Bacteria; phylum Pseudomonadota; class Alphaproteobacteria; order Caulobacterales; family Caulobacteraceae; genus 17J80-11. Next base: position 11,591 of record NZ_JAAIVC010000077.1, on the reverse strand, counting down.
GTTACGCAGCCCCCTTCACGGCGGTAACGATCTTCTGAGCGGCGTCGGCCAGGTCGTCGGCCGGGATCACGTTGAGGCCGCTGTCGCGGATGATCTGCTTGCCGAGGTCGACGTTGGTGCCTTCCAGGCGAACCACCAGCGGCACCTTCAGGCCGACGTCCTTCACCGCCGCGATCACGCCTTCGGCGATGATGTCGCAACGCATGATGCCGCCGAAGATGTTGACCAGGATGCCCTTCACGGCCGGATCGGCGGTGATGATCTTGAAGGCCGCGGTGACCTTCTCCTTCGAGGCGCCGCCGCCGACGTCCAGGAAGTTGGCCGGCTCGGCGCCGTACAGCTTGATGATGTCCATGGTCGCCATGGCCAGGCCGGCGCCGTTGACCATGCAGCCGATGTCGCCGTCGAGCGCGATGTACGACAGGTCGTACTTCGAGGCCTCGATCTCCTTCTCGTCCTCTTCCGAGAGGTCGCGCAGCGCCAGGATGTCCGGGTGACGGTACAGCGCGTTGGAGTCGAAGCTGATCTTGGCGTCGAGCACGCGCAGCTGGTTTTCCGCCGTGACGATCAGCGGGTTGATCTCCAGCATGCTCATGTCTTTGGCGTTGAACGCCGCGTAGAGCTGGCCCAGCAGAGCCGCGCCTTGCTTGGCCAGTTCGCCCTTCAGGTTCAGGGCCTTGGCGAGCGCGCGGGCGTGGTGCGGCATGACGCCGGTGGCCGGGTCGATCGAGAAGGTGACGATCTTTTCCGGGGTCGCGTGGGCGACCTCTTCGATGTCCATGCCGCCTTCGGTCGAGGCCACGACGGCCACGCGCGAGGTTTCACGGTCGACCAGCAGGCTGAGATACAGCTCGCGGTCGATGTTGGCGCCTTCCTCGATGTAGAGGCGGTTCACCTGCTTGCCCTTGGGGCCGGTCTGGTGGGTGACGAGCACGCGGCCGAGCATCTCCTCGGCGCTGGCCTTCACGTCGTCGACCGACTTGACCACCCGGACGCCGCCCTTGGCGTCGGGCTTCAGGCCCACGAACTTGCCCTTGCCGCGCCCGCCGGCGTGGATCTGGGACTTCACGACGAACACCTTGGTGTCGCCCTTGAGGTTCTTGGCGGCCTCGACGGCCTCCTTGACGGAGAAGGCCGGATAGCCGTGCGGAACGGCGACGCCGAACTCAGCGAGGACGGCTTTGGCTTGATGCTCGTGGATGTTCATGGGAGCCCGTGGGTACCGGTCGGGGAGGCGCGACAAGGGCCGGACCTGGGCGGCCCGGCCCCGACGCGGGGGCGGTTATAGAGAGGCGACTTCGCAGGTGCAACCGCGAGAGGCCGCCAGCTTGACAAGAACGCCGCCGGCGCTCCCGAACCGGGAGCGTGAGGGCCTTATTCGACCCAGTCTTTCTTCAGCGTCCGCGAGGCGGTGATCAGCAGCATGGACGACAGCAGGTAGAAGCCCATGCCGGTGTAGATCGACCAGCGCAGCGACTCCTCGCCGAACCAGGGCCGCAGCAGGTCGGACATCCAGCCGAAGTAGTAGATGCCCACCGCGATGCCGAGCAGGTTGTTGATCAGCAGGAACAGCGACGAGGCGGTCGTGCGCATCGGCGCGGGCACCAGGTGCTGGACCGAGGCGGTGATCGGGCCCAGCCACACCAGGTTCAGCCCCGTGGGGATCAGGAAGATGGCGAAGGCGAGCGCCAGGGCCTGCCAGCTGTTCGCGCCGGCGCCGGGGATGATTTGGCCGATCAGCCAGCCGGAGTTCATGGCCAGCACGAAGCACGGCACCGAGATCAGGAAGGCGACGGCCGGGACCAGCGGATAGGCGCCGCGGTTCTTGGCGCCGAAGCGGTCGGCCAGCGAGCCGCCCTGCCAGATGCCGATCACGCCGCCGATCAGGGCGATGCCGGCGTAGTACCAGGCGGTCTGCTGCAGGGTCAGGCCGAAGCTGCGCATGAAGAACGACGGCAGCCACAGGGCCACGCCGTAGCCGCACACCGACGAGGCGGCCGCGCCGAACGACAGCAGCCAGAAGCTGGGCTTGCGGAACAGAGTCTTGCGCACCTCGCGGAAGCTGGGAGCCTTGGGCTTGGCGGCGGCCGCGGCCGGCTGCGCCGGCGCGTCCAGGCCGCCGCGCTTGGGATCGCGCACGGTCAGGCGCAGCAGCGGCGCGACCAGCACGCCCAGCAGGCCCACGGTGATGAAGGCGGTGCGCCAGCCGTACTGGGCGGCCAGCAGGCCGCCGACCAGGGTGCCGGCCGCCGTGCCCAGCGGAATGCCGAAGGCGTAGCCGGCGAGCGCGCGGGCGCGCTGGGACTTCGGGAAGTAGTCGGCGATCAGCGAGTAGGACGGGGCCACCCCGCCGGCCTCGCCCACGCCCACGCCCATCCGGCACAGGAACAGCTGGGCGAAGCTGCTGGCGAAGCCGCAGGCGGCGGTGAAGCCGCTCCACATGGCCAGGGCCACGGTCATGATCCACACCCGGCTGATCCGGTCGGCCAGCCAGGCCAGCGGAATGGCCAGGGTGGAGTACAGCAGCGCGAAGGCCAGCCCGCCCAGCAGGCCGAACTGGGCGTCCGAAAGGCCGAACTCCTGCTTCAGCGGGGTGGCCAGGATGCCGACGATCTGCCGGTCGAGGAAGTTGAGGGTGTAGACCGTGATCAGGACGAACAGCACCCACAGGCGGTAGCCCTGGCTGGGCGCGGCGTCGGCCTTCGAGGCGACGGCGGAGCCGGTCTGGACGGCGTCGGACATGTCAGCTCCCCCCGGAGCGGTACGCGGAAAGAAAAACGGCGGCGGTCCGGAGACCGCCGCCGCCTGGGTCAGTTCATCGACAGCTCAGCCAGCCGTCAATAGCGGGCCGTGACCGTGAAGCTCACGGTGCGCGGCATGCCGTAGTAGGCCGTGCGGATACCGCCGATGTTGGAGAACTCCTGGGCGTCGGTCTTGTAGACCTCGTCCGTCAGGTTCTTGCCGTAGAGGCCGGCGGAGTACTTGCCGTCGGCGCTGTCCCACACCACGCGGGCGTCGTAGAGCCAGTAGGCCTCCTGGAACATCGACGGCAGCTTCACATTGGAGTTGACCAGGGTGTTGTCGATGGCCAGGGCCATTTCCGAACGGTAGCGCGCCTGGCCGCCCAGCGTCACGCCGCCCATGGCGCCGAGGTCGAACTCATACGAAGCGCCGAAGCGGGCGGTCCATTCCGGCGAGAAGGCCGGGGTCTGGAACGCGCGGCTGTTGCCGAAGGCGGTGAAGCGCCGATCGGTGAACTCCTCGTACTTGGCGTCCAGGTAGCCGATCTGGGCGTCGAGCAGCAGCTGCGGAGTCGGGTTGGCGTACAGCTCCAGCTCGGCGCCGGCGGTGCGCAGCTCGCCGGCGTTGATCACCGTCAGCGAGGCGAGCGGCGGCAGCGACGGCGTCGGGTTCTCGACGAAGTCGGTCACCCGGGCCTGGAAGTCCTTGTACTCGTTCAGGAACACCGCGACGTTCGCGCGGATCTTGTTGTTGGCCCACTGGGTCTTGGCGCCGGCTTCCCAGCTGGTGACGGTTTCCGGATCGTACGGCGCCTGCTCGCCCGGGTTGTTGGCCCGGCCGTTGATGCCGCCCGACTTGAAGCCCTTCGAGACCCGGCCGTAGAGCATGGCGTCGTCGGTGAGCTGGTAGTCGACCGAGAGGCTGGGCGAGAGGTTCGACCAGCTGTCGCTCTGGGTGAAGGCGAAGGTCGAGTCCGCCAGGATGACCGACCAGTCGGCGGTCGTGGTGCGGTCGTAGTCCTTCGTCTCGTAGGTGTAGCGCAGGCCGCCCGAGACCCGCAGCTTGTCCGTCCACTGGTAGGACAGGTTGGTGTAGGCCGCGCTGCTTTCGGTGACCAGGGAGTCGTCGATGTAGCGGGTGAAGCCCAGCGGCGTGCCGAACCAGGTGAACAGGTCGTCGCCGTAGGCTTCCTGGTGCGAGGTCATGTCCTCCTTCAGGAAGTACACGCCGGTCACCGAGGTCCACTTGTCGCCGGTATAGGCGAACTGGAACTCCTGGCTCTGCTGCGCCTGGCGGACGCCCACGAACACGTCGCCCAGCTCGTACTGGCTGGCGTCGATGTCGATGTAGTCGTCGTAGGACAGCTCGCGATAGGACGTGATCGACTTCAGGGTCAGCTTGTCGCTGAGGTCGATGCTGGCCACCACCGAGGCGCCCCAGTGGTCCAGCTTGGAGCTGTTGGGCAGGCCCGGCGTGGTGCGCGACTTGAAGTTGAACTCGCTGCCCGGCGCCGGCGCCGGGACCAGGACGGTCGCGCCCAGGAAGAAGTCGGTGCGGAACAGCGCGCTTTCCTGGCGGCCGACCGTGATGCCCGTGTCCTGGGTGTTGTAGTCGGCGGAGAAGTCGACGCTCACCGCGTCGGACGGGTTCCACGACGCCTGGGCGCGGATCGCCTTGGTGTTCTTGTCGTTGTACTCGGCCCCGGTGACCGCGTCCTCGACGTAGCCGTCGCGCACCGACACCAGGCCGGAGACGCCGACCGCGAAGGTGTCGGTGAGCGGGCCGGAGACCGAGCCCTTGGCTTCCATCTGGTTGAAGGTGCCGTAGGTGGCCGAGCCCTGGGCGCGGAAGTCCTGGCCCGGCTTGCGGGTGACCAGCTTCAGCGCGCCGCCGATGGTGTTCTTGCCGTACAGCGTGCCCTGCGGGCCGCGCAGGACTTCCACGCGCTGCAGGTCCAGCAGGTCCAGCTGGGTGCCGCGGATACGGCTGTAATAGACGTCGTCGACGTAGACGCCGACCGCCGGGTCGAAGGTCTGCAGGGCGTCCGGCTGGCCGACGCCGCGGATGAAGATGTTGGTCGCGTCGTTCGAGCCGCGGCCCTGGACGATGTTCAGGTTCGGCACCGCGCCCTGGATGCCGGTGGTGTCGGTCGCGCCGATGCGCTCGAGGGTCTTCTCGCTGAAGGCGGAGACCGAAGCCGGCACCCTCTGCTGGTTTTCCTCGGTGCGCCGCGCGGTGACGACGATCTCTTCGACCTGGGTGTTGTCGGCCGCCTCCTGGGCGAACGCCGGAGCAGCGAGCACGCCATAGGCCGCGCCAGCCAGCAGCGTGGCTTTCCACAAAGCTTTCATTTGTTCCCTCCCCCGACCGCTCTTTTATTCAGCGGGCAATGATTTCCGCGTACGGTGAAGCTAGGGAAGGCGTTTTGTCAAACCCTTGTTCATCGAGGGATGAATTTCGAACGCGGGTGTGGCAGGGCGATCATCGCTCCCGCCCGCGATCCAAGTTAGAAGGCGCGCCATGTCCGACGTCGTCGCTCTGAAAACGGCCGCAAAGGCCCCTGCCCGCCGGGGCCGCCCGCCCAAGGCGGCGGCGGCCGAGCGTCCCGCCGAGACCAGCGAGATGATCCTGGACGCGGCCGAGGACCTGTTCTCCAAGCACGGCTTCCACGGCGTCACCATCCGCGAGGTGGCGCGCGAGGCCGGCGTCGACACCGCCCTGCTGCACTACTACTTCGGCACCAAGCGCGGCCTGTTCGACGCGGTGTTCCTGCGCCGGGCCGAGGTGATGAACGGCGACCGGATGAAGGCTATGAACGCCTACGCCGCCCGGGCCGAGGCGGCCGGCGAGGCCCTCACCCCCGAGGGCGTGATCGAGGCCTTCCTGGCGCCGGTGTTCGAGCTGTCGGCCAAGGGCGGACCGGGCTGGAAGCACTATTGCGCGCTGGTCTCGCAGACCAACGCCAACCCGTCCTGGGGCGGCGAGACCATGACCCGTTATTTCGACCCGGTGGTCTACCGGCTGATCGAACTGGTCCGGCGGGCCCTGCCCACGGCCGAGCCGGCCGACCTGTTCTGGGCCTATCACAACCTGTCCGGCGCCCTGACCCTGTCCATGGGCGAGACCGGGCGCCTGGACCGCCTGTCCGGCGGCCTGTGCAAGTCCGGCGACCTGGACTCGGTGCTCAGCTACATGGTCCGCTTCGCCGGCGCGGGCTTCCGGGCTGTGTGCGTGAAGCCGTAAGGCCGAACGAGGGGCGTCACGCCGACACCCCTCGCCCTCGCGCTTAGTGCGCCTCGTCCCAGGTGGCCGCGGCGCGGGCGTCGACGACCAGCGGCACGGACAGCGACACGGCCGGCTCGGCCGCGCCCTGCATGACCTGCCGGATCACCGCGATCGCCTTTTCGGCTTCCGCCTCGGGCGCCTCGAACACCAGTTCGTCGTGCACCTGCAGCAGCATGCGCGTCTTCAACCCCGCCTCGGCCAGGGCTTGCGGCATGCGGACCATGGCGCGGCGGATGATGTCCGCGGCCGTGCCCTGGATCGGCGCGTTGACCGCGGCCCGCTCGGCGAACTGACGCTGGCCGACCGACTTGGCGCGGATGTCGGGGATGTGGACCTTGCGGCCGAACAGGGTGGTGACGAAGCCGTGCTCGCGGATCTCGGCCTTGCGCTCGTCCATGTAGGCGCGGATGCCCGGGAAGCGCTCGAAGTAGGTCTTGATGTAGTCGCCGGCCTCGCCCTGCGGGATGCCCAGCTGGTTGGCCAGGCCGAAGGCCGAGATGCCGTAGACGATGCCGAAGTTGATCGCCTTGGCGCGACGGCGGGTCTCGGCCGGCATGCCCTCGACCGGCACGCCGAACATTTCCGACGCCGTGGAGGCGTGAATGTCCACGCCGGCGGCGAAGGCCCGCTTCAGCTGCGGGATGTCGCCGATGTGGGCCAGCAGGCGCAGTTCGATCTGGCTGTAGTCGGCGCTGATCAGCACGTGGCCCGGCTCGGCCACGAAGGCGGCGCGGATCTTGCGCCCGATCTCGTTGCGGACCGGGATGTTCTGCAGGTTCGGGTCGGAGGACGACAGACGCCCGGTCGTGGTCGACGCCAGCGCATAGCTGGTGTGCACCCGCGAGGTGTCCGGATCGGCCGCCTGGCCCAGCGCGTCGGTGTAGGTGCCCTTCAGCTTCGACAGCTGGCGCCAGTCCAGCAGGATGCGCGGCAGGTCGTGGCTGAGCGCCAGCTCCTCCAGGATGGAGGCGTCGGTGCCCCAGGCGCCGGTGGCGGTCTTCTTGCCGCCGGGCAGGCCCAGCTCGCCGAACAGGATGTCGCCGATCTGCTTGGGGCTGCCCAGGTTGAACGGCCGGCCGGCCAGCTTGTGCGCCTCGATCTCCAGCTCGCCCATGCGCTGGCCGAAGTCGTTGGAGAGCAGGCGCAGGCGCTCGCGGTCGACCTTGACCCCGGCGCGCTCCATGGCCGACAGCACCGCCGGCATCGGCCGCTCCAGGGTCTCGTAGACCGTGGTCAGGCCCTCGCGCTGCAGCCGGGGCTTCAGCACCCGCCACAGGCGCAGCGTCACGTCGGCGTCCTCGGCCGCGTAGCAGGTCGCAGGCTTCAGCTCGACGTGCTTGAAGCTCTTCTTGCCGGCCACCGACTTGAACTCGATCGGCTTGTGACCCAGCCACAGCTCCGACAGCTCGTCCATGCCGTGGCCGTGCAGGCCGCCCTCCAGCACGTAGGAGATCAGCATGGTGTCTTCGATCGGGGCGACGTCGACGCCGTAGCGGGCCATCACCGTCAGGTCGTACTTGATGTTCTGGCCGACCTTCAGCACCGCCGGGCTCTCCAGCAGCGGCTTCAGCCGGGCCATGGCCGCGGCGTAGTCGATCTGCTCGAGCTTGATGCCCATCAGGTCCAGCCCGTCCTCGGCGCAGTGGCCGAGCGGCACGTAGCAGGCCTGGTTCGGGCCGACTGAGAGCGACAGGCCGCACAGGTTGGCGTGGGTCGCCGACAGGGCGTCGGTCTCGGTGTCGAAGCCGACCACCCCGGCCTCGAAGGCCCGGGCGATCCAGCGGTCCAGCGCCTCCAGCGACTGCACGCATTCGTACTGACTGACGTCGAACGCCTGCGGCTGAACCGGGGCGGCCGGCGCTTCGGCGCGCGCCGCGATCGGGGCCTTGGCCACCGGCGGGCCGAAACTGGGCGCGCCAAGAGCGGGGCTCGGCTGGGCGGACGCCTTGCCGTCGCCGACCCGGCGGGCCAGCGTGCGGAACTCCATCTGCTCCAGGAAGGCGGCCAGCACGGCCGCGTCCGGGTCGCGCACGCCGAAGTCGTCGATCGGCGCGGGCACCGGCGCGTCGGTGGCCAGGCGCACCAGCTCGCGCGACAGGCGGATCTGGTCGGCGAAGTCGATCAGGGTCTGGCGGCGCTTCTCCTGCTTGATCTCGCCGGCCCGGGCCAGGACGGAGTCCAGGTCCCCGTATTCCAGCAGCAGGGCCGAGGCGGTCTTCGGGCCGATGCCCGGCGCGCCCGGCACGTTGTCGACGCTGTCGCCGATCAGGGCCTGGGCGTCGACCACCAGCTCGGGCGGCACGCCGAACTTCTCGATCACCTGCTCGCGGCCGATCAGGGTGTTCTTGACCGGGTCCATCATGGCCACCTTGTCGGTGACCAGCTGCATCAGGTCCTTGTCGGAGGAGACGATCACCGCCTCGCCGCCCAGCTCTTCGACCTGGCGGGCGTAGGTGGCGATCAGGTCGTCGGCCTCGTAGCCGCCCAGCTCGATCGCCGGCAGGCCGAAGGCGCGGGTCGCCTCGCGCACCAGGGCGAACTGCGGGATCAGGTCCTCGGGCGGCGGCGGCCGGTGGGCCTTGTATTGATCATAGAGATCATTGCGGAAGGTTTTTTCCGAGGCGTCGAAGATCACCGCCAGGTGGGTCGGCTTCTCGCCGTTCTGCATCTCGCGGATCAGCTTCCACAGCATGTTGCAGAAGCCGGCCACCGCGCCGACCGGCAGGCCGTCCGACTTGCGGGTCAGCGGCGGCAGGGCGTGATAGGCGCGGAAAATGTAGCCGGAGCCGTCGACCAGGAAGAGGCGGACCTTGGGTCCGTCCTGGGTCAGGTCGCGCGCGGCGGGGGCCGTGTCGACGGCGTCGGGCGAGAGCGTGTCGGTCATGGCGGGCAACATAAGGAGCGTCGCACGGATCGTCACCGCGTCTCGTTCGCCCGGCGACGTTGCGGCCGCGCCGCGCTGCGACCATTTTAGCCGGGAAACGTTTTAAGCCTCGCGGGGGCCGTCCGGCCCTGCGCGCATCCCACAGGACTGCCCCATGCACGGAGACACCGCGCTCGCCTCGCCCGCCGACCTGATCAAGGAAGGCTCCGACGCGACCTTCATGGCCGACGTCGTCGAGGAATCGCGCAAGCAGCCGGTGATCGTCGACTTCTGGGCCACCTGGTGCGGCCCGTGCCGCCAGCTGACTCCGGCGATTGAGAAAGCCGTGCTGGCCGCCGGCGGCGCGGTGAAGCTGGTGAAGATCGACGTCGACCGCAATCCGCGCGTGGCCGGCCAGCTGCGCGTGCAGTCGATCCCCACCGTCTACGGCTTCGTCAACGGCCAGCCGATGGACGGCTTCATGGGCGCGGTGCCCGAGAGCGAGATCAAGAAGTTCATCGAGCGGCTGACCGGCACGCCGGGCGACAAGGCCGAGATCGAGGAGCTGCTGTCGCAGGCGGCCGAGTCGCTGACCCTCGGCGACCTGGGCGGCGCGGCCCAGGGCTACGCCCAGGTGCTGCAGATCGACCCCGCGAACCCCAAGGCCATCGCCGGCTACGCCCGCGTGGCCCTGGCCAGCGGCGAGCCGGACCAGGCCCTCCAGATCCTGGACATGGCCCCGCCCGAGGCCAAGAACGACCCCGACATCGCCGGCGTCCGCGCCGCCCTCGAGCTCGCCTCCGGGTCGTCGGAGACCGCCGAGTTCGAGCGCGCCCTGCAGGCGAACCCGGCCGACCACCAGGCCCGCTTCGAGCTGGCCAACGCGCTGGCCGGCCAGGGGCGCCTCGACGACGCCGTCGACCAGTTGATGAAGATCATGGAGGCCGACCGCGAGTGGAACGATCAGGCGGCGCGCATGCAGCTGCTGAAGATCTTCGACGCCGCCGGCCCGACCTCGGAGGTGGCCAAGAACGGCCGTCGTCGCCTGTCGTCGTTGCTGTTCAGCTAGAGCGCGTTCCGCAAAAGTGCATCCGGAACGCGCTCAAGCATCTGAACGAAGAGCCTGTTTTTTCCGTTCAGATGTTTCCATCTGAACGGACAGGCTCAAGGAGCCGCCCATGCCGCAGGGTTACGTCAAGGTCACCGACCTGCCCCAGGTCGTTCCGGTGTTCCCCCTCGACGGAGCCCTGCTCCTGCCGCGCGGCCAGCTGCCGCTGAACATCTTCGAGCCGCGCTATCTGAACATGGTGGACGACGCCATGGCCGGCGAGCGGGTGATCGGCATGATCCAGACCGTCGGCGGCCAGCGCGCCCGCCCGGACCTGGCCAACATCGGCTGCATCGGCCGGGTGACCGCCTATTCGGAGACTTCGGACGGGCGCTACCTGGTCACCCTGACCGGGGTGGCCCGGTTCCGGGTGGCGGGCGAGCTGCCGGTGCAGACGCCCTACCGCCAGGTCCAGGTCGACTACGAGGCCTTCCACGAGGACCTGAAGCCCTCGCCCGAGGACTTCGCCTTCGACCGCGAGCATTTCCTGGACGCGCTGAAGGCTTACCTGACCCGGCGCGCTCTCGACGTCGACTGGGCCACGGCCGAGGCCGCGCCGGAAGAGGCCCTGGTCAACAGCCTGTCCATGGCCCTGCCCTTCGATCCGGCCGAGAAGCAGGCCCTGCTGGAGGCCGACAGCCTGGTCGACCGCCGCAAGGCGCTGACCGCTCTTCTGCAGATCGACGCCGCCGATCCTTCCGACGGCGCGCCTCCGGCGGTACAATAGGTCCATGAGCGAACACACCGATCCGTTCTCCGCCCCGCCCGGCCCCGATCCGCGCCTGCTGGAAATCCTGGTCTGCCCGGTGACCCACGGGACGCTGGAATACGACCGCGGCCGCGGCGAGCTGATCAGCCGCGGCGCCAAGCTGGCCTATCCGATCCGCGACGGCGTGCCGATCATGCTGCCGGAAGAGGCGCGGAAGCTGGACGAGTGAGCCGCGAGGAAGCGCGCGACCGCGTCGTCGCGAAGCTGCGCGAGCTGACCTTCCTGAAGGACAAACCGATCGCCGACGACACCGAGGTCTACGCCGACCTCGCCATCGACGGCGACGACCTGGAGGACCTGGCGCTGTGGATGGCCCGGACCTTCGGGGTCGACGTCTCGCGCGCGGAACTCGGCCGCTTCGCCCCGGAGGCCGGCAAGCCGGCGCTCGGCTGGTTCGGCCTGCGCGCCTACAAGAGCCTGACGGTCGCGGACCTGCTGGACGCGGTCGAGACGAAGCGCTGGCCGGCGCGCTGAGGCCTCGCGCCTCGTCGCTGGCCGGTCCCGCTTCACCGCAATGACCTCGCGCGCGCTCCCGGGCGCGGGACTCTGACGGCTTCCGATCAGGGAGGCCGGTCATGCGTGCGACACATCCGATGCTAGGGGCGCTGCTCATCGGCGCCCTGGCCCTGCCGTCGACGGCCTCGGCCCAGGCGGCCAGGCCCATGACGGCCCAGGAGGCGCTGGCGGCCGCGGCCGCCCAGCTCTGCGATCCCAAGTCTTCCGATCCCGCGCGACGCGACGCCTGTCGCTGGGTCGCGGGCGGCGGTACGGCGGGCGGCGGCGCCGGCGGGGGCCGTAGCGGAGGCGGCGGCGCATCCGGCGGG
>NZ_JAAIVC010000076.1 GCF_010975005.1 Caulobacter sp. 17J65-9 | reverse complement strand
CGACGTGCGCGGTGTTGATCGTGATGCCGCGGGCCTTTTCTTCCGGCGCCGCATCGATCTCGTCGTACTTCTTAGCCGTCGCGCCGCCGGACTTCGCCAGCGTCATCGTGATCGCAGCCGTCAGCGTCGTCTTGCCGTGGTCGACGTGACCGATCGTGCCGATGTTGCAGTGCGGCTTGTTACGTTCGAACTTTTCCTTGGCCATTTCTCTAGCTCCGGCCCCTGAAACGGGGCGTGTCCTAAGGTTTCAGGGGTGGTTACGCGTACTTCTTGATCACTTCGTCGGCGACGTGTTGCGGCACCGGCTCGTAGTGGTCGTACTGCATGGTGAACTGCGCGCGGCCCTGCGACATACCGCGCAGGTTGCCGACGTAGCCGAACATGTTGGCCAGCGGAACGAAGGCGGTGACGATCTGCGCGTTGCCGCGCGTCTCGGTGCCCTGGATCTGGCCGCGGCGGCTGTTCAGGTCGCCGATGATGTCGCCCATGTACTCGTCCGGGGTCAGCACTTCGACCTTCATGATCGGCTCGAGCAGCTTCGGAGCGCCCTTCTCGCGCAGCTCCTTGAAGGCGGCGCGCGAAGCGATTTCGAAGGCCAGGACCGAGGAGTCGACGTCGTGGTAGGCGCCGTCGATCAGGGTCGCCTTGAAGTCGATCAGCGGGAAGCCGGCCAGCAGGCCGTTGTCCTTGGCCGACTCGATGCCCTTCTGGACGCCCGGGACGTATTCCTTCGGCACCGAGCCGCCGACGATGGTCGACTCGAAGGCGAAGCCCGAACCCGGCTCGCCCGGCTCGAACACCAGCTTCACCCGCGCGAACTGGCCGGTACCACCGGTCTGCTTCTTGTGGGTGTAGTCGATCTCGGCCCGCTTACCCAGGGATTCACGGTAGGCAACCTGCGGCGCGCCGATGTTGGCTTCCACCTTGTAGGTGCGCTTCAGGATGTCGACCTTGATGTCCAGGTGCAGCTCGCCCATGCCCTTCATGATCGTCTGGCCCGACTCCTGGTCGGTGTGGACGGTGAAGGACGGGTCTTCGGCGACCAGCTTGGCCAAGGCGACGCCCAGCTTCTCCTGGTCGGCCTTCGACTTCGGCTCGATCGCGATTTCGATAACCGGGGCCGGGAATTCCATCTTTTCCAGGATCACCGGCGACTTCAGCGGGTCGCACAGGGTGTCGCCGGTCCGGGTGTCCTTCAGGCCAGCCAGGGCGAAGATGTCGCCGGCGTAGGCTTCCTTGATGTCCTCGCGGTTGTTCGAGTGCATCAGCAGCATGCGGCCGACGCGCTCGCGCTTGTCGCGCGTGGCGTTCAGCAGGCCCATGCCGGCTTCGACCTTGCCCGAGTAGATGCGGCAGAAGGTCAGCGAGCCGACGAACGGGTCGTCCATGATCTTGAAGGCCAGGATCGACAGCGGCTCGTCGTCCGAAGCCTTACGCTCGATCGGCTGTTCGGTCTTGTAGTCGATGCCCTGGGTCGGCGGGATGTCCACCGGCGACGGCAGGTAGTCGACGACGGCGTCGAGCAGGGGCTGCACGCCCTTGTTCTTGAAGGCCGAGCCGCACAGGATCGGGTAGAAGGCGCCGGTCAGCACCGCCTTGCGGAGGCACTTCTTCAGCACTTCCTCCGACGGCTCTTCGCCGCCCAGGTAGGCTTCCATGGCGTCGTCGTCGAGTTCGACGGCGTTGTCGATCAGGTACTGGCGAGCTTCAGCCGCCTTGGCCTGCAGATCGGCCGGGATCTCTTGATCCTCGTACTTCGCGCCCAGGCCGTCGTCGGCCCAGACCACGGCCTTCATGCGGACCAGGTCGACCAGGCCGCGCAGGGCGGACTCGGCGCCGATCGGGAACTGGATCGGAACGGCCTTCACGCCCAGGCGGTCGCGGATCGACTCGACGGACTTGTCGAAGTCGGCGCCCAGCTTGTCCATCTTGTTGATGAAGATGATGCGCGGCACGTTGTACTTGTCGGCCTGACGCCACACCGTCTCGGTCTGCGGCTCGACGCCGGCGTTCCCGTCCAGCACCGTCACGGCGCCGTCCAGCACGCGCAGCGAGCGCTCGACTTCGATGGTGAAGTCGACGTGCCCGGGGGTGTCGATGATGTTCAGGCGCTTGTTGTTCCAGAAAGCGGTCGTCGCGGCCGACGTGATCGTGATGCCGCGCTCCTGCTCCTGTTCCATCCAGTCCATGGTGGCGGCGCCCTCGTGGACTTCGCCGATCTTGTGGGACTTGCCGGTGTAGTAAAGGATCCGCTCGGTCGTCGTCGTCTTGCCCGCGTCGATGTGGGCCATGATGCCGAAGTTGCGGTAGTCCTCGATCTTGTGCGTACGGGGCATAATTAAGCTCGGGTTCGCGGGGCGTTCGGGGAGATGGACGAACGACGCGGGCGGTTTATCCCAAACCGCCCGCGCCGAAAAGCACGCAAAGGTCGCTGGAGCTCGTTACCAGCGGTAGTGCGAGAACGCCCGGTTGGCTTCCGCCATCTTGTGGGTGTCTTCGCGCTTTTTCACGGCGGTGCCGCGGTTGTTGGAGGCGTCGAGCAGCTCGGCGGCGAGCTTCTCGGTCATGGTGTTTTCACCGCGGTTGCGCGCGGCGTTGACCAGCCAGCGGATGGCCAGCGCGCGGCGGCGGTCCGGACGGACTTCGACGGGCACCTGGTAGGTGGCGCCGCCGACCCGGCGGGAACGCACTTCCACGGCCGGCGCGACGTTGTCCAGCGCGGCGTGGAAAGCTTCCAGCGGCTGAACGTCCTTGCGCTTGGCGGCCAGGATGTCGAAGGCGCCGTAGACGATGTTTTCGGCCACGGCTTTTTTGCCTTCGTACATCACGTAGTTCATGAACTTCGTGACAATCAGGTCTCCGAACTTCGGATCCGGCAGAACCTGACGCTTCTCTGCGCGACGACGACGCGACATGCTTGTGTATCCTCTTCGCGCTTAGATTATTTCGGACGCTTGGCGCCGTAGTGCGAGCGACGCTGCTTACGATCCTTCACGCCCTGCGTGTCGAGCACGCCGCGGAGGATGTGGTAGCGAACGCCGGGCAAGTCCTTCACGCGGCCGCCGCGGATGAGCACGACGGAGTGCTCCTGCAGGTTGTGGCCTTCGCCGGGGATGTAGCACACCGCTTCGATGCCCGAGGTCAGGCGCACCTTGGCGACCTTACGGAGAGCCGAGTTCGGCTTCTTCGGGGTGGTCGTGTACACGCGGGTGCAGACGCCGCGACGTTGCGGGCTGCCCTTCAGCGCGGGCACCTTGTTGCGCGACGGCTTCGGCGCGCGGGGCTTGCGGATCAGCTGGTTGATCGTAGGCATGAAGCTCTCTTGATCGGGGAGGCGTGTGCCTTTCGGCCGGGGCGCCTCGGTCCTTCTTTTGGACGGGGAACATCCCCGCCCGGGTTGACTGCTCGAGAGCCCGCGCAAACAACAAAACGTGCCGGAACGCGCGCTTCGGGCGCTCCGGCGGGCGACAGCCCATTCGTCCAATTGTCCACGAAGACGGATCGGTCGCCCGACCCGGACCTCGAAAGAGCGCGCTCCTTACGCGAGGGAGTCGGTTCCGTCAATGTTTCCTAACGCGCGACGGATCGTACGGGCGGAGCCGTTGAAGCTCGGCCCTTCCTGTCGAGCGCGCCCATGCCCCGCCCCACCCTGCTGCTGTCCGCCCTGCTCTGCTCCGCCCTGTCCGCCTGCGCCCACCAGGGCCCGCCCCCGCATGGGCCGGAGCGCGGGCCGCCGCCCGGCGACCGCCCCGCCCGGCCGCAGCTGTTCGTCAGTCCGTGGGGCCAGCCCTACCGCGCCCCGCCCAGCGCCCCCTACCCGGTCCAGGCCTGGTTCGCCGAGACCGACGCCGACCACGACGGGCGGATCACCCGGGCCGAGTTCGTGGCCGGCGCGGACCGATTCTTCGGCGTGCTGGACACCAGCAAGGACGGCCTGATCCGCGGCGACGAGGTCAGCGTCTACGAGGAGACCATCGTGCCCGAGATGCTGCCGCGGGTGGCGGCGGGCGGCCCGCCGGGCGGCGGCCCCGGCGGCATGGGCGGCCACCGCAGGGGCGGCGGCTTCATGAAGGGCGGCAAGGGCCACCGCGGCGGCTACCAGGGCGTCGCGCCCTACGCCCTGCTGAACGAACCGCATCCGGTTCGCGGCGCCGACGCCGACCTGTCCCAGAGCGTCAGCCGCGACGAGTTCAAGGCCGCCGCCAAGCGCCGCTTCGACTTGCTCGACACCGACCAGGACGGCGCGCTGACGGCGGCCGAGCTGCCGCTCACCCCGATCCAGAGCCTGTTCGCCGACGGATCGCGCCGCCACGGCCGTTGAACCCGCAATGACCGCGTCTTCGCCCGCTCCCCGCTTCGCCCGCCGGATCGATCGCCGCCTGTTGTGGCTGGGCGGCCTGGCCGTGCTGATCCTGATCGTGCTGTTCGCCAGCCTCGGCCTCGGCCGCAAGTCGGACGCCGCGCCCTACCGCACCGAGGCGGTCGCCCGCGGCGACCTCACCCGCACGGTCTCCGCCTCCGGCTCGCTGGAGGCGCTGGTCACGGTGCAGGTCGGCTCGCAGCTGTCGGGCCAGGTCGAGCAGGTGCTGGTCGACTTCAACGACCGGGTGAAGCGCGGCCAGACCCTGGCCATCCTCGACCCGTCCACCTACCAGTCGCGCCTGGCGCAGGGCCGCGCCGAGGTGAAGGCGGCCGACGCCCAGGTCGCCCAGCAGAGGGCGGCCCTGGCCCAGGCCCAAGCCGACGTCGCGGTGGCGCAGGCCGCCTACAACCGCACCAAGGCGCTGGCCGACAAGGGCATCGCCGCCCAGGCCGCGCTCGATCAGGCCGACGCGGAGCTGAAGCGCGCCCGCGCGGCGGTCGGGTCGGCCCAGGCGGCGATCGGGGCCCAGGCGGCGCGGGTGAACCAGTCGCAGGCCGCGCTGGACGCCACCCGCGTCGACCTGGAGCGCACCCGCGTGGTCGCGCCCATCGACGGGATCGTCGTGGACCGCCAGATCGAGCCCGGCCAGACCGTCGCCGCCAGCCTGCAGGCCCCCACCCTGTTCGTGCTGGCCCAGGACCTGTCGCGGGTGCAGGCCAAGATCCTGGTGGACGAGGCCGACATCGGCCAGGTGCGCGAAGGCCAGCCGGTGCGCTTCACCGTCGACGCCTACCCGGACGAGAGCTTCCGCGGCGTGGTCACCCAGGTGCGCAAGCAGCCTCAGACCGAGCAGAACGTTGTCGCCTACGTGGTGCTGGCCCAGGCCGACAATCCGAACGGCAAGCTGCTGCCGGGCATGACGGCGAACGCCGACATCATCATCGAGCGCCGAAGCGACGTCATGAAGGTGCCGACCACGGCGCTGCGGTTTACCCCGGCCGACGCCCAGGGCGGTCGGAACGCGCGCCAGGGCGGCCTGTTGCCGATGGGCGGCCCGCCGGCCGACCGCAATCCGCGCGGCGGCGGCATGAACGCCGACCGCATCGCCGAGGCGCTGGACCTCGACGCGAAACAGAAGGCGCAGATCGCGCCGATCCTGACCGAGGCGCGGTCCAAGGCGCAGGCCGCCTCGGGCGGCGAGCGCCGCACCGCCATGCGCGAGGCGATGAACGCGGCCTTCGACAAGATCCGCCCCCTGCTCCGCCCCGACCAGGTCGAGAAGCTGGAGGCCCTGCGCTCGCGCACCGCCTCGGGCGGCCAGCGCGGCGTCGTGTGGGTGCTGCGCGACGGCGAGCCGGTCGCCGTGCCGGTGCGGATCGGTGGTTCCGACGGGACCTCGACCGAGGTGCTGGGCGGCCAGCTGAAGGTCGGCGACCAGGTGATCACCGGCGGCGGTCCGCGTCCCAAGGCCCAGGCGGCGCTGCGCGGCGGCCGCGGCGGCGGTCCGGGCGGGCCCGGCGGCCCTCCCCCGATGTGAGGCAGGCGCCGTGATCGAAGTAAGCGGGCTTCAGAAGACCTACCTCATGGGCGAGGAGCAGGTGGCGGCGCTGGCCGACGTCTCCCTCTCCATCGCCCGGGGCGAGCACGTGGCGGTGATCGGACCGTCCGGCTCGGGCAAGTCGACCCTGATGAACATATTGGGCGGCCTGGACCGGCCCAGCGCCGGCGCCTACCGCTTCGAGCGCGAGGCGGTCGGCGCGTTCGACGACGACCAGCTGGCCGACTTCCGCAATCGCCGGATCGGCTTTGTCTTCCAGAGCTTCCAGCTGCTGCCGCGCCTGTCGGCCCTGCAGAACGTGGAGCTGCCGCTGGTCTACGCCGGCGTCGATCCGCGCGAGCGACGCGACCGTGCGGCCGAACTGCTCGGCCGGGTGGGACTTAACCAGCGCATGGACCACCGCCCGACCCAGCTTTCCGGCGGCCAGCAGCAGCGGGTGGCCATCGCGCGCGCGCTCGCCAACGGCCCGGACCTGCTGCTGGCCGACGAGCCGACCGGCGCGCTCGACCAGGCCACCGGCCAGGAGGTGCTGGCCCTGTTCGACGAGCTGAACGGCCAGGGCCTGACCCTGCTGGTGGTCACCCACGACGCGGGCGTGGCCGCCCGGGCGCGCCGGCGCATCGCCTTCCGCGACGGCCGGGTGGTCTCCGACGACGGAGACGCGGCGTGAAGACCGGCGACCTGTTCCGCTTCTCCCTGGGCGCCATCGTCGCCCACCCCATGCGCAGCGCCCTGACGGCGCTGGGCGTCGTCATCGGCGTCGCCGCCGTGGTGATGATGACCGCCATCGGCCTGGGCGCGCAGCAGCAGGTGACCAGCGCCATCTCCGGCCTCGGCTCCAACCTGCTGGTGGTCACGCCCGGCGCGGGCCGCGGTTTCGCCGCCCAGGCGGCCGGCTCCGGCATGAGCCTCAGCGACCGCGACGCCGCCGCCATCCGCCAGCAGGTCGAGGGCGTGATCGCCGTCTCGCCGGCCGTGCGCGGCGGCCAGCAGGTGGTCGCCCAGGGCGCCAACTGGAACACCCGGGTCGAGGGCGTCACCCACGACTACCTCGCAGCCCGCGACCTCTCCATCGCCTCGGGGCGCATGTTCGACGACCGCGAGGCCCAGCAGGGCCGCAAGATCGCCGTGTTGGGCCAGACCGTCGCCGACGAGCTGTTCCCAGGGCTCGACCCGATCGGCCAGCGCGTGCGGATCGGGACCGTGCCGTTCGAGGTGATCGGCGTGCTGGCCAGCAAGGGCCAGAGCGGCTTCGGCCAGGACCAGGACGACATCGTGCTGACCCCGCTGCAGGCGGCCCGCTCGCGCCTGTTCGGCCGGCGCGTTCGCGGCGACAACGTCCAGCAGATCTACGTCAAGGCGGCCGACGAGGACGCGCTCTACGCCATGGAGGACGACGTCAAGGCGCTGCTGCGCGAGCGCCACCGCATCGCGCCGGGCGCCGACGACGACTTCCAGGTGCAGAACATGGCCTCCATCCTGGAAGCCGGGCAGAAGGCCACCCAGACCTTCACCGTCCTGCTGGCGGCGGTCGCGGCCGTCTCGCTGCTGGTCGGCGGGGTCGGGATCATGAACATCATGCTGGTCTCGGTCACCGAGCGCACCCGCGAGATCGGCCTGCGCATGGCGCTGGGCGCTCGCCGTTCGGACGTGCTGATGCAGTTCGCCCTGGAGTCGGTGGCCCTGTCCCTGGGCGGCGGGCTGATCGGCCTCCTGATCGGGGTGAGCGGCGCGCTTCTGCTGGCCAAGGTGGGCCAGTGGCCGGCCGCCGTGCCGGCCTGGGCCGCTCCGGTGTCGCTGGGCTTCTCGGTGCTGGTGGGCGTAGTGTTCGGGGCCTATCCCGCGTGGCGGGCCGCCCGGCTCGACCCCATCGAGGCGCTGAGACGCGAATGACCCCGGCGGAGACGCCGACCCAGTTCTACGGAGCCGACATCGCCTACGTCCACGACGCGGGCTTCTCCGACTTCGCCCGCGCCGCCGCCGACGAGGTGCTGCGCCGCATGCCGGCCGAGAAGGCCGCGGTCGTCGACCTGGGCTGCGCCGGCGGCGTGCTGGCCGAACGTCTCAGCGGCCGCGGGCTGGAGGTGGTGGGCGTCGACCTGTCCGCGCCGCTGCTGGAGCTGGCCCGCCAGCGCGCGCCGGACGCCCGCTTCGTCCAGGCCTCGGCCTTCGAGGTCGACCTGCCCCGCGCCGCGGCGGTCTGCGCCATCGGCGAGGTGATCAACTACCAGCACGACGGGACCGACCTCGGTCCCGACCGGCTGACCGGCTTCTTCCGCAAGGTGCACGACGCCCTGGTGCCGGGCGGAATCTTCCTGTTCGACGCCGCCGCGCCCCTTCGCGTCGGCAAGAGCGTCCGGCGCGGCTGGACCGAGGGCGAAGACTGGCACGTCGCCTTCGAGGTGGCCGAGGACCGCGACGCCGACACCCTGGCGCGCCGGGTGGTGGCCTTCCGCCGGATCGAGGGGATCTGGCGGCGCACCGAGGAAACCCATCGCCAGCGGCTGTGGCCGCGCTCGTTCGTGGTCGCCGCCCTGAAGGAGGCGGGCTTCACCGTCGAGGTGCTGACCGGCTACGGCGACCTGCCCTTCCCGGGCAGCCTGATCGGCTATTGCGCGACCAAGGCCCACGCCTAATCGAAGAAATCGAACAGGTCGAAGCCCTTCTTCTTTTTCCGGTGCTCGTACTTTTCCGCGTCGTAGCTGTAGCGCTTGCGCTCGGCGTCGTACGGATGGCGCTTTCGCCAGTCCTCCGGATCGCGGTGGAAGTCCTCCACCTCGCGCTCGAAGCGGCCCGTCGCCTCGCGCCGCTCGCTCTCCGCCTCCCGTCCGCCCTGCAGCAGCTTCTCGAGCTCGCCCCGGTCCAGCCACACGCCGCGGCAGGTCGGGCAGATGTCCAGCTCGACGCCGTGACGGTTCACGGTCTGCATCGAGGCGTTGTCGTTGGGGCAGAGCAGCAGCGGCATGGGCCTTCTCCTTCGCCCGTCAGACGTAGGCACGCGTCTGCGAACGGCAAGGCTTAGGGGCCGCGGCTACCGAGGCGTTCGGTGAAGGCTGGCGCGACCTTGAGGCTATGGGGCGGTTCGGCCATGGCGCGGCCCTCGGCCATGCACTGCTCCACGAAGGCGATGGCCTCCTGCATGCCATGGATCGAATAGGGCTTGGGCACCAGGCCGGCCGCGCCGGCGAAATCCGGCGGCACCCGCTTCTGGTTGGCGGTCATGAACAGAACCGTCGCGCCGGACTCCGCGGCGATGCGGCGGGCCACCTCCACCCCCGTGGGGCCGTCGTAGAGGTGGATGTCGACCAGGGCCAGGTCGGGCCGCGTGTCCCCCGCCAGGCGAAGCGCGTCGGCCGAAGTGGCCGCCTCGCCGACCACCTCGTGGCCGAGGTCCTCGACCAGCCAGGCCAGCTCGGCGGCGACCAGCACCTCGTCCTCGACGATCAGGACCCGGAGGCGGCGGTCGCTCATCCCACCGCCTCCCCTTCGCTGGGCAGCAGCACGACCGCCCGCGTGCCAGGGTTCGCGTTCTCCCAGGTGGTGGTCGCGCGCAGCTGGCGCGACAGCAGTTCGATGATGTGGCGCCCGCCGCTGACGGTCTTGGCGTTGTCGATGTCGAAGCCGACGCCGTCGTCCTGGACGACGATGCGCTCCTTGTCGCCTTCGCGCCGCACCGCGACCCGGATCAGGCCGCCCTTCCCCTCCGGGTAGGCGTGCTTCATGGCGTTGGCGAGCAGCTCGTTGACGATCAGCGACACCGGCGCGGCCTTGCCGGACGACACGAAGACGGGCTCCAGGTCCAGTTCGAAGCGGATGCCGCGGTCGGCCGCGCCCGCGCTGAGGTCCTCGATCAGGTCGGAGACGAACTCGGCCACGTCGAAGCGGCGTACGTCGTCGCTCTGGAACAGCCGCCGGTGGACGGTCGAGATCGCGCCCACCCGGTCCAGCACGCCGCGCAGCGCTTCCTTGACCACGGGCTCGGCGCTGCGCCGCAGCTGCAGCTGGATCAGCGAGGAGATGAGCTGGAGGTTGTTCTTGACCCTGTGGTCCACCTCGTGGAGCAGCATGGTCTTCTGGTCGAGGGCGGTCTGCAGGTCGAGCGTGCGGGCGTCCACCGCACGCTCCAGGCCCTCGTAGGCTTCCTTGAGCGCCAACTCGGCTTCGCGCTTGTCGCTGACGTCGGAGAGGACGGCGAAATAATACTCCGGCGCACCGCTGCCGTCGGCGACCGGGCTCAGCGAGACGGCGTTCCAGAACGCCGTGCCGTCCTTGCGATAGTTCAGGATCTCGATCGACAGGGCGCGGCCCTCGGCGAGCGCGCGCCGGATCTCATCGACGCTGGCTTCGTCTGTGCCCGGCCCCTGCAGGAATTTGCAGCTGCGTCCCAGGACCTCGTCCCGCGCGTAGCCGGTCAGCTGCAGGAAGGCGTCATTGGCGAACACGAGCGGCTTGCCCGGTCGACGGGCGTCGGCGAGCAGCATGGCCTTGCACGCGCCACGAAGCGCCGCGGCGAACAGATCGTTCTCGCCGTGCCGCTCGGCCAGATCACGGCCGACACGCTCGCGCTCGATCTGGTTGTCCATTCGCTACTCGAAACGCCCCCGCACCCGACCCACGGCCTAACGACGGAGCCCCATGATGGTTTCCGCCCGCAGCCAAAATATGGCGGGTCGGTGAACGCGTTCAATCTTCCCGGTCGCACCAGCAGCCGATCCTGCCGCATCGCCCGGGCCGACGCCTGCCGAGCGCGATAGCCCGCGAGAACTGCGGCCATCGCAACGGTTCAGACGCCAATGAACATTCTCCACGTCATGCTCGCTGACGGCTTCGGCGGCACTGAACGCTATCTGGCCGATCTCGCCCGACGGCAGATCGCTTTGGGCGACACGGTGGGGGCCGTCGTCAAACCGCGGGCCCCCAGGGCGCCCGCCTCGTTTCACGACCATGCGCCGGACGGCCTGCGGATTTTCGAGACGTCGCGCCTGTTCACGCCGCTGGCGATCCTGCGGGCGGCGCGGGCGCTGAAGGCCGACGTCGTGCACGCGCACGGCGGGCGGACGTCGAAGGTCGTCGCCTCCACGCCGCTGCTGCCGCCGACGGTCGGCACGCTGCACATCAAGTACCGGCGTGCGGAGAGCGGCGGCCTCGGCGGCGTAATCAGGGTCGCGGAGTGGCAGGCGGCGGCCATGGGCGGCTTCAAGGGGCTGTCGGTCACCGTCCCCAACTGGCTGCCGAGCCTGGCGGATTGCACGCCCGACGAGGTCGCCCGGGCGCGCCGCGCGGCCGACGCGAAGCGCGGACCGCTCCTGGTGTTCGTGGGCCGGTTGACCCCGGTGAAGGGCGTGGATCTGCTGATCGCCGCCTTCCGCGCCATCGCGCCGGCGCACGCCCGGCTGGCGGTCGTCGGCGACGGCCCCCAGCGGCCCGACCTCGAGGCGCTGGCTGCCGGCGACGGCCGGATCACCTTCGCCGGTCACGTCAGGAATCCGTCCGCCTGGTACGAGGCCGCAGACCACCTGGTCATGCCCTCGCGCGCGGAACCCTTCGGCCTGGTCGCCCTGGAGGCCATGGCGCGTGGCGTTCCGATCACGGCCACGCGCACGGGCGGGCTCTCGGAAATCCTGTCGGGAACGCCGGCGCGGCTCGTGCCCCCGGGCGACGACGGCGAACTGGCGCGCGCCCTGGCCGAGACCTTCACGGCGATGTCGAAGGGCACCTTCCCCAGGCGCGTCGCCTACGACCTGAGCCGGTACGACGCCGACCGCGCCGTCGCCCGGATCGAGCGCTTCTACCGGGATGTCGTCGGGCAGCGCCAACCCGCCGGCCAGGCCCCCGCCCCGGCCCCCGTGTCCGTCTGAGCGTCGCGGCTCTCCCATGTCGCGCCACCGGCCGCCCCTGAGCATTCTCCATGTGCTTCTACACGCCGGTTTCGGCGGCGCGGGCACCTATTGCCTCGACCTCGCGCTTCGGCAGCGCGAGGCGGGACACCGCGTCGGCTTCGTCGTACGGCCGATAGAGGCCGAAGGCGGTCCGTCGATCCACGACTACCTGCCCGGCCACATTCCCCGCTATCTGGCCGCGCGTCCGTTCGAGCCGTTCTCGATCGGCGGTGCGGTCGCCCGCTTCAAGCCGGACATCCTCCACGCGCACGTCGGCCGCTCGGCCCGCGCGGTCGGCGCGATGTGGCGGCGTCCGCCGGCGGTGACGAGCCTGCACAACCGCTATCGGGCGAAGGAGAGCGCGCGTCTGGACGGCGTGATCCGGATCGCCGAGTGGCAGCGCCAGGACATGGCCGGATACGCCGGCCAGACGGAGACGATCTCGAACTGGCTGCCCCAGCGCGCCGACGTCCGGCCCGGCGAGGTCGAGGCCGCGCGCCGGCGGGTCGGCGCGCGGCCGGACGACCTGCTGGTCGGCTGTGTCGGGCGGCTCCACCGGGTCAAGGGTGTCGACCTGCTGGTCGAAGCCTTCCGCGCCGAGGCTCCCGCCCACGCCCGCCTGGCCCTGGTCGGGGACGGTCCGGAACGCGCGGCGCTTGAGGCGCTGTCCGCGGGAGATCCCCGGATCTCATTCGTCGGTCACGTGGCCGATCCCGCCCCCTGGTACCGGGCGCTGGACCTGTTCGTCATGCCCTCGCGCATCGAGCCGTTCGGCATCTCCGCCCTGGAGGCCATGGCGGCGGGCGCGCCGATCCTGGGGACCGACGCCGGGGGGCTGGGCGATATCCTGCGGCGCACGGCGGCGGTCGTGGTTCGGGCCGACGATCGGGCCGCTCTGCAGGGCGCCTTGGCCGAGCTGATCCGCGCCCGTCCGGGGCGCGTGCCCTACGACCTGCAGGCCTATCAGGGCCACGCCGCGGCCGAGCGCATCGAGCGTTTCTACCGTTCGGTGATCGACGAGATGAAACGGCAGGCCGGCGCCGAGACCGCCTGAAGCCCCACGTCAGGCGCCGACGCGCGCGGTGATCCGGCGACGGTGCGTGCGCGACAGCCGGGCCCTGACGTTGCTGGCCGAGGCCGCCAGCCAGCCGAGCAGCCCCAGGTCGGCCAGGGCGTGGGCCGCGCGCTCGAACGGCTCCAGGCGGTGGCGGTTGCGCGGACGCCAGGGCCGGTCGCCGATGCTGGAGACCGCCAGATGGTTCTGCCGGATCGGCGTGGGGGCGAAGCCGTAGGTCGACAGCCCGCAGATCCAGGGGCGCGCGAAATCCTCGTCATATGGATGGACCAGAGGCGCCTTCGCCGCCCAGGCCAGGTACTTCTCCGCCCCGCGCCGGCTGATCAGATAGGCGCCGGCGCCGACCGGAATGCGGGAGTATTTCACCAGCGCCCCGCCTCCGATGCACGCCGCCCGCACGACCGCCTGCTTGACCGGCAGGGTGGCCAGCCGGACCAGGTCCCAGCCCGCGGGCAAGCCGTCCACCTCGGCCAAGAGCCCGGGCAGGCGCTCGCTCAGGCGGCAATCGTCCTCGCAGACCAGGGCGGCGGGCGCTCCGCTTTCGACCAGCCGCTCCATGACGCCCAGATGGCTGGCGTAGCAGCCCACCTCGCCCCTGGTGAGGGTCGGGGACACCCCGTCCACCAGGTGAAACCAGCGCGCGGCCGCGCCCAGCGCGTCGCCGCGCACCGCGGAGAACCGCTCGTAGGCCAGCCCCAGCCGCGCGAACTGCGCGTCCATC
This sequence comes from Caulobacter sp. 17J65-9, assembly GCF_010975005.1. Lineage (GTDB taxonomy): Bacteria > Pseudomonadota > Alphaproteobacteria > Caulobacterales > Caulobacteraceae > 17J80-11. The sequence goes on along the minus strand of NZ_JAAIVC010000076.1, from coordinate 2,571 downwards.
AGGCCCAGCCGCTCGGTGTCGCGGTCCAGATTGATCAGGAAGATCGGGGTCACGAGCCCGCTCCGGCGTTCGACAGTTGAGCTACCAGCGCGCCCACGCCGGGCCACAAACATTCGGCGAGGAGCGCCCCAGGGACGCCGAAAGCGGCGCACAGGGCCGCCCGTCGTCGCACCGGCGAACGGCTTCACCGCAAGAAGCCGCAGAGACGGGGGCCCCTTAGTGACAGGGACGGAACGGTCGTGCTTGCTCCGCCGGTCAGAGAAGCTTCCATGGTCCGCATCGTACTCATCAACCTGGATCAGGACGTCGACCGGCTCGACTGGATGACCGCCCAGCTCGAGCGGCTCGGCCTGACCTTCGAGCGGTTCGCCGCCCTGCGCGGCGACGCCCTGCCCGCGTCCCTTGATCGCTATTTCCGATCCGTCCCCGGGGAGGCTCATCCGCTCTCCGCCGGCGAGGTCGGCTGTTACGCCAGCCACCTGGCGATCATGGAGCAGATCGTGGAGACCGGCGCGCCGGTCACGCTGGTGCTGGAGGACGACCTCGTCCTGCACGCGAATCTGCTGAAGGTCCTGGGCGCGATCGATCATCTCCCGTCGGACTGGGACATGTTGCGGCTCGCGGGCCTGGGGAGCGGCGGGCGCGTTCGGATCGCCTCGCTCGGCCCCGACCTGGAGCTGGTGAAGTACGCGCGGGTCCCCTTGGGCACGGGCGCCTACCTGATCAGCCTCAAGGGAGCGGCCAGGTACGTCGCCTGGGCGCGGGATCGCAGGCTGGTCGATCCGATCGACCACGACTTCCACCGCGTCTGGGACTGCCGGATGGCGACCTACGGCGTGGCGCCGGAGCCGGTGCGCCAGAACGCGTTCGGCGGGTCGACGATCGAGATCATGGCCGAGGGCGCCGAGGCCACGCGGGTCGCCGCCCACCCCCGCGTCGACCGGAGCGCCCGCCTCGCCCGCCTGGTCTACAACGTGGGACACCTCGGCCCACGGCTCTGGATCCGCACGACCGCGGCCCGGGCGGCCGCCCGCTGGGCGAAGAACCTCAAGGCCCGACGCCGGAAACTGGCCGTCTGAGCGGCCGCTGACCGCCGCCGTCGGCCAAGAAAAAAGGCCCGGGAGTCGCCTCCCGGGCCTTTCGTCATTGAAGCGTCCGCAGGCCTCAGGCCTCCGGGGTCTCCGCCGCGGCTTCGAGAGCGATCTCGACCGGCAGCGGCTCCATGGTCTCTTCGCGCTGCTGGACCAGCTGCTCGTCGCGCTTGGCGGCGATCCGCTGCATGCCCCGCAGGTAGGAGCCCGTGCCGGCCGGGATGAGGCGGCCGACGACGACGTTCTCCTTGAGGCCCTCGAGCGTGCCGATCTCGCCGCTGGCCGACGGCGGCCTACACCGAACGCACGAAGCGGGCCGGGCGGCTGCGAGCTACACGCCGATCACCTCACGGCGTCACCAAGAGCACCGGAACCGTACGCGTTACGGCCTCGGCTCGCGCCGGAAGAGGGCGAACCGCTTCTGAATGCCTGAGGCCGAGCCATGTTGCGCACCGTGCTGGTCAACCTCGACAGCGACACCGATCGGCTGGACTGGATGCGGGGCCAGCTCCATCGCCTGAAGCTGCCTTTCGACCGCTTTTCCGCCCTGCGGGGCGATCATCTCCCAGAAGAGCTGCGGCGCTATTTCGTGCTCGACAGCGAGCCTCGCCCGCTCACGACGGGCGAGGTCGGCTGCTACGCCAGCCATCTCGCGATCATGGAGGCTCTCGTCCGCGACGGCGAGCCGGCGGCCCTGGTACTCGAGGACGACCTGGAGTTGCGCCCTCACCTGCTCGATGTGCTGGCCGCGGTCGAGCGCTTTCCTGCCGACTGGGACATCGTGCGCCTGTCCGGTCATGTGAAGACCGCGGTCTGGCCGGCCCTGCCGATCGCGCCCGGCGTGGAGCTTGTGAAGTACTCGCGCGTGCCGCTGGGCACCGGCGCCTATCTGATCAGCCTGAAGGGCGCCCAGCGCTACCTCGCCTGGGCCGGCCGCTCCCGCCGCCGCCATCCTGTCGACCAGGACCTGCGTCGGGTATGGGACTGCGGACTGGCCACCTACGGCGTCACGCCCACCCCGGTCGAGCAGGACGTGCTCCAGCGCTCCTCGATCGACACCATCGCGCGACGCCCGCCCCACGCCGGCCTCAGGGGCAAACTGAAGCTTCGCGGCTGGGGCTATTTCTTCGAGCCGTTCATCCGTCCCGCCTACAACCTGCGCTTCCTCGGCGTGCGCGGCTGGCTGTCGACTGCGGTGATTATGCTCGCCGCTCAGCTCGACCGCCGCTACCGGCGCAGGCTCCGGGCCCGGATCAACGGCGCGCCCCGCGCCGGGACGCCGGCGGCGGCGGATGCGGACGCCGCCTGAACGGACCAGGCGCCCCCACCGCTTCGGTCGCAAAGAAAAAGGCCCGGGAGTCGCCTCCCGGGCCTTTCGTCATTGAAGCGTCCGCAGGCCTTAGGCCTCCGGGGTCTCCGCCGCGGCTTCGAGAGCGATCTCGACCGGCAGCGGCTCCATGGTCTCTTCGCGCTGCTGGCC
>NZ_JAAIVC010000075.1 GCF_010975005.1 Caulobacter sp. 17J65-9 | reverse complement strand
GGCGACGGCCGCGCCGCGGTCGAGGCGGTCGAGCGTGCGCTGGCCGCCGGCGGCGCGGAGCCCGAGGTGCTGGAGCGGGCTGCGCGCCTGTGCGACGCGCTGGGCGAGATCGACCGCTCGCTGGCCCTGTTCGGCGAGCTGATGCGGCTGGAGCCGTCGCGTCCGCGCTGGGTGCTGAACAGCGCCCGCGTGCTGCAGCGCGCCGGCCGCACCACCGAGGCCGAGCTGATACTCGAGACCCTCTACCGCAACGACGTGCCGCCGGACGCGGCCCTGCGCCGGCCGCTGATCCAGGACGATCCGAAGCGCGAGCTGCAGATCGTGCGCGGATCCAGCGACACCGCCGTGCTGGTGTTCATGGGCCTGGCCGACCAGCTGGTCATGCCGATCCCGATGTTCGACCGCTATCTGGCCGAGCACGACTTCACCGCCGTCTATCTGCGCGACCACCAGCGGCTGCTGTACCTGACCGGCATGCCGTCCCTGGCGCCCGACTACGCCGGCACCCTGGCCAAGCTGAGGGGCATGCTCGACGCGCTGGGCGTGCGCCGGCTGATCACCGTCGGCAATTCGGCCGGCGGCGTGGGCGCGATCTCCTACGGCATCGACATGGGCGCCGAGCAGATCATCGGCTTCGGCTCGCCCACCACCCTGATCGGCAAGCTGAAGAGCGTCGACCACCGCGCCCGCGCCTTCGCCGACCGCCTGTACCGCAGCGTGCCGCACGAGCAGCGCGACATCGAGGCCAAGCTGCGCGATCCCGCCCGCAAGGCGCGCGTCGACCTGTTCTACGGCGAGGGCATGCCGGAGGACCGGGCGCACGCGACCCAGGTCGAGGGCGTCCACGGCGTGACCCTGCGGCCGCTGGCGGGCTTCGGCGGGCACGGCTCGCTGCTGCGCCTGGCCCAGGAAGGCCGCCTGCGCGCGGAGCTCGGCCAGCTGTTCGCGAAGCGCTAGCCCAGTTCGCGCTTCAGCCGCGCCTCAAGCGCGGGGGTGTCGCGCAGTTCGCATTCCCAGACGGTGAGCGGGCGCCACCCCCGGGCTGTCAGCGCGGCCTGGGCTTCGGCGTCACGGGCGCGGTTGCGGGCGATCTTGGCCGACCAGTACTCGGCGTTGGCCTTGGGCTGACGCGCGCCGCGCGGGCAGTCGTGGCCGTGCCAGAAGCAACCGTGGACGAACAGGGCGATCTTCCGCCCGGGAAACACCACGTCGGGCGAACCGGGCAGGTCGCGCCGGTGCAGGCGATAGCGGTAGCCCAGCCGGGTGAGCGCCTTGCGGACCTTCAGCTCAGGCCCGGTGTCCTTCTGCTTCACGCGCCCCATCACCTCGGAGCGCTTGGCGGGGGAAAATACGTCCGTCATCGACGGTGAAACGCGCCCCGCCGCCGTCGGCGGCGGGGCGCGCACAAATTACAGCTGGCCCAGCACGTGCTCGGCCGAGGACACGCGGAATTCGCCCGGGGCCTCGACGTTCAGCTTCTCGACCACGCCGTTCTTCACCAGCATGGCGTAGCGCTGCGAACGCTCGCCCATGCCGAACTTGGAGGCGTCCATGGCCAGGCCGAGCTTCTTGGTGAAGTCGCCGTTGCCGTCGGCCAGCATCAGCACGTCTTCGCCGGTGCCGGCGTTGTCGCCCCAGGCGCCCATCACGAAGGCGTCGTTGACCGACAGGCAGGCGATGGCGTCGACGCCCTTGGCCTTCAGGTCGGCGGCGCTGTCGACGAAGCCCGGCAGGTGACGGGCCGAGCAGGTCGGCGTGAAGGCGCCGGGAACGGCGAACAGCACGACGGTCTTGTCCTTGAACACCTCGTCGGTGGTCATCGGCTTGGGACCTTCGCCCGTCATGGTCATGAAGGTCGCCTCAGGGAGCTTGTCGCCTTCTTTGATGGTCATAGCAGTTCTCCTTGGCGGGGCCGCGGGCGCGTCCCGGTCGGGCAGTGAGATAACGGCGCCCGCCCGCAACGCCAAGCGGGCGGCCTTGCATGGGTTAACGGCTGGGATGATGATGAGCCATGACTGAGCCCGCGCCTGACGAGATCGAGTCCCTGGCCGGACGCCTGCTGATCGCCATGCCCGGCATCAGCGATCCGCGCTTCGAACGCGCGGTGGTCCTGGTCTGCATCCACTCCGGCCAGCACGCCATGGGCGTGCGGGTGAACAAGCCGGTCGAGGACACCACGGTCGGCGCCGTGCTCGCCCGCCTCGACGTCGGCGGCGCGCCGCGCAACCCTCACCAGCTGGTGCTGGCCGGCGGCCCGGTGGAGACCGAGCGCGGCTTCGTCCTGCACTCCGACGACTACGAGATCCCGGGCGCGTCCATGGAGATCGGCGAAGGCCTGAGGCTGACCGCCACCCGCGAGGTGCTGAAGGCCCTGGCCGACCCGGCCGTGGCGCCCAGGCGCTCGATGCTGGCGCTGGGCTATGCCGGCTGGGGCCCGGGCCAGCTGGAGACGGAGCTGCGCGAGAACGTCTGGCTGACCGCGCCGCTGGACCTCGACCTGCTGTTCGACGAGGACCACGACGGCAAGTGGAGCCGGGCCCTGGCCCGCATGGGCATCAGCTCCTCCCACCTGTCGGGCCAGACCGGCCGGGCGTGAACGCCTAGCCCGCGACGAAGCGGGCGAACCCCTGCCCCGCCACGCGCGCCAGCCGCTCGCGGTAATCCGCGTGCGCCGCGTGATCCGGCCCGATCCGGCCGAAGGACGGCTCCGACAGGCGCGCCAGCGGGATCAGGGCGATAGGCGCGGCCACCGGGGTCAGGTGCGAACCCGGGCCGGCCTGCAGGGTCGAGAGCAGGCCGTAGAGCTCGCCCGTGATGGTCGGCCGCGCCAGGGTGATCAGGCGTACCTGGCCGTGCTCGTTGGTCAGCAGATAGACGTGGCCCGACTGGTGCGGCAGCGACACCCGCCCCTTCTGGGTGAAGCCCGCGTCCAGCCGCGCCGCTTCGCGGAAGGCCAGGCAGGCGGCCGCCTCGTCCCAGGCGATCTCTGTCCGGTACGCGTAGAGCGCGTCGGCCGCCTCGAACGACGGACGCAGGGTGAGGTAGTCGCCCTCCAGCCAGCTCACCGCCGCCCGGGCGTAGGCGCCGAGATCGTCCGGGGCGACCCCCGCGGCCCGCGGCCCGGCCTCGACCGGAGCGGCCGCGCGCAGGGTCACGCCCAGCGCCTGTTCGATGCGAAGGGTGGTGGCCAGGGTGAACGGCCGGCTGCCGGCCAGGGCCTTCTCAAGTGTGGAGACGCTGATCCGCGCGGCGTCGGCCAGGCCCTGGCGCGACATGCGCCGCCGGGCCAGCGCCTCGCGCACCCGCGCCGCGATCGCCCGGCTCTCCTCGCCGGACAGGTCTGCTTCCGCCGTCACGTCGTCCCCCCGGACCGATCCGTACAAATCCTCACATAGCGGCTGCGTCGCCGCCACAGCAAGGCGGCCGGCGGCCGAGACCGGCCGAAGCCGCCGATGGCGCGGTCGCCGCCCGGCGGCCACCCTCGTCGGCGTTGGTGCTCAGGGGAGTGGACGAGATGGGGCTGAAATGGACGGCGGCGGCGGGCGTCCTGGCCTGGGCGATGCTGACGGCGGGCGCGGCCCAGGCCGACAGCGCCTGCTCCGGGGTCAGCCCGGCGGACTACCGGAAGGACGTGGCGGCGACTTTCGCTTGGAAGGGCGCGCAGGTGGTCGACGGTGCGACGCTGAAGGGACCGGCCGATCTGCAGCGCTATGCGGGCAAGCCGATCATCGTTCGGAACGCAAAATTCGCCGGCGCGGACTTCACCGCCCTGCACCTGGCCGACGTGTGCTTCGAGGAGACCGACCTGTCCGGGTCGAACTGGCGCGCGGGACAGGGCGAGCGCCTCGCCTTCGCCTTCACCGACCTCAGCGGGGCCACTCTGGCGACGGCCGACCTGCGCGGCGCGCAGTTCTTCCACGCCAAGCTGGACGGCGCGAACGCAGCCTTCGCCAACCTGACCGGCGCGACGATGGCGGCCAGCAGCGTCAGCGGCCTGGACCTGAGCAACGCCGACCTGACCGACTTCGTGCTGACCTGCAGCCTGATCAACGGCGAGGACTGCGAATGGCCCGACAAGCCGGTCGACGCCCGCCAGGCGAACATGACCCGCACCCGCCTGGACTGGTACCTGCTCGACAACTGGCTGCTGGAAGGCGCGCGCCTCAAGGGGGCGACGGTGCAGCTACGCCAGATCGCCCGCTTTCGTGACGCCGAGGTGGTCGGGCCGGTGGTGATCGAAGCCTCGGGCTATGGCGGGGCGAGGGTCAAAATTTCCGGCGCGGAGTGGCGAGCCCTGTTGGCGGCCTGGAAGACCGACGCGCACGGTCCCTCGTTCGACTGCGAGCTGGCGCGCACGCCCGTCGAACGCCGGATTTGCGCGCCGCCGACGTATGGCCACGTATCTTGGCTGGCGGAGCTCGACGCCGATCTCGGACGGATCTACCGCGAGGCTCTGGCCGCGCGGCGCGTGACGCCTGACGACCAGAGGACCTGGCTCGCGACGCGAAGCGGATGCATGTCGACGAAGGACGCGGAGACCTGCCTGAGCGACGCTTATCGGGCGCGCATCGAAGCGCTCACGCTTCGCCTGGGGCCGCCGGACTGGCTGCAGCCGGGCGTCCAGGCGGTGTACGTCGACACCGATCTGCCCGTGCGCGCCGAATTCAAGCAGACGGCCCTCTATCGCAAGCTGCTGCCGGTGATCGTCGACAGCTCGATGAGCACGGTGATCGTCACCGCCACGGACACCGGACGCCTGCGGGCCAGCGGTTTCGCCTGGGGCTCCAACGGCCATGAGTGCACCCTCGGCGACGAAGGGAGCCTGGCTGCGTTCACCCTGAACCCGGAGACCGGCTGGTTCGGCGGGCCGCACAAGCCCTACGACACGGACCAGCGCCGGTGGGAGGATGTTTTGCGGCTTTGGGGCGAACACGCCGAGGTGGCGAGCGAGGAGCGCGGACGCCAGTTCTCGGACTATTTCGGCTGCGGGGCGCGGGCCAGCTTCGGCCCGATGACCCGGGTGCCGGGATCCTGGGCGGACTATCGACCTGCGCAGCCGTAACGGCGATCATCCAACAGAGAAGCCGCGCTTCGGCGCGAGTCCACGGGGGCGGAGATGAACACGTGTAAGGCGCACCTGCGCCGCCTGCTCGGCGCGACGGCGGCGGCTACGGCCCTGCTGGCCGCCGGCCAGGCCTGGGCGCAGGACGACCTCGGATGCGAATCCGACACGGTGCAGGCCTTCCGCGTCGAGCGCGGCGCGGCCAAGACCGGCGAGGTCTCGCCGTGGCTCGAGCCGGACATCGTGGTCGACTCCGATCTGACCGATCCGAAGGACCTGAAGCAGTGGTCCGGCAAGACCGTGGTGGTCCACGGCGCCCAGCTGAAGGGCGCGGACATGTCCCGGCTGAAGCTGGACAGGATCTGCTTCGTGGACTCCGACCTGTCGGGGACGGTCTGGACCGGGACCAAGACCTCGAACCTCGTCTTCATCCGCAGCGACCTGACCGGCGCGAACCTGGCCGGCGCGGCCCTGCGCTCGGCCGTGCTGCTGGACAGCCGGCTGGACGGGGCCAAGGCGTCCAAGGCCGACCTGACGCGCACGGCCATGGCTGGCGGCGGGTTCGAGAACCTCGACCTCAGCGGCGCCAACCTGACCGACGCCTCGCTCTACTGCGGCATGATCGTGGGCGACTGGAACTGCGAGACCGACGGCGGGATCGACCTGCGCGGCGCTCAGTTGACCCGCACGCACATGGCCGCCAGCTTCGGCAAGGTGGCGGGCGCGCGTCTGAACGGCGCCAACGTCGAACTCACGGACCTGCCGCAGTTGCGCGAGGCGGTCCCCGCCGGCCCGGTGACCGTGCGCGCCAGCGCCTACGGGCAGGCGACGGTCAGCCTGACGCCGCAGGAGTGGCGCACGCTGCTGGCGGCCTGGGGCGAGCCCGCGCCGGAGCCGACCGGCCCCAGCTTCGACTGCGCCAAGGCCTCGACGCCGGTGGAGCGCCGGATCTGCGACGGGAGCGCCTGGGGCGTGGCGGAGCTGGATCGCAACCTGGCCGAACTCTACCGAATGACCCTCGCCGCGGGCCACACGACGACGGCCGATCAGCAGCGCTGGCTGGGCACCCGTTCAGCTTGCCTCGATCCCAAGCGGTTCCAGGACGCGGACGACTGCCTGCGCACCTGGTACGCCGCCCGCATCGCCGTGCTGCAGAAGAGCCTGGGCGCGCCAGCCTGGCTGACGCCGGGGACCGAGGCGCTCTACATCAGCGACGACCTGCCGGTGTCCGACGACTTCCGCCAGACCGCGCTCTACCGGAAGGTCCTGCCGGTGATCGTCTCCAGTTCGTGGCAGACGCTCTACGTCCGCGCCGAGGCGGGCGGGCGCATGTACGCCTACGGCGAGGCCTGGGGCGGCAACGGCCACAGCTGCAGCCTGTTCGGGCGCGAGAGCGACGGCACCCTGGCCATGGGCGACAAGAGCGGCTGGTACGGCGGCCCGCGGCCCGATTACTCGGACAAGCCGGGGACCTGGGCGGACGTGTTCCGCCTCTGGGGCGAGCACGCCGAGATCCTGGAGGACCCGGACGCCGGCTACGCCAGCTGCGGCGCGCGCGCGAGCTTCGGCGGGCGCCTCACCCGCGTGCCGGCCGGCGACGTCGAGTTCGACGGCCTGACCAACATGGAGGGCGACCCGGTTCGGGCGAAGTGAGGGCCGGGTCGGCCCCGGTCGGCGAACGCGTCAGGCCGCGCGCTTGCGCAGATCGATGAACTCCCACTTCGCCGGGGCCTGCTTCACCGCGCGGATCTGCGCGGCGCTGACCGCGAAGTTCTCGACCAGGTATTGTTCGCTCACCTGCTCGGCTTCGGGGGCCGAGCCGTCCCTCACCTCGATGAAGGCCGACTGTTCGGGAATGTAGATCACCAGGGCCAGCCAGCCGGAGCGCGCGCCGACGCCGCCGATGAAGTCGACCGCGGCGTCCAGATCCATGCTCGTCCGAACGCCGCGCAGGTCCGTGTAAACGCCGAGCAACACGACAGACGCCCCTACCCTACCCTCGCGACTTGATCGGCGCGAAGCCGTCGGCGAGCGACTCGTTGAGGTAGACCTCGGCCTCCTGGGCGGCCAGCGCCGGGGCGTAGCCGAAGCCCTGCCCGTAGTGGCAGCCGACCGACAGCAGCTGGCGCGCCAGGGCGGCGTTCTCGACGCCCTCGGCCACCACCTCCAGCGACAGGTCGCGGCCCAGCGCCACGACCGAGCGGACGATCTTGGCCGAGCCGTCGTCCGAACCCATGGTGCGCACGAAGTAGCGGTCGATCTTCAGCGTGTCGAACGGCAGGCGGGCCAGGTAGGACAGCGACGAGAAGCCGGTGCCGAAGTCGTCCAGCGCCAGGCTGGCGCCCGCGTCCTTCAGGGCCTTCAGGATCACCGCCGCGCGATCGGGATCGCGCATGATGTCGCTTTCGGTGACTTCCAGCTTCAGCGCGCCCTTCGGCAGGCCGGTCTCTTTCAGGATGCGGCTGACGTCCTGCATCAGGCCGTCGCGCTCGATCTCGCCGGTCGACAGGTTGACGCTGACGAACAGGGCGCCGGCGGTCGGGTGGCGGTGCAGCCACTCGGCCAGCTGCCGCGCCGAGGTCTGCATCATGTGCAGGCCCAGGTCGTCCATCAGGCCCATTTCCTGGGCCAGGGTCAGGAACTCGTCGGGCGGCACGATGCCCTTGCGCGGGTGGCGCCAGCGGGCGAGGGCCTCGAAGCCGGCGACCGCGCCGGTCTCCAGGCTGACGATCGGCTGGTAGAACGGGACGATCTCGCCCTTGGCGAAGGCGTTGCGGAGGTCCGCCTCCATGGCCAGGCGCGAGAGGCTGTCGCTTTCCAGCGCGCGGCCGTAGTCGGCCGCCCCGCCGCGTTGTCCGCCGGTCTTGGCGGCTTCCACCGCCAGTTCGGCCCGGCGCAGCAGTTCGGCCGCTTCCGCGGCGTCCGGGCCGCCCTCGGCCTTCACGGCGCCGATGGAGACGGTCGGATAGATGTCGAAGCCCGCGACCCGCAGCGGCTGCTCCAGGGCGGCGCGCAGGCGGTCGGCCGGCTTGGCCACGCCGTCGGGGGCCAGCACGGCGAATTCGTCCTCGCCGATGCGGGCGGGAATGGCGCCCTTCGGGAAGGCGGCGGCCAGGCGCGAGCCCAGCGCGGCCAGCACCAGGTCGGCGCGCTCGTGGCCGAGCGCCTCGTTCAGGCGGCGCAGCCGGTCCAGGTCGGCGACGACCAGTTCGTAGTCGCCCGGCTGGGCCAGCGCCTCGCGGGCGCGCTGCACGAAAGCCCGCCGGTCCAGCAGGCCGGTCAGGGCGTCGGTGTCGGAGCCGGCGAACTTGACCTCGAGCGCGGCCACGCCGGCGGCGCGCAGGCCGTCCTCCAGCCACACGCCGCGCCAGATGCAGGTTTCGGCGCCGCGCATGCGCAGGCGCACGGTGATCTCTTCGCCTTCGTCGCGGCTCTTCAGCAGATGCTCGGCCAGGGCCCGGTCCTGGGGCATGGCCAGGGCGGCGAAGGCCGCGCCGGTGCATTCGGGGGCGAGCGGGCCGAGGCCCAGCGAACGGGTGGCGCCGGTCAGGCGCAGGCGATCTTCGGACGGAGTCCACGTCCAAAGGGCCACGTCGGCGGCGGCCAGCGCCTCCAGTGCCGTGGTCGGATCCCACGCCAAGCTTCTAGACCTGTCGGACAAGCGCGCAGTCCCCGGACACAAAAATCAAGTCACCCCAGCCCAGCCTCCTCTTCGAGCAGGCCGAACAGGAGATGGTCTCGCCATCCGCCGTTAATTTTCAAATAAGCCCGTGCCGTTCCCTCCTCGCGGAACCCGGCTTTCAACAACAAAGCGCGTGAAGGGGCGTTGGACGGCAGGCAGGCGGCCTCCAGCCGGTGCAGCCGCAGCCGCTCGAAGGCGAAGCGCGTGGCCGCGTGCACGGCCGCCAGGGTGTAGCCGTGACGCGCATACGGCCGCCCGACCCAGTAGCCGAGCGAGGCGGACTGGGCGACGCCGCGGCGGACGTTGGACAGGGTCAGGCCGCCGACCAGCCGGTCGTCCTCAGCCCGCAGCACGAAGAACGGGTAGGCGGTGCCGGCGTCCATGTCGCGCGCATAGGCGGCCAGGCGGCGGCGGAAGGCGGCGCGGCTGAGATCGTCGGCCGGCCAGGTCGGCTCCCAGGGCTGCAGGAAGTCGCGGGAGACCGCGCGCAGCTCGGACCATTCGGCGTAGTCGTTGGAACGCGGCGGCCGCAGCCGAACGCCCTCCCCCTCCAGCACGAGGGCCGCGTCGGACGAGATCCAGTCCAGGAGGGCCATGGAGGGACTATACCCCCTCCTCCGCCCTTCGGGGGAGAGGGGTCAGCTCAGAGGAACAGCGCCGGCGCGAAGGCCTTGGCGGCGCCGAAGGCGGCGCGCGGCCCCAGCACGGCCACCGCGGCCCGCGCGGGCGACAGGGCCCGTTCGCCGACGCGCTTGAGGTCGTCCAGGCTGGTCTCGTCCACGCCGGCGCGGATCTCGGCGACGGTCAGCGGGCGATCGAACAGGAAGGTCTGGCCGGCGGCGCGCTCGGCGCGGGCCAGGGGCGATTCCTGGGCCATGAACAGCGAGGCCTTCAGCTGCGCCTTGGCCCGGGTCAGCTCCGCGGCCTTGGGCGCCTCGGCCAGGCCCTTCACCTGGGCGGCGACCAGGTGCGACAGCTCCGCGGCGCGGTCGGCGGCGCAGCCAGCGTAGACGCCGAGCACGCCGGTGTCCTCGTAGGAGTCCGCATAGGCGTCGATCGAGTAGGCCAGACCCCGCTCCTCGCGGGCGCTCTGGAACAGGCGCGAGGCCATGCCGCCGCCCAGGATCTCGGCGAACAGGCGAAGCGCGTAATAGCTGTCGTCACGCGCGCCGGCGGCCGGCAGCTGCCACACGCAGTTGGCCTGCTCGATGCGGCGGCCGAGCGTGGCGGTCCCGCCGACAAAGCGGCCGGGCTCGGGCTCGGGCGCATGCACGCCCGCGTCGACGTCGCCGAACCAGCGCTCGGCCTGGCGCAGCAGCTCGCCCTCCTCCACCGCGCCAGCGACCGAGACGACGATCCGCTCCGGCGCGTAAAGGCTCCGGCGGAAGGCGTCCAGCGCGGCCCGACCGGCGGCCGCGACGCTCTCGGTGGAGCCCAGGATCGGGCGGCCCAGCGGCTGGTCGGCGAAGGCGCGGGCCTGGGCCAGCTCGAACACCCAGTCGTCGGGCGTGTCGAAGGCCTCGGCGATTTCCTGGTCGATGACCGACTTCTCGCGCTCCAGTTCGATCTCGGCCAGGGTCGGGCGGAACAGCAGGTCGGAGACCACCTCCAGCGCCAGCGGCAGGCCGTCGCGCAGCGCGCGGACCTGATAGCTGGTGCGCTCGTAGCCGGTGGCGGCGTTCAGATTGCCGCCCTCGGCCTCGATATGTTCGACGATCTCGCGGGCGGAGCGTTTGCCCGCGCCTTTGAACACCATGTGCTCCAGCAGGTGCGACCAGCCCGACTGGGCAGGCGTCTCCCAGCGCGCGCCGCCGCGCACGACGACCGAGACCGCGATGGTCTCGAGCTCCGGCATCGGGTCGCACAGGACCCGCACGCCGTTCGACAGTCGGTGCAGGCGCGCGCTCACGGGCGCATCCGGCGCCAGACCGCCGCGACGTAGACGCCGAGCAGGGCCGCGGCCAGGCCGAACCAGGTCAGGGCGTACTCGAGGTGGCGGTTGGAGATGGCGGCCGGCAGGGGCGACGGGTCAAGCGCCTGCCACTCCGGGTTGGTCGAGGTCTCGACCATCAGGAACCAGGGCGCGGGCTTACGCGCGTCCAGGGCGGAGGCCATGGCCACGGCGTCGCGCGAGAAGAAGCGGCTCTCGTCGGGCCGGTTCTCCGGCGTCACGAAGGTGCGGGCGTCGGGCGAGCGCAGCACGCCGGTCACCGTCACCGGGTTGCGCGCGGTCGCGTCCACCGGCGGGCGGGAGGAGATGGTCTCCGGCACGAAGCCGCGGTCGACCAGCACGACCCCGTAGGGCGTGCCCTCGACCGGGCAGGCCGAGATCAGGCGCGAGCCGATCTCGCCCTCGCGCAGGGCGTAGAGCTCGACGAAGGGGGCGACGTTCAGGCCCGGGCACACGGCGGTGACGCGCGAGAACTCGATGTCCTCGCCGCGCGCGCCGGCGACCAGCAGCGATTCGACCGGGCGCGGCGGGGCGGTCTTCAGCGCCTCGATGCGGGCCAGCAGGTCTTCCTTCCAGGCGCGGCGCTGCACCTGCCACATGCCGAGCGCGACCAGGATCGCCAGGGCCACGGCGGTGAAGACGGTCAGGACGACCGGAAAGGAGCGGTCGCCCTTAGAAGTCGTCATTGCGCACTTCGGAAGCTCGGTTGTGGAATTGCAGGGCGACCATGACGCCCTTCAGCGGGCGCAGCAGGCCGAGGCACACCACCAGCGCCAGCGGCAACCACACCACCAGGTGCAGCCAGATCGGCGGCCGGTAGGCGATCTCGACCGCCAGCGCGGCGAAGGCGACCAGGAAACCGGCGATCAAAATGACGAAGACGGCGGGACCGTCGCCGGTGTCCGCCGTCTTCAGATCGAAACCGCAGACCGCGCAGCGGTCCGCCACTTTCAGGAAGCCCGAGAACAGGCGGCCTTGACCGCAGTTCGGGCAGCGGCCGGCGATCCCCGCCAGGAACGGGTTGGGACCGCCCGCCACGTCAGGCGTGCGGGCCCGAGCCGCCGAACGCCACGTAGATGAAGGCGAACAGGAACAGCCAGACCACGTCGACGAAGTGCCAGTACCAGGCCGCCGCTTCGAAGCCGAAGTGCTTCTGCGGGGTCATGTTGCCGGCCATCAGGCGCAGCAGGCAGACGATCAGGAACAGGGTGCCGACCACGACGTGGAAACCGTGGAAGCCGGTGGCCATGAAGAAGGCCGAACCGTACAGGCCCGAGTTGGCGGCGTTCTCCGAGAAGAACAGCTTCTCGTGGATGATGTGGCCGTACTCGTAGGCCTGGACGCTGGTGAACAGCAGGCCGAGCAGGACGGTCAGCAGCAGGCCGGTCTTGGCGCCCTTGGTGTCGCCGTGCTGCAGGGCGTGGTGGGCCCAGGTCACGGTCGTGCCGGACAGCAGCAGGATGATGGTGTTGACCAGCGGCAGGTGGAACGGGTCGAGGGTCTCGACGCCGGCCGGGGGCCAGGTCGACCAGGCGGTGCGCACTTCCTCGATCGCCGAGAAGGTCCGGCTGTGATGGAAGATCGCCATCTCGAAGAAGATCCAGAACCACGCCACGAAGAACATGACTTCCGAGGCGATGAACAGGACCATGCCGTAGCGCAGGCCGATGGACACGACCGGCGTGTGGTCGCCGGCGCGGCTTTCCTTGATCACGTCGCTCCACCAGCCGATGAAGGTGTAGAGCATCAGGCCGAAGCCGGCGGCGAAGACCGCCCAGGTGCCCTTCTCCAGGCCGAACAGGCCCTTCATCCAGATCACCGCGCCGATGAACATCACCGTGGCGGCGATCGAGCCGACCAGCGGCCACGGGCTCGGATTGACGAGATGGTAGTCGTGTTTGACGGCGTCGTGGGCCATGGCGCTTTAACTCAACCCCCGGTCCCCGCGCGCATGCGACGGGGAGGATCAGATTCTTGGTGTGTGGCTATAGACCCGCCTAGCCCGCTCCGCCAAGGGCTGGCGTGGCCGACTTCGCCTTCGGCTGCGGTTTTTCGGTCGGATAGAAGGTGTAGGACAGGGTGATCTCGCGGATCCCCTTGGTTTCCGGGTCGGTCGCCAGCTGCGGATCGACGAAGTAGGCGACCGGGAATTCCATGGTCTGGCCCGGCTGCAGGGTCTGCGCCTGGAAGCAGAAGCACTCCAGCTTCTGGAAGTAGGGGCCCGCCCCTTCCGGCACGACGTTGTAGGCGGCGGTGCCGGTCAGCGGCTTGTCGCCGTGGTTGGTGACCTTGAAAAAGGCCAGGCCCGTGGCCCCGACCTTCAGGTCCTGGGTCACCTGCTCGGCTTTGAAATCCCAGGGCAGGTCGCGGACGTTGGCGTCGAAGCGGATCTTCACCGGCCGCTCCAGCACCGTGGTCGGCGCGGCGGTGGCCCGGCGCACCGTGCCGTCGAAGCCGGTGACCTGGCAGAACAGGCGATACAGCGGCACGGCCGCGAAGGCGGCGCCGACCATGCCGGCGACCACCACGGCGCAGATCACCGCGACACGGGCGTTCTTCTGCATCACCCGGCCACGTTCTGGGCGAGCCGCACCACGGTCACCAGGAAGACCAGGACCACGAACAGGGCCAGCGCCCCGCCCAGCGCGACATTTCGCCGCGACCGCGCCTTGTGCGCCTCGGATTGGGTCGGTTCGGACATCAAGCGACTCCCGGGATGCCGTGTTCGACCAGCAGGGCGGCGAACAGGGCGAACAGATACAGGATCGAGAAGGCGAAGAGGTCCCGCGCCGTCTTGGCCTCGGCCTTGACGTCGTAGAGGCCCTCCTCCCGCTCGCCCGGCTTCTCGCCGGCCCGGCTCCTATACACCCGCCAAGCCAGACCGACGAAGGCCAGTCCGCCGCAGACGGCGATCACGCCGTAGAGCCAGCCGCCGAGGCCCGTGAACACCGGCACGACGGCCAGCGGGGCCAGCACCAGGCTGTAGAGGAAGATCTGCAGGCGGGTGGACTTGGGGCCCTTGGCCACCGGCATCATCGGAATGCCCGCCTTGGCGTAGTCGTCGGAGGTGTAGAGCGCCAGCGCCCACGAGTGGGGCGGCGTCCACACGAAGATGATCGCGAACATCAGCCAGGCGTTCAGGGCCAGGCTGCCGTCGGCCGCGGCCCAGCCGATCACGGGCGGCAGGGCGCCGGCGGCGCCGCCGATCACGATGTTCTGCGGCGTCGAGCGCTTCAGCAGCACCGTGTAGAACCAGGCGTAGTAGACGACGGTGAAGGCCAGCAGGCCCGCGGCCAGCCAGTTCACCGCCATGCCCATCAGCATGACCGCGAAGGCCGACAGAATGACCCCGAAGGCGAAGGCGTCGCCCTTGGCGACCCGCCCGGCCGCCACGGGGCGGCCGCGGGTGCGGCGCATCAGGGCGTCGGTCTCGCCCTCGATGGCCATGTTCAGCGCGCCGGCCGCGCCGGCGCCGACCGCGACGCAGAACACCGCGACGGCGGCCAGGAACCAGTGGATCTTGCCGGGCGCGGCCACCAGGCCGGTGAGCGCGGTGAAGATCACCAGCGACATGACCCGCGGCTTGAGCAGCTGGAAATAGTCCTGCGGCAGGGCGGGCGGCTTGGTCTTGGCGACCGGGGCGTCGACGGGGGCTTGCGGCATGGTCCTAAAACGTCGGGGACGGAGCGTTGTGCGCCCCGTCCCCGATTTAGCTCCTGAGTAAGGATGCTTAGTGGCTGTCGGCCTTGACCACCGGCGGTTCGTTGAACTGGTGGAACGGCGGCGGCGAAGACAGGGTCCACTCCAGCGTGGTGGCGCCTTCGCCCCACGGGTTGGCCTCGCCCTTACGACGGCGCACGAAGGCTTCGACCAGCATGATCAGGAAGACGATCACGCCGACGACGGTGACCGCGTAGCCGATCGACGACACGTGGTTCCAGAGGGTGAAGGCTTCCGGATAGTCGACGTAGCGGCGCGGCATGCCCTGCAGACCCAGGAAGTGCTGCGGGAAGAACACCAGGTTCACGCCGATGAACATGATCCAGAAGTGGGTGGCGCCCAGGGCTTCGTTGTACTTCACCCCGAACATCTTCTCGAACCAGTAGTAGAAGCCCGCGAAGATGGCGAACACCGCGCCCAGCGACAGCACGTAGTGGAAGTGAGCCACCACGTAGTAGGTGTCGTGCAGCGAGTAGTCGATGCCGGCGTTCGACAGCACCACGCCGGTCACGCCGCCGACGGTGAACAGGAAGATGAAGCCCATCGCCCACAGCATGGGCGTCTTGAAGTCGATCGACCCGCCCCACATCGTCGCGATCCACGAGAAGATCTTAACGCCGGTGGGAACCGCGATGATCATCGTCGCGGCCACGAAGTAGGCGCGCAGATTGATGTTCATGCCCACGGTGTACATGTGGTGGGCCCACACGATGAAGCCGATGAAGCCGATGGCGACCATGGCGTAGGCCATCGCGAGGTAGCCGAAGACCGGCTTCTTCGAGAAGGTCGACACGATGTGGCTGATGATGCCGAACCCGGGCAGGATCAGGATGTACACTTCGGGGTGACCGAAGAACCAGAACAGGTGCTGGAACATCACCGGGTCGCCGCCGCCGGCCGGGTCGAAGAAGTGGGTCCCGAAGTTGCGGTCGGTCAGCAGCATGGTGATGGCGCCGGCCAGGACGGGCAGCGACAGCAGCAGCAGGAAGGCGGTGATCAGCACCGACCAGGCGAACAGCGGCATCCGGTGCAGGGTCATGCCCGGCGCGCGCATGTTGAAGATGGTGGTGATGAAGTTGATCGCGCCGAGGATCGAGCTGGCGCCCGCCACGTGCAGCGAGAAGATCGCCAGGTCCATGGCCGGGCCGGCGTGGCCCTTGGTGGACAGCGGCGGATAGATCGTCCAGCCGCCGCCGAAGCCCTGGCCCGGACCGCCGTCGACGAACATCGACAGGCAGAGCAGCACCCAGGCGGCGACCAGCAGCCAGAACGACACGTTGTTCATGCGCGGGAAGGCCATGTCCGGCGCGCCGATCATGATCGGCACGAACCAGTTGCCGAACCCGCCGATCATCGCCGGCATGACCATGAAGAAGATCATGATCAGGGCGTGGGCGGTGACGACGACGTTGTAGCCGTGCTTGGAGGGCTCGACGAGGCCGAGCTGAGCCAGCAGCGAGCCTTCGCGGAACACCTGAATGCCCGGTTCGGCCAGTTCCCAGCGGATCAGGCCGGACAGGGCGCCGCCCACGATGCCCGCCATGATGGCGAACAGCAGGTACAGCGTGCCGATGTCCTTGTGGTTGGTCGAGAAGAACCAGCGGGTGAAGAACCCGGGTTTGTGGTCGTGGTCGTGGTGGTCGACCGCGTGAGCCGTGGCCATCGTCAGCCTCTCACTCTTTACTGGGCGGCCGGCGCAGGCACGGCGGCCGGCGCGGCGGGTTGTTGCGGGGCGGCGGCCGCCGGAGCGGTCGTCGCG
>NZ_JAAIVC010000074.1 GCF_010975005.1 Caulobacter sp. 17J65-9 | reverse complement strand
CTCCACGGCCTCGACGCCGTCCTCGGCGAAGGCGTGGGGCAGCCCCAGCCGCTCCAGCAGCACGCCCATGACCTGGCGGTTGACCGGGTGGTCGTCGGCCACCAGGACGGTGAGGGCGTCGTCCGGCGCCGGGGCGACCGCCACCGCCGCCGGGTCCGCCGCCGCCTCGGCCGGCGCGATCGGCAGCTCGACCTCGACGGTCATGCGCGCGCCGCCTCCGACCGCGTCGGCCCACACCCGCCCGCCCATCAGGTCGACCAGTTCGCGGCAGATCGACAGCCCCAGGCCCGCCCCGGCCTGCCGTTGCAGCGTTGGTGCTCCGGCATGCACGAACGGCTCGAACAACCGCGCGCGCACGTCCTCGTCGATCCCCGGCCCGGTGTCAGAGACCACCAACCGAACCGTCACGAAGCCGGCCTCGTGCGCTTCGGTCTGCGCGCTCAGCTCCACAAGGCCGCGACTGGTGAACTTGACCGCGTTGCCGAGCAGGTTGGACAGGATCTGGGTCAGGCGGGCCCGGTCGCCGAGCACCCGCACGTCCCGCTCCGGCGCCTGATGGCGGAAGTCGAGCCCCTTGGCGCCGGCCGCCACCGACCACACCGCGGCGGCCTGACCGACCAGGTCCGACAGCGAGAACGGGGCGGACTTCAAGGTCACCGCGCCCAGCTCCAGGCTGGACAGGTCGAGCACTTCGTTCAGCAGGACGACGAGGTCGCGCGACGACCTGGCGACCACGTCGGCCAGTTCGCGCGCCTCTCCGGGCTCGACCTTCGCGCACAGCACTTCCGCGAGAGCGAGTATGCCGTTCAGCGGCGTACGCAATTCGTGGCTGGCCTTGGCGAGAAATCGCGACTTGGCCAGGCTCGCCGCTTCCGCCTGTTTGCGCGCGGCCTCGGTGGCCGCGGCCAGGGTGTCGGCGGCCTGCTTGCGGGCGTGCAGATCGTCGCGGACCCGCCGCAGGTCGTGGATGGTGGCCGCCAGCACCCGGTTGGCCTCGCGCAGTTCCTCCTGATGGCGCAGGCGCTCGCCGACCTCGCGGCAGACGCCGATGAACTTGCGCTGGCCGGCGATCCAGACCTCGCCGATCGACAGCTCGATCGCCGTCAGCGAGCCGTCGCGTCGCCGGGCCGGAAGCGGACGCGGGCCGACGTTGAGGATGCCGCTGACCCCGGTGGCGATGTAACGATCCACCCGCTCGGCGTGGAAATTGCTGTACGGCGCGTCCATCAGGCAGGTGACCGGCTGGCCCGGCAGTTCAGCCTCAGGCCAGCCGAAGATCCGGGCGGCGGCGGCGTTCACCTCCTCGATCCGGCCCTCGGCGTCGATCACCACCACGCCGTCCGCCGCGTTGTTCAGGATCGCCGCCAGGCGCTCGCGTGCGACCGTCAGGTCCAGCGCGCCCCGGCGCGCTTCGGTGACGTTCTGCAGCATCAGGCTGAAGCCGCGCAGCCGCCCGTGTCCCTTGTAGCGCGGCGTCAGAACCAGGCGCGACCACGACGGCCCGGTATCGGCCTGAGTCTCCAGTTCGACCGCGTGGAAAGCGCCGCCCCGCGCCGCTGCTAGGCCGGCGCCGACGGCCTCGGCCAGCGGGCCGTCGGCCACCAGGTCCTCGACCGTCTCGCCGGGCGCGCAAACCGCCCGCGCCGCGTCGCCGTCGGAGCCGAGAAACACGCTGGCGACCGCCGCCGACGCTTGGTCGTACTCGACCATCAACGCCTCGGCCCGCCCCTGCAGAACCGCGAGGATGTCGGCCCGACCGCCGACAAACGACTGGCGCGGATCATCCAGGGTCGATTCAGCAGACATTGGCGCGCTCGCTCTCGAATCGAACGCAGTATTCCCCACTATATACGCGGAGGAATATAGATAGGGATAACTAGACCTCAGGCACGGTCTAGGCGTGCAGTCTGGGTCAATAAGGCCTGTTCACAATAAATCTTTCGATCTATCCGAGACAAATCGCAACCTGGCACTTCGTGTGAATTCCCCTAATTGGATTAAGGATATTGCGAGGGCCAACGGCAACGCCTATCTAGCCGCCCGAACAAACGTGCCGAGTTGATCCGGATGAAGATCCTGCTCGTCGGCAGCGCCCCGCTCGTCCGCGAGGCGCTCCGCGACCTTGTTGCGCGCAGGCTGGGCCCAGGCTCAGAAGTGACCGCAGCTGAAACCGTCGACGAGATCGCCTTCGACGCGCCGTACGGCCTGGTGGTGGCCAGCCTTCCCTTCCAGGACTTCCGCGAGAGCCTCGATCGCCTGGTGACGCGTGTCCGCCCCGCCCCGGTGATCACCCTCGACCCCTGCCCGGATCGCGCCCGTGCGGACCTGGTCCGGGCCGTCGGCGCGCGGGCGCACGTCCCCTGGAACGCACCGGTCGAGCTCGTCGGCGCCGCCATGCTGCTGGCCGTCGCAGGCGGCGATTACTTTCCGCACCTCACCGAGCCGGCCACGCCGGAGCCGCCTTCGGGCGGCGCGGCCCGACTGTCGGAACGCCAGCGCGAAGTGCTGGGCTGGATCGAGCGCGGCAAGAGCAACCGGGAGATCGCCGAAGCGCTCGGAATTTCGATATCGACCGTGAAGCTCCACGTGCACGCGGTGCTGAACGCGCTCGGCGTACGCAACCGCACCGAGGCGGCGATCCGCAGCCGCTCGGAGGCGCCGGAGTCTCGGACGCGCGACCCCGACGCCGCCTGACGGCACGCGCCTCCTCGCCCAGCGCGAAAGCGGCGAAGCCGGATCATCTGGTCCGAAAGGGGTGGCGGAGCCGAGGGCGCGTCCAACCGGCTTGCGCTTTCTGTGAAGTCAGACTTCTGTTCGGGGCTGAAGTGCTCAGCATGGTCGGGGAGAACATGCGCGTCCTGCTTCCGCTTTTACTCGGCGCCGCGCTCACGGCGCCCGCGACCCTCGCGTCCGCACAGCCTGCGGCGCCGCCCCCGGCGGTCGTCGCGGACCCGCCCGCGAACGCGGCGCATCCCGCCCAGCTCCTTCAGGTCCGCTATCCGACCGGCGGCGTGGAGGTTCCGGCGCGTCTCTTCCTCGCCGCCGGCGAAGGGCCTCATCCCACGGTGCTGCTGCTTCACGGGTTTCCGGGGACGGAGCTGAACCTCGACCTCGCCCGCGCGATCCAGCGGGCGGGCTGGAACGTGATGGCGATCCACTATCGGGGCGTCTGGGGCGCGCCAGGCCAATTCAGCTTCGGCCACACCATCGAGGACACCCGCGCGGCCCTGGCCTGGTTGCGCGCTCCCGCCAACAGCAGCCGCGTCGATGCGTCCCGACTGGTCGTGCTCGGTCACAGCATGGGCGGCTTCGACACCGTCATGGTGGGTGACGAGCCCGTCGCCGGCTTCGTGGTCATTTCGGCGGCCGATTTCGCGAGCTGGGTGAGCGACGCCGACACGCCGGCCCAGAGGGCCGAGCTGGCCGCGGAGCTGGCCGAAGACGCGAGCTTCTCCAATGCGCCCCCCAAGGCGCTGGTGGACGAGATCTACGCCAACGCCAAAGCCAGGACGTGGGACTGGCGAGGCCACGCCGCGAAGATGGCGGGCAGGCCCGTGCTGACGATCAGTTCCGACGACGGCAACGGACCGGCCGACCAGGCGGCGGCCGACGCGGTCCGGGCGGCCGGGGGTCCTGCCCCGACCCAGGTGAAGTTCACCACCGACCACAGCTACAACGACCATCGCGTCGCGCTGCAGACCACGGTGGTCGACTGGCTGCTGTCGACCTTCCCCGATCCTCGCGGCTAGCGACACCGCGCCAGCAGGACGGGCGCGCCACCGAAGGCCGCCTGGCTCACCGCTCTTGGCTATGTCGTTGAAATCCCGTGCGAGGGACCATCCTTGAGGGGATGGTGGAGCCGAGGGGAATCGAACCCCTGACCTCCTCATTGCGAACGAGGCGCTCTACCATCTGAGCTACGGCCCCGCACGGGAGGCGGCACATAAAGACCCGAGGCGGGGGGTGTCAAGGCGCTCCAGAAGCTCGCCTTGTCGCTACCGGAGCGGCGCCCTACAAGCCGGGGGTCGGAAGCACCACATTTGTGCTTTCCTCGAAGGACGCGCGATCACACCCATGGGCACCGCTATTATTTGGCTGATCGATACGGCCATCTTCTTCGTGAACGTCGTGGTGATCGCCTGGGCGCTGCTGAGCTGGCTGATCGCCTTCAACGTGGTGAACCCGCGCAACGCCATCGTCTACCAGGTGGGGCGCTTCCTCGAGGCGGTGGCCGACCCGCTGCTCCGGCCGATCCGCAAGATCGTGCCGCTGCTGGGCGGCATCGACGTCAGCCCGGTGATCCTGCTGCTGGCCCTGCAGTTCCTGGGCATCGTGGTGCACAACACGCTCGCGCCTCTGCTGATCGGCGCGCTGGGCTGAGGCCCGTGCGCGTGGCCGTGCGCCTGACCCCGCGCGGCGGGGCCGACCGGGTGGACGGCTGGGACCGCGACGACGCCGGGCGGCTGTTCCTGAAGGTCCGGGTGCGCGCCGCTCCCGTGGAGGGCGAGGCCAACGCCGCGCTCGAAGCCCTGTTGGCCAGGACGCTCGGCCTGTCGAAATCGGCGGTGAAGGTCGAGCGGGGGGCGACCCAGCGGCTGAAGCAGGTCGAGATCGCCGGCCTGGACGAAGCGGCGCTGCACGCCGCCTTCGGGACCCCGGACGCTTCGTCGCAATCCGGCGCTCGCTGAATCCTGCTAGGCGTAACCGCTCGTCAGTAAAGTTCGTGCCCGGAGGCGCGTTGATGCCGATTCGTCCGGCCGCCTCCGGCCCGACCCTGCCCCTCGCCCTGCGCTCCAGGCTGGGCCGCGCCGCGCCCCTGGCCCTGGCGCTGGGACCGCTGGGCGCGCTGCCCGCCCACGCCCAGACCCCGCCGCCGACCCGTTCGGAAGTGCTGCGCGTGCCCGAGGTCGCCCCGGTCGAGATCCCCGAGACCCGGGCCGCGCCGTGCAACGTCGCGCCGGTCGCCTCGCCCGCGAGCGCCGAGGGCGCGCCGCTGGAGCACGTGGCGCTGGAAGGCGTCACCGCCATCGACCCGGCCGTGCTGGCGTCGGAGTGGGCGCCCTTGCTGGGCCGGCCGATCGACCACCCGACCATGTTCAACCTGGCCGAACGGATCGCCTGCCGTTACCGCGAGGCTGGCTACGCCTTCGCCACGGCGCAGGCGCGCACCGAAGACGGCGCCTGGACGGTGAGGGTCAACGAAGGCCGCGTCGCCCAGGTCGTGGTCGAAGGCGGCGACGAGAAGGCGCAGGCCTTCGTGCGCAAGGCGTTCGGATCGCTCGCGCCGGGCCGCCCGCTACGCCAGGCCGACCTGCGCCGTGGCATGACCATCGCGCGCGGCTACGGCTTCTGGAACATCCGCCCGATGGCCCGGCCCAACGCCGCCGATCCCGACGCGGTCGACCTGGTCCTGACCATCGTCCCGCCCAAGGCGGCCGTGTTCGTCAGCGCGCAGAACGCCTCCTCCGACACGGTCGGCGCGTGGAGCGCCGGGGCCAACCTGATCGTCAACGGCCTGACGCCGCTCAACGAGAAGACCGTGCTGGGCGTGTTTTCCGGCGTGGGCTCAGACCGCCAGCGCGGCGCGCAGATCTCCTCGGACGCGCTGCTGACCGAAGGCGGCCTGGGCGTGCGCGGCGACCTGGCCTGGTTCGAGCAGAAGCCGCACGAGCGTCCGCCCAACCAGGACACCGTCGGGGTGACCAAGCTGGCCCGCGGCGAGCTGAACCATCCGCTGGCGACCCTGCCCGACGGTCTCGTCACCGGCCGCGTGGGCTTTGAGGCGGTCAACCAGGACACCGAGCTGCTGAACGGCGAGGCGACGCTGCGCGACCGCTCGCGCGTGGCCTACGCCGGCGTGCGGGTCGAGGGCCAGGCCGGCGAGGTCTCCGGTTCGGCCGGCCTGACCGTGCGCAAGGGGCTGGAGGCGTTCGGGGCCAGCCGCGCCGGCGACGCCCTGCTCAGCCGTCCCGAAGCCGATCCGCAGGCCACCTCGGTGCGCTTCGACGCCGCCGCCACGCGCCCGCTCGGCCGCGGCCAGGTGGCGGTGCAGGCCAAGGGCCAGTGGGCCGACGCGCCGCTGACAGCCTTCGAGGAATTCACCTGGGGCGGGCTGGAAGGCGGCCGTGGCCTGGACCCCGGCGCGCTGTACGGCGACCGCGGCGTGGCCGCCTCGGTCGAGCTGACCGGCGCGCCCCACGATCTGGGCGGCCGCTGGACCGTCAGCCCCATGGCCTTCGTCGAGGCGGCCCAGGCCTGGAACGAGGACAAGGCCTACGGCGCGCGCGAGCAGAGCGCCGTGACCGGCGGCGCGGGCCTGCGCTTCAGCTGGAACGACCGCATCCACCTGGACGCCATCTACGCCCACCCGCTGGCCGAGACCCGCGGCGTGGCCGACGAACTGTCCGGCCCGCGCCTGCACCTGGGGATCTCCGCCGGCTACGAAATCAACTGGTGACCCCCCAACAGAGAGGGCTTCCCTCCTAAGCCTTTGCGGTGTTCATATCCGCCCTTGAGTCCGAAAACGGACCGGGAGGGTAGATTAAATGAAACACAGCACGGCTGTGGTCGCGCTCGTCGCGGCCGCGGTCCTGAGCGGGTGCGCCACCACCGGCGCCGCCACCAGCGGCCCGGACAAGGGCGCCAGCCAGACCGCCAAGAAGTCTGAACCGAAAGCCATGCCCAAGGGCCTCGACGCCTGGGCCCAGCCGGATCCGTATCCGAGCACCTACAAGGCGCTGCCGGGCCAGCCGACCGCCATCGTGGGCGCGACGGTGCTGACCGCGACCGGCGCGAAGATCGAGAACGGCACCGTGCTGTTCCGCGACGGCAAGCTCGAGAAGATCGAAGCCGGCCTGGCCGCGCCGGCCGGCTACGCCGTGGTCGACGGCCGCGGCAAGTACGTCACCCCGGGCGTGATCGACGCGCACTCCCACCTCGGCGTCTATCCGTCGCCGGGCGTGCAGGGCATGTCGGACGGCAACGAGGCGACCAGCCCGAACACCGCCCAGGTGTGGTCCGAGCACTCGCTGTGGCCGCAGGATCCGGGCTTCAACGCCGCCCGCGCCGGCGGCGTGACCACCCTGCAGATCCTCCCCGGCTCGGCCAACCTGTTCGGCGGCCGCTCGGTGACCATCCGCAACGTGCCGTCGGTGACCATGCAGGGCATGAAGTTCCCCGGCGCGCCCTACGGCCTGAAGATGGCCTGCGGCGAGAACCCGTCGCGCGTGTACGGCGGCCGTAACCAGTCGCCGGCCACCGGCATGGGCAACATGGCCGGCTACCGCGCCGCCTGGATCAACGCCGCCGACTACGCCCGCAAGTGGGACGACTACCGCAACGGCACTGAAAAGAGCCCGCCGAAGCGCGACCTGCAGCTCGACACCCTGGCCGGCGTGCTGAAGGGCGAGATCACGGTGCAGAACCACTGCTACCGGGCCGACGAAATGGCCATGATGATCGATCTGTCGAAGGAGTTCGGCTACAAGATCAACGCCTTCCACCACGCGTCGGAAAGCTACAAGATCGCCGACCGCCTGCGTGAAGAAGACATCTGCTCGGCCACCTGGGCCGGCTGGTGGGGCTTCAAGATGGAGAGCCTGGACGGCATCGAAGAGAACGCCGCCATGATCACCAAGGCGGGCGCCTGCGCCGTCATCCACTCCGACGACGACATCCTCACCCAGCGCCTGAACCAGGAAGCCGCCGTGGCCCTGGGCGCCGGCCGCCGGGCCGGGATCAACATCCCGGAGGAAGAGGCGATCAAGTGGATCACCGCCAACCCTGCGAAGATGATCGGCGTCCTGAAGGAGACCGGCACCCTCGAGGCCGGCAAGCGCGCCGACGTCGTGGTGTGGAGCGCCGACCCGTTCAGCATCTACGCCAAGGCTGAGAAGGTCTACGTCGACGGCGGCCTCGCCTACGACCGCAACGACCCGAACTTCCAGCCCAAGTCCGACTTCCAGCTCGGCCAGGAGATCCGTTGATGCGCGGCCTCAAGAACTTCGCCGCGGCCGCCGTCCTGGCGTTCGCCGCCGCCGCCGCGTCCTCGGCCTGCGCCGAGACCGTCGCGGTCACCAACGCCCGCGTCCTGACCATGGGTCCGGCGGGTGAAATCCAGAACGGCACCGTGGTCATCCGCGACGGCAAGATCGTCGCGGTCGGCGCCGGCGTGGCGGCTCCGGCCGGCGCGCGCGTGATCGACGCCCAGGGCCAGATCGTCACCCCGGGCTTCGTGATCGCCGACAGCGCGCTGGGCGCGATGGAGGTCACCTCGGTGGGCGACGACCTGTCGCCGAACACCCCCGGCCTGACCGCCGCCTTCGACGTGCAGTACGGCCTGAACCCGGACTCCTTCCTGCTGCCGGTCGCCCGCCTCGGCGGCATCACCCGCGCGGTGGTGGTGCCCGCCTACGGCGGCGGCGGCGACGGCGGGCATGAGCACGACACGGCCGGCGCCTACGGCCACGACGTCCCCAAGAGCCTGTTCGCCGGTCAGGCCGCGGTCGTCGACCTCGGCCAGCACGACAACATGCTGACCAAGGCCCAGGTCGCCATGACCGCCCCGCTGGGCGAGATGGGCGCCCGGGCCGCCGGCGGCGCGCGCGGCGCCAGCTTCGTCCTGCTGAAGACGGCGCTGGACGACGTGCGCTTCTACAAGGCCAACAAGGCGGCCTTCGACACCGGTTCGGCTCGCGAGCTGAACCTGTCGCGCGCCGACCTGGAGGCCCTGATCCCGGTGATCGAAGGGCGCATGCCCCTGCTGGTCTCGGTGCACCGCGCCTCTGACATCCGTCAGGCGCTGCGGTTCGCCAAGCAGCAGAACCTGAAGCTGATCATCGACGGTGGCGAGGAGGCCTGGAAGGTCGCCGACGAAATCGCCGCCGCCGGCGTGCCGGTGATCCTCAACCCGCTGGCCGACCTGCCGGGCAACTTCGAGACGCTCGGCTCGACCATGGAAAACGCCGGCGTCCTCGAAAAGGCCGGCGTCACCGTGGTGATCAAGGCCAACGAAGAGAACGCCCACCGCGCCCGCGAAGCCCGCTTCAACGCCGGCAACGCGGTCGCCCACGGCATGTCCTACGCTGGCGCGCTGAAGGCCCTGACCATCAACCCGGCCAAGGTGTTCGGCGTGGCGGACCGCTTCGGTTCGCTGGAAGCCGGCAAGGACGCCGACCTGGTGATCTGGAGCGGCGACCCGCTGGAGCCGCTCAGCCAGCCGCAGGCCGTGTTCGTGAAGGGCGAGCAGATGCCGCTCACCTCGCGGGCCCTGCAGCTGCGCGATCGCTACAAGTCGGCCGGCGCCATGCCGCCGGCCTACAGCAAGTAAGGCCAGGCTAGAGCCTGAACCTTCGACGGCCCGGCGGTCACCACCGCCGGGCCGTTTGCTTTTCACGCCGATGAGCGTTGGACCTGAGCGTGACCGGGCCGCCACGGTCCTGTGAGATTTTCGCCGCCCGTCGCCGGCCACTCCCAGACTCTTCAAGAGCTTACGGCGACGCAACCAGCCAGCAGCCGGGCTGTCGCTTTCGCGGCACAGTCGAGCTTGAAGCTTTGCCTTACAACCCGCGGGTGTCCGAGCGTCCATACGGCTGCGTCCGGCAACGACCGGCGCCGCCCTCACATCATCCAAGGGAAGTAAGGCGATGAAGTCAGTTCTCTCGGTGTCCGTGCTCGTTCTCGCCGCCGCCCTGGCGGCCCCCGCGATGGCCGCCGACGGCTATCTCGATCTCAACTACGGCCAGGTCGGCGGGTTCGGTACGGACCTCGACCGCATCCAACTCGGCGGCGCCGTGTCGACCGAAGTCGGCGCCAACGGCTGGAACATCCAGGCCGACGCCCAGTTCAGCCGCCTCAGCGACGGCGGCAGCTCGGTGAACTACAGCGAAGGCGCCCTGCACGCCTTCTACCGCGGCGACCAGTACGCGGCGGGCGGCTATTTCAACGTCAGCGACATCCAGACGATCGCCGTTTACGGCCTCGGCTTCGAAGGCAAGGCCTTCTTCGATCGGGCCACCATCTCCGGTTCGATCGGCTACGAAAGCCTGGAGGCCGGGTCTAGCGACGCCGACGGCTGGGACGGCTCGCTGGGCGCCAAGTTCTTCGTCACCGACAACTTCACCCTCGGCGCCGGCTTCGACTACGCCGACGTCAACGACAGCAGCGTCACGAGCTGGTCGCTGGGCGGCGAGTTCAAGCCGGAGACCATGCCGGTCAGCTTCTTCGCCGGTTACGCCAGCCACGAGGCGGACACCTTCTTCCCGATCGTCGGCGACGAATCCGACGCGTGGAAGATCGGGGTGCGCTGGAACTTCGGCGGCGGCACGCTGAAGGACCGCGACCGCAGCGGCCCGACCATGCGGACCGGCTCGTCCTTCCTGAACTCGGCCATGTGATCCGAGCCTGAGGCGGAATTGGCGGCCCCGCGGCTGACGCCGCGGGGCCTTCGTCTTTTCTACTTCCCCCGGCCGGCGACCAGGTCGTCGACCACCGCCGGGTCGGCCAGGGTGGAGGTGTCGCCCAGGTTGCCCGTGTCGCCCTCGGCGATCTTGCGCAGGATGCGGCGCATGATCTTGCCCGAGCGGGTCTTGGGCAGGCCGGGCGCCCACTGGATCACGTCGGGCGTCGCGATCGGCCCGATCTCGCGCCGCACCCAGGCGACCATCTCCTTGCGCAGCTCCTCGGTCGGGTGCTCGCCGGCCCGCAGGGTGACGTAGGACCAGATGCCCTGGCCCTTGATGTCGTGCGGGAAGCCGACCACCGCCGCCTCCGCCACCTTCGGGTGGGCGACGAGCGCGCTCTCCACCTCGGCCGTGCCCAGCCGGTGGCCGGAGACGTTGAGCACGTCGTCGACGCGGCCGGTGATCCAGTAGTAGCCGTCGGCGTCGCGGCGGCAGCCGTCGCCGGTGAAGTACTTGCCCGGATAGGTCGAGAAGTAGGTCTGCAGGAAGCGCTCGTGGTCGCCGTAGACCGTGCGCATCTGGCCGGGCCAGCTGTCGGTCAGGCACAGATTGCCCTCGGTCGCGCCCTCCAACGGCTTGCCGTCGGCGTCGACCAGCTGCGGCTTCACGCCCGGCAGCGGCTTGGTCGCCGAGCCCGGCTTCAGGGCGGTCGCGCCCGGCAGGGGCGAGATCAGGATGCCGCCGGTCTCGGTCTGCCACCAGGTGTCGACGATCGGGCAGCGCTTCTCGCCGACCACGCGCCAGTACCAGAGCCAGGCCTCCGGATTGATCGGCTCGCCGACCGAGCCCAGCAGGCGCAGCGACTTGCGCGAGGTGCGCTCGACCGGCGCCTCGCCGTCGCGCATCAGGGCGCGGATGGCGGTCGGCGCGGTGTAGAAGATCGACACCTCGTGCTTGTCGATCACCTGCCAGAACCGGCTGTTGCAGGGATAGTTCGGCACGCCTTCGAACATCAGGGTGGTCGCGCCGTTCGCGAGCGGGCCGTAGACGATGTAGCTGTGGCCGGTGACCCAGCCCACGTCGGCGGTGCACCAGTAGACCTCGCCCGGGCGGTAGTCGAACACCGCCTCGTGGGTCCACGCCGCCCAGGCCAGGTAGCCGCCCGTAGTGTGCAGCACGCCCTTCGGCTTACCGGTCGATCCCGAGGTGTAGAGGATGAACAGCGGGTCCTCCGCGCCCATCGGCTCGGCCGGGCAGTCGGTCGACACCTTGGCCCGCTCGACCGCGTAGTCGTGGTCGCGACCTTCGACCATCGGCACGTCGGCGCCGGTGCGCGCCACCACCAGCACCGAGCGCACGCCCGGCGCCAGCTCCAGCGCGGAGTCGACGTTGGCCTTCAGCGGCACGCGCTTGCCGCCGCGCATGCCCTCGTCGGCGGTGATCACCACCTCGGACTCGCAGTCCTGGATGCGCCCGGCCAGGCTGTCCGGCGAGAAGCCGGCGAACACCACCGAGTGCACCGCCCCGATCCGCGCGCAGGCCAGCATGGCGTAGGCGGCCTCGGGAATCATCGGCAGATAGATGGTGACGCGGTCGCCCTTCTTGACCTTGTGCGCCTTCAGCACGTTGGCCATGCGGCACACTTCGGCGTGCAGCTCGCGATAGGTGATCTTGCGCGAGGCGGCCGGGTCGTCGCCTTCCCAGATGATCGCCACCTGGTCGCCGCGCTCGGCCAAGTGCCGGTCGACGCAGTTGGCCGCGGCGTTCAGCACCCCGTCGGCGTACCAGCGGATGCGGAAGTCGTTCAGGGCGAAGCTGACGTCCTTCACCGTCGAGAACGGCTTGATCCAGTCCAGCCGGCCGGCCAGCTCGCGCCAGTAGGCTTCAGGCTCGTGCTCGACGCGCTGCAGCGCGGCCTCATAGGCGGCGGCGCCCACGCGCGCGCTCTTGGCCCATGCCGCGGGCGCCGGAATGCTCTGGTCCTGGGACACTTTCACGCCCTCGCCTTTTTCTCGTTGTGCCGCTTAGGCCGCGGCGGGTATGCGAAGCGCGACTTTGGACCCTCGTTACGCCGGGGCTCAAGCCCGCACGGAGTTTTTCGCATGTTGCTCGCGCTTTCGACCTGGCCGGAAATCGAAGCCCAGCTGGGCCGCTCCAAGACCGTCGTGGTGCCGATCGGCTCCAACGAACAGCACGGCCCGACCGGCCTGCTCGGCACCGACTGGCTGTGCCCGGAAATCATCGCCCACGCGGCCGAGAAGGTTGACCCGAACCTGCTGGTCGCCCCGACCTTCAACATCGGCATGGCCCAGCACCACCTGGCCTTCCCGGGCACCATCAGCCTGCGCCCGTCGACCTTCATGGCGGCGATCTCGGACTGGGTGTCGTCGCTGACCCGCCACGGCTTCGAGCGGATCTATTTCCTGAACGGCCACGGCGGCAACGTCGCCACCATCGAGGCCACCTTCAGCGAGATCTACGCCGACTGGTCGTTCGCCGAGGAGCGCACGCCCTACATCCTGAAGCTGAAGAACTGGTGGGACCTGGAGGGCGTCGACAAGCTGGCCTTCAAGATCTTCCCGACCGGCCACGGCAGCCACGCCACCCCGTCGGAGATCGCGGTCACCCAGGCCGCCTATCCGGATCGCATCAAGACCGCCGACTACAGCCCGCAGATCGCGCCGACCGGCCCGATCCGCGACGCGCTGGACTATCGCGCCCGCTTCCCCGACGGCCGCATCGGGTCGGACCCGGCCCAGGCCACCCCGGAAAAGGGCCAACAGCTGATCGATCTGGCCGTCCAGAGCTTGCTCAAGGACATCGCCGCCTTCACCGACGAGGTCCAGCCCTGAGCCGAACCGACGCCGCCGGTTTCGCCGAGACGATCGTCTGGGCGGCCGGCGGCGCGTGTCTGCTGCTGTTCCTGCACGTGCCGGCCGGCGCCCTCGTGGGCGCCATGGTCGGCACGGCCGCGGCCAGCCTGATCGGCCGCCCCATGACCGCCCCGCCAAAGGTCTACGCCGGCCTGCTGGCCCTGATGGGCGTCGCCACCGGCGCCTCGGTCACGCCCGACGCCCTCAAGGCGGCCGGCACCTGGCCGCTCAGCATCGCGCTGCTGGTCGTCGCCACCATCGTCCTGTGCGGGGCCGGCTTCCTGGTGTTCCGCCGCCTCGGCCGCTGCGACACCGCCACCGCCTTCTATGCTTCCGCCCCCGGCGCGCTCTCGGCCGTCCTGGCGCTGGCCCAGGCCGACGGCGCGGACATGAGCCGGGTCGCCGTGGCCCAGAGCCTGCGCCTGCTGGCGCTCGCCTGCGTCGCCCCCTTCGCGCTGGCCGGCGCGCACACCTTCGTGCCGCCGACGCCCCCCGAGGGCGGCCTCACCGGCCTCGCCGGCTGGGGCCTGCTGATCGCCGCCTCCGCCCTGGGCTGGCTGGCGGCCGCGCGCCTGAAATGGCCCAGCGCCCCCTTCCTCGGCCCGATGGCCGGCAGCGGCCTGGTCCACCTCACCGGCGTAGTCGGCGTGGCCATGCCCCACCTGGTCGTCACCCTCGCCGGCGCGGGCCTGGGGGCCCTGGTCGGCACCCGCTTCCGCGGGGTCTCGCCGGGCGCGCTGATGCGCTTCCTGCCGGTCAGCCTGGCGGCGCTGGGCGTGATGGCCCTGGTGGGCCTGTCGGCCGGCTGGCTGGCCGGACGCATGACCGGGGTCGGGCCGGCGGCGGGCATGCTGGCCTTCGCGCCCGGCAGCCTGGACGTGATGGTCGCCATCGCGGTGGCGCTCAACGCCAACCCGGCCTACGTCGCCGCCCACCACACCACGCGCTTCCTGGGCCTGATCGGCGCCCTGCCCTGGCTGGCCCAGAAGCTTCGGCCCAAGGCGGCCTGAGGCCGCTTACAGGCCGGCTTCCACGGGGACGCCCTTCGACAGGGCGAAGCTCGTGAGGTCGTGGTACCCGCGCCAGTACTCCCAAACCGCGATGCTCTTCCCACTGCACAGCTTGATCCGCGGAGATCCCGCCCAATGGCGATCGATGATCTCGACGTCCGCCCAGGCGTGGAAGCGGCGGCGGAATAGGAAGCGTATTTCGACGCCGTCATCGTTGTACGCGATCCGCCACAAGGCGATCTGCGCGGTCATCGACGCCATCATGACGAACAGAAGCGGCGCGCCGACCAGCATGAGCCAGACGCTACGGTCCACACTCTGGGCTGGCTCGACGCCGAGGACGACCTGGCCGGCGAGCACGACGACGACGACGGACACCACTGCGAAAAGCAGCGCCGCCGGAAAGCTGACCAGCGTCATCAGCCACAGCGGAATTGTCGGAGTGAGCACGCTCCAGCCCTCCTGTTTCCGAGCCGGGCGGCGCGCGGCCAGGACAAGCCCGGCGATCACAACGGGGACGACTAAGGCAGTCCAAAAGCTGCTGGGCCGGTCGGCGACCCAAGTGAACAAGTCTGACATCAGCCCAAGCCTACTCGAACCCCTCGAACGGCCAAGCCGTTGGGCGGGTGAAAATTCGAACTCAGTTTCCTACCGATTGTGCGCGCTCGCGCCCCGCCCTACAGCTTCGCCACAACTCCAGCGGAGCGCCGCCCGATGAAGCTCTACTACGCCGCCGCCTCGACCGTTTGCCGTCCGATCGTCCAGTTCCTGCTCGAGCACGATCTGCCGGTCGAGCTGGTCCCGGTCGACATGATGAAGGGCGAGCACAAGAGCCCGGCCTTCCTGGCCGTGAACCCGAACGGCGCGGTGCCGGCCTTCGTGGACGGCGACCTGCGCATCCCCGAGTCCGCCGCTATTCTGCGCTATCTGGCGACCATCGCCGGCTCGCCGGCCTATCCGGCCGAGCCCAAGGCCCGCGCCCGCGTCGACTCCGCGCTGGACTGGTTCAACACCGGCTTCTACCGCGACCACGGCTACGGCGTGATCTATCCGCAGGTCCTGCCGCACTATCCGGTGCACAAGACCGACGACCTGCTGGCCTGGCACACCGACAAGGCCAACGCCCGCCTGAAGGTCCTGAACGACCACATGATCGGCGAAGGCACGTGGGTGGCCGGCGACCAGCCGACCATCGCCGACTTCTTCGGCGCGGCCCTGGTCTCGCTCAGCGAAATGACCGACTTCGACCTGACGCCCTATCCGAACGTGCGCCGTTGGCTGGCGGCCGTGCAGGCGCGCCCGTCCTGGGCCGAGGCCAACGGCGCGTTCAACGGCTGGTGCGCCATGCTGAAGGGCGCGGCCGCCCAGCCGGCGTGAGGCGGCTCTGGCCGTCCTGTGACTAAACTCTCACCGGTCGCCCAAGGCGGCCGGTGAGAGCTCACTGCGCCGCGGCGCCCGCCTTCACCTCGGCAGCCGATTCCCACGGCGGACTTGCGAGGAAGGCGACAGCCCCGGCGTCGTCCTTGATGTTGTCGAAGTAGGGCTTCTCAAGCCGATCGAAGAAGCGCCGCTCGATGTCCTGTGTGGCGAAGCTCAGCAGGCCCTTCGCCTGGGCGTCACGAAACAGTCGGGCCAAGGCTCCGATCGGCCGCAGGCCACGGAGGGCGGGTCCACGCGGCTCCGGCCGACCCTCGGCTTTCACGAGCTGGGCGGCCGGGTGGAAGAAAGTGTCGCCGCCGTAGTGCTGCTGGGCGCAATGGGCGAGCTTCCAATCCCTGACCTGGGAGCGCGCCTGGTCCTCCTGCTGCGCCGTGGCCGCCTGCTCGGACACGACGATCCGATTTCCTTCGACCCGGACCATACCGACAATTCGCGCGCGTTCCGGCGCCGGCGACGCGGCGGGCGCCGCGGCGGCGCCGCGGGCGAC
>NZ_JAAIVC010000073.1 GCF_010975005.1 Caulobacter sp. 17J65-9 | reverse complement strand
TCGTAGCTCGCGCCGGCCGCGGCGGCCTGCTCGAACGGACCGGACAGCGACAGCGCGGCCTGCGGGAACGGCCGGTCGGTGCGGGCGTCGATCTCGGCTTGCAGGGCGGCCAGGGTCGCCGCGCGGGCCGACGCCATGCGCGCGCCGGCCTCGCCCAGGCGGGCCTCCAGCGCGGTCAGCCAGGCCGGATCGGCCGGGCCGTCGACCAGCAAGCGGGTGCGTTCGCGAAGCGCCTTCTCGTAGGTCGCGACGGCGGCGGCGTGGCCCGCGTCGTCGGCGAACACCAGCCGGTCGTAGAACTTCAGCCGGTCCGAGCGCCCCTCCAGGAACAGCCGGTCCTGGGCCGGGGTCAGCCAGACCGGGCGGACCAGGTCCAGCAGCCGCCCCGGCGCGACCGTCTCGCCTTCCAGCCGCACGGTGCGGCGCGCCGCCGTCGGGGTCTCGACGCCAGTGCCCAGGCGGGAGGGCTCGCCGTCCAGCTCGACCTCGGCGGTGACGCTCCAGGCCCGGCCGGTGCGCTCGTCCGGCGCGCGGCGGCCGACCTCGACCACGGCGGCGTTGCGCAGGCCCCGCCCGGGGGTGAGGAAGCTGACCGCCTCGAGCAGGTTGGTCTTGCCCGCCCCGTTCGGCCCGAACAGGAACACGCTCGCCCCGCCGGGCGCGAGCTCGGCGCGGTCGTAGGACCGGAAGTCGGTCAGGGCGAGACGGGAGATCGAGGAGCGCATCGGAACGCGCCCTGCGTAGCACGGCAGGCGCTGCGCGCCAGCGCAGACTTCCCTTCTCCCCTTGCGGGAGAAGGGCGCCCTTACTTGGCGCCCAACCCCAGCACCTTCTGCAGGAACAGCGCCTCGGCCTCGCGGCGGCGGTCGTTGTTGGCCTTCTTCAGGAAGCCGTGGCCCTCGTCCTTGAACACCACGTACCAGGTGTCCACGCCGTTGGCGCGCAGCTCGCGGACCACCTGGTCGGACTCCGACTGCGGCACGCGCGGGTCGTTGGAGCCCTGCATGACCAGCATCGGCTTGGTGATCTTCGCGACGTTCTTCAGCGGCGAGATCTTCTCGAACACCGCGCGCATCTTGGCGTCGCGCTCGTCGCCGTACTCCACCCGGCGCAGGTCGCGGCGGTAGGCCTCGGTGTTCTCCAGGAAGGAGACGAAGTTGGAGATGCCGTAGCGCTCCACGCCGCCGGCCAGGCGGTCGGAATAGTGGGTCATCACCGCCAGGCTCATATAGCCGCCGTAGGACTGGCCGTAGACCACCACCCGCTCCGGATCGAGGTCGGGCTGGGTTTTGACCCAGTCCAGCAGGGCGCCGATGTCCTTGACCGAGTCCTCGCGCTTCTCGGCGTTGTCGAGGCTGAGGTAGGTCTTGCCGTAGCCGTCCGAGCCGCGGACGTTGGGCTGGATCACCGCCACGCCCAGCTCGCCGGCGAAATACTGGGCGCCGGCGTTGAAGCCCGGGCGGGTCTGGCTTTCCGGGCCGCCGTGGATGTCGATGATCACCGGCAGCTTACCGGTCGCGCCCTTGGGCTTGTAGACGAAGGCCGGCACCGACAGGCCGTCGAACGACTTGAAGCGCGCCAGCTGCGGCTCGACCAGTCGGGCGGCGTCCAGGCCGCCCAGCTCCGAGTTGGTCCAGCGGTCCAGCCGGGCGGCCGCCACGTCCCACGACCAGACGTCGCCGTAGGTCGAGGGCGTCGACAGGCCGATGGCCAGCTTGCCGCCGTCCGGCGAGAACTCGAGCCCGCCGATCACGCCGGTCGGCAGTTGCGGCTGGGCCAGGGCGCGGCCGGTGCGCAGGTCGAGGATCGACACCTTCGAATAGCCGTCCTCGTTCACGGCGTAGGCCAGCAGGCCCCCGTCCTCGGACAGGTCGAAGCTCTCCACGCCCCACTTCAGGTCGGGCGTCAGCACGGTCTCCTTGGCCGTCGCGAGATCCAGCCGCACCAGCCGCTTCACGTCCGAGCCGCGGTCGGACAGCATCAGCACGCTCTTGCCGTCCGGCGTGAAGACGCCGCCCTCCCAGGCGATCTTGTCCTTGGAGGCGGCCAGCTCCTTCGCCACGCCGGTGCTCAGGTCCAGCAGGTAGCGCTTGGACTCCGCGGCCGAGAAGTAGCGGCCCAGCAGCACCGTCCTGCCGTCCGGCGAGACGTCCAGCGGCTGCACCTGGCCTTCGCCCTTGAACAGCACCCGCGGCGCGGCCGGCGCGGCGAGGTCGACGGCGACGATGTCGGAATTGGCCGAGCCCTTCACCTGGCGCGACCAGATCGCGGTCCTGTGGTCGGGCGAGAACACCAGGCCCTGGTTGCGCGTGCCGGCCTCGGTCAGGGCGACGTCGCGGCCGTCCAGGCCCGCCAGGTGCAGCTGGAACCACTCGTCGCCGCCCTTGTCCTTGGTGAAGACGAAGCGGTCGGAGCCCGGCACGGTCTGCGCGCCGGCGACCGGCTCGTCGAAGAAGGTCAGCTGGGTGCGGTCCGCGCCCGGCGTGACCACCCGGTGCAGCTGGTTGGTCGAGCCGAAACGGGTGGTGACCAGCATGGAGCCGTCCGGCAGCCAGTCCTGGAAGGAGGCGCCGCGGGCGTTCTGATAACGGCGCAGGCCTTCGCGCACCTCGGCCGGCGCGTCCGGGACGTTCTCCAGGATCTGATTGCCCACCTCGCGGCGCTGGACCGCGGCCGGCTCGGCGCTGGCGGCCCCGGCGAGGCAGAACAGAAGAACGGCGACGGACGCGGCTGTACGGCGCATGAAGGCGACCCCCGAATTGATTGGGCGCCAGCTAAGCACAGCCCGGCCAGGGCTCAAATCCATTCACGCCGAAAGCCGGGTCCGCGCCTCCTGCAACCGGGCGGCGGCTTCCGCCTGTCCGGCCTCGTTGGAGCGGATCGCCGCCCATCCATCCCGTGGGTCAAGCGACCCATCGCGTTCGAGGGCCGGCGCCAGGGCCTCGTGGCGCTCGACGGCGCGGGCGTTGATCTTGACGGCTTCCTCGAGGGCGCCGTGCCGCAGCGCCAGCCACCCCAGCGGGTGCAACAGGCCGAGATCGTCAGGCGCGATCCGCTCGCCCTTGCGGTAGAGGTCGAGCGCCATGGCCTCGTCCTCGATCAGGGCCAGCACCGCAGCCTGGGCGTAGAGCGAGGCGACATCCCGAGCGCCGAGCCTCCCGGAAACCTTGGCCGCCAGCTTCGCGAGCCGACGGGCCCCCGCTCGGGCGCGGCCCTTGAGCGCCAGGTCCAACGCCCGGCCGGTGACCGGATGGAGATCCAGCGGCCGGTACGCCGCACGCAGGGCGCTCGCGACGTGGGAGTCCACGTCCAGCCCCAGCCGCCGCAGCGCCGCGTCGAGCGGCGCGTTCACGCGCT
This sequence comes from Caulobacter sp. 17J65-9, assembly GCF_010975005.1. Taxonomy (GTDB): domain Bacteria; phylum Pseudomonadota; class Alphaproteobacteria; order Caulobacterales; family Caulobacteraceae; genus 17J80-11. The sequence continues at coordinate 13,161 of NZ_JAAIVC010000073.1, read as the reverse complement.
GAACGGCGGCGATGAAGCGGCGCGACTCCGCCCCGGTCATCGCCCGCCCGCGTCGGGCGACAAACTGGTGCGGCTTACGTTCCGGCCAGTGCGCCCAAATGGTCCAGATCAGACCGACGGCCAGGAGCGCCGGTCCCCAGCGGTGGGGAGGCAGCCAAGGGACGACCTCCCCCAGCACCGGTTCGGCGATCTGCGGGAGTTCGATCATCCAGCTCAGCCCCCCGGCCCTTGGATCAGACCCGCAGCGGCATCAGCACGTACTGGACGCCCTGATCGACCGGGTCGATCACCAGCGTCGGCGAGGCCGGGTCGGCGAAGCGCAGCTCGGCGTTCTCGCCGGTGATCTGGCCGGCCACGTCCAGCAGGTAGCGGGCGTTGAAGCCGATCTCGAACGGCTCGTGGTCGTAGTCCATCTCGACTTCTTCCACGGCCTGGCCGGCTTCCATGTTGCGCACGGTCAGCACGACCTTGCCGGGCTCGACCGCCAGCTTCACCGAGCGCGACTTCTCGGCCGAGATGGTCGCCACCCGGTCCACCGCCTTGGCGAACAGGACGTTGTCGACGATGGCGATCTTCTCGTTGTTCTGCGGAATGACGCGCATGTAGTCGGGGAAGGAGCCGTCGATGACCTTGGAGGTCAGGGCGGCGCGGCCGAACTCGAAGCGCACCTTGGCCTGCGACACCTGGATCTCGACCGGGCCCGAGCCGTCGTCGAGCAGGCGGCGGACCTGGTCCACGGTCTTGCGCGGGATGATCACGCCGGGGCCGCCGACCGCGCCTTCCGGCGCCGGCATTTCGGCCAGGGCCAGGCGGTGGCCGTCGGTGGCCACGGCGCGCAGCTTCGGCTGGCCGTTCTCGACCACCGTGTGGAGGTAGAGGCCGTTCAGGTAGTAGCGGGTCTCTTCGGTGGAGACGGCGAAGCGGGTCTTGTCGATCAGCCGGGCCAGGTCTTCCTTCAGGATGGTGTAGCGCACGCCGGCGCTTTCCGAGGACATGACCGGGAAGTCGCCCGCCGGCAGGACCGGCAGGTTGAAGCGCGAGCGGCCGGCCGAGATGGTCAGGCGCGGGTCGTCGCCGGTGAAGCTGAGCTGGACGTCGGCGCCGTCCGGCAGCTTGCGCACGATCTCGTACAGGGTGTGCGCCGGCGCGGTGATCTGGCCCTCGGCGTCGACCATGGCGTCGGCTTCGTCGAGGATCTCCATGTCGAGATCGGTGGCGGCGAAGGACACGCCGTTGCGGCCGGCCTGCAGCAGGACGTTGGACAGGATCGGAATGGTGTTGCGACGCTCCACCACGTTCTGGACGTGACCGAGGGCCTTCAGGAGCGCCGCGCGCTCGATCGTCAACTGCATCTCGACTTGCCCCAGGGCCGCCCCCCGAATCCGGCGGCCGAAAAAGAAAGGGCTGCGATTAGTAGCCAAAATGTCGCCGCAGGGAAGCCCCGGCCCGGCGGATTCCCCTTGGCGACGAAACGAAAAAGGGCCGGAGCGTCGCCGCTCCGGCCCGTTGTCTTGCGGTGCGCCCGGTGTCAGCCGCGCAGCTTGCGCGACAGGGTCTCGACGTCGCGCGCGATCTGCTCGTCCTTGCCCATCAGCTCCTCGATCTTCTTCACCGCGTGCAGGACCGTGGTGTGGTCCCGACCGCCGAAGCGCCGGCCGATGTCCGGGTAGGAGCGGGTGGTGTGCTGCTTGCACAGATACATGGCCACCTGGCGCGGGCGGGCGACCGCGCGGGTGCGGCGCTCCGACAGCAGGTCGGCCTGCTTCAGGCCGAAGTGCTCGGCCGTGGTCTTCTGGATCTCGTCGACGGTGATCCGACGCTCGACGCCGCCGCGCAGGTTCGGCTGCAGGAGGCCCTGGGCCTCCTCGACCGTCAGGCGCGACAGGCGCGAGCCGGCGCCGGCGGCCAGGGTGTTTATCGCCCCTTCCAACTCGCGGATCGAGCCCGGCACGCGGTCGGCCAGGAACTCGACCACGTCAGCGCGGGCCGGCAGGTCGACGATCTGGCGACCGGCCAGGGCCTCGAACTTGCGCTCGACCACGCCCAGGCGCAGCGGCTTGTCGGCCGGCTCTATGGCGCAGACCAGGCCGGCGCCCAGGTGCGAGCGCAGGCGCGGCTCGACCTCGACCATGGCCGACGGCGGACGGTCGCCCGACAGCACGACGCGGCGGCCGTCTTCGACCAGCGCGGTCAGGGTGTGGAACAGCTCCTCCTGCGAGGAGGGCTTGCCGCCGATGAAGTGCACGTCGTCGATCAGCAGCAGGTCGGCCCCGCGCAGCTCTTCCTTGAAGGCGGCGGTGGCGCGGTCCATCACCGCCTTGACGAAGGTCGACAGGAAGCGCTCGGCGGTCAGGTAGATGACCTTGGCGTCCGGGCGCAGGCGCTGGGCCTCCCAGGCGATGGCGTTCAGCAGGTGGGTTTTGCCGTAGCCGTACGGGCCGTGGAAGAAGACCGGGTTGAAGTGGCCGTCGACCCAGGTCGCCACCTGGCGCGCCATGGCGTGGGCGAAGTCGTTGCCCCGGCCCGGCACGAAGGTGTCGAAGGTCAGCCGTTCCTGCAGACCGGCGGCGCGCACGGCGCGCGGACCGTCGGTGATCGGGATCACGGTGGCCGACTGGGCCGGCTTCGGAGCTTCGACCGGCGCGGCCGGAGCGGCGCCGGCGGCCGGAGCGGTTTCCGCCTCGAACTCGACGCGCGACTTCACGTCCAGCTGACGGCCGTCCGGATCATGCTGACGCCACAGCTCCGCCACGCGACGCAGCGCGTTACGACGAACCCAATCACGCGCATAGGCGGTGGGGGTCACAAGGCAAACGGCGCCCGCATACCCCTCACGCACCGCCGACGGCGCCACGTAGGAGTTGAACGCGCCTTCGCCGAGCTCGCCCCGGAGGGCGGCGGCGACCTTCGTCCACACCGTTTCAGCAGGCGTCACCGCCTCAAGCCTCACAGCCATAACCAGCCCGACCCCCGACCAAGGCTCGACCGTCGACAGGACGCATTGCGCCCTGCCTGAAAATCGAACCAAAACAATATGTTCTTATTTGCGGAACGCCCCGGTCCGCCGGTCATTCATCCGTGACGGGATGAATGCCTTGTTGGGTTTTAAAGTAGCCAGCGAGCCCGGGGGGTCAACGAAGATTCTTGCCGCATACGGCTGATAATTTCGTTGACTCGGATAAGTCCCTCGCCCGTCAGGAGAAACCGAATTTTCACGAACATGTTCAATGAACATGATTATTTACGAGTTCTTGAAGACACGAAAAAAGGCCGAACGAGACGCGCTCGTTCGACCTCGAAATACCTGTAAATACAGATTTTCTACGGAAAGACTCGGCTGAACGACGCCGCGCCCAGATCCGGGCGCGGGCTTCCAGCGCGGCTTCACCGAATTTTCAGACGCAGGCGACCCGGAACGGGTCGCCCGTCATCAGGCGGCGGTGGCCAGCTTCTTCAGGCGAGCGGCCAGGCGCGACACCTTGCGCGAGCCGGTGTTCTGGTGAACCACGCCCTTGGACACGGCGCGCATCAGTTCCGACTGGGCTTCGACGAAGGCGGTGGTGGCCACCTTCACGTCGCCGGCGGCGATCGCTTCTTCGAACTTGCGCAGGTAGGTGCGGACGCGCGAACGGCGCGCCTTGTTCACTTCCGTGCGGCGTTCGATCTTGCGGATCGCCTTCTTGGCGCCGGGGTTGTTGGCCATCGTCAAACCTCAAACGGGCACGCGCCACGACAACGTCCGGCGCGGCGCGGGAAATTCAGGAGGCGCGGATATAGCAGGGGCGGAGCGAGAGTCAACGCGCCTCTGGCCGCCGCCCCTCCGATCAGCGCCCCTTGAAGGCGGGCTTCCGCTTCTCGACGAAGGCGGCCATGCCCTCCTTCTGGTCCTCGAAGGCGAACAGGGAGTGGAACAGCCGCCGCTCGAACTGGACGCCCTGGGCCAGGGTGGTCTCCAGCGCGGCGTTGACCATTTCCTTGTTCATCATCAGCGCCAGGGTCGACTGGGAGGCGATCTTGGCGGCGACGGCCTTGGCCTCGGTCATCAGGTCGGCCAGCGGCACGACCCGGCTGGCCAGGCCCGCGCGCTCGGCCTCGGCGGCGTCCATCATCCGGGCGGTCAGGATCATGTCCATGGCCTTGGACTTGCCGACCAGGCGGGTCAGGCGCTGGCTGCCGCCGATGCCCGGCGCGACGCCCAGGTTGATCTCCGGCTGGCCGAACCTGGCGTTGTCGGCGGCGATGATGAAGTCGCACAGCATGGCCAGTTCGCAGCCGCCGCCCAGCGCGTAGCCGGCGACCGCCGCGACGATCGGCTTGCGGAAGCGGGCGATGCGGTCGGACGCGTCGGCGAAGAAGTTCTCGGTGAACATCTCCGCATAGGACTTCGAGGACATCTCCTTGATGTCGGCCCCCGCCGCGAAGGCCTTCTCAGAGCCGGTCAGCAGCACGCAGCGCACGTCGGGGTCGGTCTCGAAGGCGTCGAGCGCCTGGCCCAGTTCGCCCAGCAGGGTGCTGTTCAGGGCGTTCAGCGCCTCGGGCCGGTTCAGGCGGACGACGACGTAGCCCTCTTCCTTCTCGACGATCAGGGTGGCGTAGCTGGCGGTCATGGCGGGCTCCCGCTGCAATGGGTCGCGGCCGTCGTAAGCGCGTTCGCGCGCGCCGATCAAGAGCAGCGGTCGGCGGGGCCCTCGACCTTCAGCCCGCGCGCCCGCAGCAGGGCCGGCAGGCCGTCCGGCCCGGCCAGGTGGCCGGCCCCGACCACCACGACCACGTCGCCGCCGCCGCGGGCGACCTCGGCCAGCTGGTCGGCCCAGCGCCGGTTCCGCTCCACGATCAGCCGCTGGTAGAGGGCCGGCGCGACCCGGCGCAGCGGGTCCAGCGCCTCACGCTTCACCGCGCAGACGTCGCCCGCCGCCCAGTCGCGGACCAGACGGTCGAACAGGCCCGGGTCGTCATCCATCTCCCGGAGGACGTACTCCAGCGAGGCCAGCTGGGCGTCGGCGGGCGCGCCGTCGAACATGGCGATCTGCTCGGAGGCGGTCTCGAAGGCGCGCCGGCGCACGCCGTCGGGCGCGGTCTTCTCCAGCACCGCCTCGACGCCGGCGTCCTGCATGGCCCCGTGGGCGCGGTGGAAGGCTACGGCCAGGGCGATCTCCGCCAGCCAGGGCTCCATGCGGTCCAGCTGCTCCAGCGGCACGTTCAGCGACTTGGCCAGCCGCGCCAGGCGCTCGCGTCCCTGCGGCGACAGCTCCGCGATCAGGCTCTGCCCGGCCGGCAGGGCGCCCAGCCGCGCGGCCTCGGCCGCGGCGGCGCCGTTCCACACGGGGGCGGGCGGGATCTCCGTCCAGATTTCGTCGGCGGAGGCCAGCGCCCGGTCCAGCCGGGCCGAGCGCCAGTCCAGGCCCGGCGGCAGCAGGTGCACCGAGCCGAACAGGGTGATCGTCCCGTCGGCGTCCTTGATCCGCCACATCGCCGGCTCGGCCTGCGCCGCGGGGCCGCAAGCGGCGACAAGGGCGGCGAGCAGGACGGCGGCGAACCTCACGGGAGCGGCCTCAGCGTTGGCACACGGGGCAATAGAAGGTTGAACGCCCGGCCTGCACGATCCGGCGCACCACGCCGCGACACCCTTGCGTGACGCAAGGCTCGTCCTCGCGCCCGTAGGCCCGGAAGCGGTGCTGGAAATAGCCGAGGTCGCCCTCGACGTTGGCGAAGTCGCGCAGGGTCGAGCCGCCGGCCTCGATCGCCTCGGCCAGCACTTCGCGCACGGCCACGGCCAGGCGCTCCAGCCGCTCCCGGCTGATCTTGCCGGCGGGCGTCAGCGGCGAGATGCGCGAGCGGTGCAGGGCCTCGCAGACGTAGATGTTGCCCAGGCCCGCCACGACCCGCTGGTCCAGCAGAGTGACCTTCACGTTTTGGGTCTTCCCGGCGAAGGCCTCGGCCAGCCAGGCGGCGCTGAAGGCGTTGCCCAGCGGCTCGGGGCCGAGGCCGCGGAACCAGGGGTCGTCCTCCAGCGCGGCGGTCGCGATCAGGCCCATGTAGCCGAACCGCCGGGCGTCGGCGTAGCCGATGCGCGCCCCCGCCCCGGTCTCGAACACCAGGTGCTCGTGCTTCTCGTCGGCCGGCGCGGCGTGGGCGAAAACGCCCGGCGTCACCGTCCCCACGGTGAAGCGGCCGGTCATCCCTAGGTGCGTGATCCAGGTCTCGCCGGTGTCCAGCTCGGCCAGCAGGTACTTGGCCCGGCGATGAAGCCCCAGCACCGTCGCCCCGGTCAGCCGCTCGACGAAGCGCTCCGGCAGGGGAAAGCGCAGGTCCGGCCGGCGCTGGACCACGCGGGTCAGGCGCGCGCCCTCCAGCGAAGGCTGCAGGCCGCGGCGGACGGTTTCGACTTCGGGTAGCTCGGGCATGGAAACCAGATAGGGGGTCCGAACGCTCCGGCGAAGCATCTTCTCGCCGCATTCGGGTGTCCTAAGGGCAGCTTTCCGACGACTCGTGACCCCGCAGGGGCGAGCGTTGTTGGCTCCTTAAGGCCCGCCCGGTAGGGTGCCGGCCGATTTTGACGTACGTAGCGCGAATGCCGATCGACAAGCGAACCTTCACGGACGAAGAAGCCCTGAACTTCCACCGCCTCCCGCAGCCCGGGAAGATCGCGGTGGCCCCGACCAAGCCCATGGCGACCCAGCGCGACCTGTCGCTGGCCTATTCGCCGGGCGTGGCCGTGCCGGTTCGGGCGATCGCCGCCGATCCGGACGCCGCCTACGACTATACGTCCAAGGGCAACATGGTCGCCGTCATCACCAACGGCACCGCCATTCTGGGCCTGGGCAACCTGGGCGCCATGGCGGCCAAGCCGGTGATGGAAGGCAAGTCGGTGCTGTTCAAGCGCTTCGCCGACATCGACTCCTTCGACATCGAAGTGGCCACCCAGGACCCCGACGAGTTCGTCACCGTGGTGAAGAACATCGGCGCGACCTTCGGGGGCATCAACCTCGAGGACGTGAAGAGCCCCGAGTGCTTCGTCATCGAGAGCCAGCTGCAGGACCTGCTGGACATCCCGGTGTTCCACGACGACCAGCACGGCACGGCGATCATCTCGTCGGCCGGCCTGATCAACGCCTGCGAGATCACCGGCCGCCGCCTTGAAGACGTGAAGCTGGTGCTGTGCGGCGCCGGCGCCGCGGGCCTGTCGTCCCTGGCCCTGATGAAGGCCATGGGCGTCCGCCCCGAGAACACCACGGTCGTGGACCTGCACGGCGTGGTCTATCGCGGCCGTTCCGAGGGCATGAACCAGTGGCTGGCGGTGCACGCCACCGACACCCCGCACCGCACCCTGGCCGAGGCCATGGTCGGCGCCGACGTGTTCATCGGCCTGTCGGCCAAGGGCGCCCTGACCAAGGAAATGGTCGCGACCATGGCCCCGCGGCCGGTCATCTTCGCCATGGCCAACCCCGATCCGGAGATCACCCCGGAAGAGGTCCGCGAGGTCCGCGACGACGCCATCGTGGCCACCGGCCGCTCGGACTATCCGAACCAGGTCAACAACGTCCTGGGCTTCCCCTACATCTTCCGCGGCGCGCTGGACGTGCGCGCCCGTCGCGTGAACCACGAGATGAAGATCGCCGCCGCCCGGGCCCTGGCCCAGCTGGCGCGCGAGGACGTGCCCGACGAGGTGGCCGCCGCCTACCAGGGCCGCAAGCTGAAGTTCGGGCCGGAATACATCATCCCGACCCCGTTCGACCCGCGGCTGATCTACTACATCCCGCCGTTCGTGGCCGAGGCCGCCGTGAAGACCGGCGTGGCCCGCAAGCCGATCGACGACATGGAGGCCTACAAGGCCCACCTGAAGCGTCGCCTCGATCCGTCGGCCGGCCTGATGCAGCAGATCACCGCCGCCGTGGTCTCCGCGCCGAACAAGCGCGTGGTGTTCGCCGAGGGCGAGGAGCCGTCGGTGATCCGCGCCGCCTACGCCCTGCGCACGCAAGGCCTGGGCACGCCGATCCTGGTCGGCCGCGAGGAGCTGATCCGCAAGAACAGCGAGGAAGCCGGCCTGCGCTTCGACGAGCTGGGCCTGGAGGTCATCAACGCCCGGCTGTCGCACCGCAACGCCGAGTACGTCGACTACCTGTACCGCCGGCTGCAGCGCGACGGTTACCTGCGCCGCGACGTCCAACGGTTGATCAACCTGGACCGCAACAGCTTCGCCGCCGCCATGGTCGCCTGCGGCCACGCCGACGCCATGGTCACCGGGGTCACCCGCAACTTCGACCAGGCGCTGGAAGACGTGCGCCGGGTGCTCGACCCCGTAGGCCGCCCGATCGGCCTGTCGATCGTGCTGGCCAAGGGCCGCACCCTGTTCATCGCCGACACCTCGATCACCGAGCTGCCCGACAGCGCCGACCTGGTCGAGATCGCCATGCAGGCGGCCCGCGCGGTACGTCAGATCGGCCACACTCCGCGCGTCGCCTTCATGTCCTACTCGACCTTCGGCAACCCGAAGGGGCCGCGCGGCGAGCGGGTGCACGAGGCGGTGCGCATGATGGACCGCCGCAAGGACGTCGACTTCGAGTACGAGGGCGACATGCCGCCGGACGTGGCGCTCGATCCGGAGCTGTGGGCCAACTACCCGTTCCAGCGCCTGACCGCGCCGGCCAACGTGCTGGTCATGCCGGCCATCCACTCGGCCTCGATCGCCACCCGTCTGGTGCAGGCGGTCGGCGGCGCGACCGTGATCGGCCCGGTGCTGATCGGCCTGGAGAGGTCGGTGCAGATCGTGCCGCTGTCGGCCTCGGTCAGCCAGATCCTGACCGCCGCCACCTTCGCCGCCTACGAGGAAGGCGCCGGCGCCCCGCCGGAAGCCTGAGCGCGGCGCGAGCCTGAAATGACAAAGGCGCGGCGGTCTGGGACCGCCGCGCCTTTTTCTTTGCGCCGATGGCCGGCGACTTACGCCGCCGCGGCCTGCGCCTCTCCGCGCTTTTCCTTCAGCACCGTCAGCCACAGGCACAGCAGGATGGCCGGCAGGCCGATCACGCCCGCGCCCACGAAGAAGATGGCGTAGGACTGCATCAGGGTGTGGCCGCTGGCCTGCAGGCCCTCGACCATCTGGCCGGAGAAGCCCTTCATGATCTTGCCCACGAAGGTGTAGGCCGAGCTCAGCAGGGCGTACTGGGTGGCGGTGTAGCCGATGCTGGTCAGGGTCGACATGTAGGTGACCAGCGCCACCCCGGCGATCGAGACGCCGAAGTTGTCGAACATCATCACGCCGGCGAACAGGGCCGGGTGCGCGCCGAAGATGGCCGGCAGGGCGAAGCCGGCGATGGCGAAGGCCTGGAAGAAGCCGCCGACGATCAGGCCGCGCAGATAGCCCAGCTTGGCGACCAGCAGGCCGCCCACCGCGATGCCCAGGATCGAGCCGGCCAGGCCGAAGCTGAGGCGCACGCCGCCGACCACGTCCTTGTCGAGGCCCAGGTCGCTGTAGAACGGCGTGGCCATCGGGCCCATCACGAACTCCGGCAGGCGGTAGAGCGTGATGAAGGCGAACATCAGCAGGGCCAGCCAGCCGTAGGTCTTGAAGAAGGCGACCAGCGGGCCCAGGCCCGGCTCGAAGGTCCGCCACAGCACCCCCCGCCACGGCATGGGCGCGGGCAGCTGGCCGAAGCGCTCGGCGCTCTTGGCCGAGCCCATCAGGCCGAGGTCGATCAGCCACCAGATCTGGCCGACGACGGGGACGAAGAACAGCGCCATCCACCAGCCGCTCTTGCCGCGGTCGTGGCAGCGGCGGATGCCGAACAGCACCAGCGGCACGATCAGCAGGGCGAGCGCGATCATCTGGCCCGCGTGGGCGGTCTCCAGCTTCAGGCCCAGGCCCTCGATGCCCCACTGGTCGACCAACAGCACGCGCAGCAGCCGCAGCAGCTCGATCATGCCGACCAGCACAAGGCCGGCGACGGCCAGGAAGGCGTTGTAGAGCCAGAACTCGCGGCGGCTGAGGCGCTTGGCGCCGGGCTCGACGGTCGGCCGGGCCGTGGCGTCCGGCTCGGGCGCGCGCAGCACGCCGAACACGCCCACGGCCATGAAGGCGGCCATGACGTAGTAGGAGATCGCCCAGCTGGTGTGGTTGGCGATGATCAGGATCAGGGCGTCGGAGACGATGATCGCGAACCGGTAGCCCAGCTGGTAGGCGCTGGACAGCATGCCCAGCTCCTCGCTGTTCTCGGCCGCCTCGATGCGCCAGGCGTCGACGACGATGTCCTGGGTGGCCGAGGCGAAGGCGACCACCACGGCGGCCATGGCCATGGGCCCCAGCCCCCCGCCCGGCGTGATGGTGGCCATGGCGATCAGGCCCGCGCCGACCATCAGCTGCGCGATCAGCATCCAGCCGCGCCGGCGGCCCAGCATCTTGCCGACGATGGGCGCGTCGAGGCGGTCGACGACCGGCGACCAGAGGAATTTCAGCGAATAGGCCAGGCCGACCCAGGACAGGAAGCCGATCGCCTTCAGCGACGTGCCTTCCTCGCGCAGCCAGTAGCCGAGCGTGCCGGCGGTGAGCAGGAAGGGCAGGCCCGAGGAGAAGCCCAGCGCCAGCATGACGGCCACCTTCGGCCGTCCCAGCGCGCGGAAGACGTCGCCCATCCCTGGCTTGCGCGGCTTGGCCGGCGCGGCCTCGGCGGTGATTTCGGTCATGGGACGCCCTTCGCCTTAGGCCGCCCCCGACGCGGCCTTTAAGACGCCAGCTTTACCCGCATGTCGCGGTTCGTCCAGCGGGCCAGGGCGTGGCGCAGGGTCGCCGGGTCGATCGGCTTGGTCAGGAAGTCGTTCATGCCGGCCTCGATGCAGGCCTTGCGGTCGGCCTCGAAGGCGTTGGCGGTGAGCGCCAGGATCGGCGCGACCTCGCCGCGGGCCCGAAGCGCCCGGGTCGCGGCCATGCCGTCCATGCCGGGCATGCGCACGTCCATCAGCACCAGGTCGAAGCGGGCGCGGGTCATGGCGTCCAGCACCTCGTGGCCGGTGCCGGCCAGCTCGACCGTACAGCCCTCGCGGCGCAGCACGGTCTGCACCAGCAGGGCGTTGACCGGATTGTCCTCGGCCAGCAGCACGCGCACGCCGGCGATGGTGGCGGGCGCCACGCGGTCGTCGTCCAGCGGGGCGAGACCGCCGGCGGAGGACACCTGGCCGCTCAGCGCCGCCTTCACCCGCACGGCCAGGGACGAGCGGCGCAGCGGCTTGATCAGGTAGCCGCAGTAGCCGGCGCCCCGGTACTTCTCGATCAGGTCGCGCTGCTCGGGACGCAGCAGGACGATGGCCTTGCGGTCGCGCGGCCTGGGGACTAGCGCGCCGGCCTCGACGGCCAGGGCGTGGTCGACCAGAACCACCGCGTCGGGGGCCGCGCTCACGGCCTCCATGGACGGGGCGGCCGCGATGGTCCCGCCGGCGGCCTCGACCTGCCGGCCGGCCGCCTCGCGCACCAGGGCCGAGGGCGAGGCGATGGCCACGGTCAGCCCCTCCAGCGGCGTCTCGCGCGGTTCGGTCGCCACCACTGGGAAGCTGGCCTCGAACCAGAATTCGGAGCCGCCGCCGGACGCCGCGGAGACGCCGACGGCGCCCTCCATGGCCTCGACCAGCCGCTTGACCACGGCCAGGCCGAGGCCCGCGCTGTCGTAGCGGCAAGCGTGCTGGGGCTGGGCGTGGCCGTATTCCTCGAACACCCGCTCGCGCGCCGCCTCGGGCACGCCGGGGCCGGTGTCGCGCACGGAAAAGCGCAGCTTGGCCTTCTTCGTCGCCTTGCCCGGCATCCGCTTGACCGAGATCAGCGCCCCGCCGGTCTCGGTGTACTTCACGGCGTTGCCGGCCAGGTTGAACAGGATCTGGCGCAGGCGGCCGTCGTCGGCCAGCACGTCGGGCACGTCGACGTCGACCGCCCAGGCCAGCTCCAGGCCCTTCTCGTGCGCGCGGGGCGACAGCAGTTCGGCCACGCTCTGGACCAGCCGCTCGACGTCGACCGGGGCGGCCTCCAGCTCCAGCCGGCCGGCCTCGATGCGGGCGAAGTCCAGCAGGTCGTTGACCAGGGAGAGCAGGTGGTCGGCGCTCTCGCGCGCCCCCGACAGGTAGGCCCGCTGGGCGCCGTCCATCTTGGTGCGGGCCAGGAGGCCCAGCATGCCGATCACGCCGTTCAGGGGCGTGCGGATCTCGTGGCTCATCAGACGAAGGAAGTCTTCCCGCGCCTTCAACCGCTCGGCGGCCGCCTCTTCGGACATGCTTTCCTCCCCCGCTCGTCGCCGGAGGCTGGCATGGTTCGCGTTAACGTCCCCTCAAGCGCGAAGCGGGTTCGCCGAACGGGCGAATCGGGCGGCTCACCCGGCGAGCGCGAAGCCGGCCCAAGCCGGGTCGGGGTCGTCGGCGCCGGGCTCGGCCGGACGACGCACCCGAGGCCTCGCCGAGCGGCTGCGGTCGCCGCGCCGGCGCGAGATCATACGCCGGGCCACCAGGACCGCGTGGTCGCGCAGGGCGCGGAACCGGGTGGTGGCGAAGACCGCGACGGCGACGAGGGCGACATCGACGAGGAGCGCGATGTCGAACATGGCGAACCAGGCGGTCAGTTCGGGCGCGATGAAGCTGAACAGACGCAGGCCGTCGCCCTCGAAGGCCAGGAACAGACCCAGGCCCAGGGCGACCATGGCCGCCGCCAGGACGAGGTGCCCGGTCGACAGGCGGGCCAGGCGACGCGCGAGAGCCTCGCCGGCTTCGGTCTGAGAAAACATCACCAGCGCGACCGCGATCGCGGCCAGCAGAAACAGCGACACAGGAGCCCCCTCGAACGACGCTGGTTCAGCAGGTGGGCGCCATAAGGCCCAGCTTCAAGCCGCTCACCCCGCCCCCGCCATCGCCCCCAGCGGCGCCTCCATGCCCGCGCGGCGGTAGATCAGCGCCTCGGCCACGTGGCGGCGCAGCACCGGGCCGCCGCCGTCGAGGTCGGCGATGGTGCGGGCCAGGCGCAGCGTGCGGGTCCAGCCCCGCGCGGTCAGGCCGCCGGCTTCGGCGGCCTTGGTCAGGAGCGCCTTGGCCGACGGATCCAGCGCGGCGGCCTTCTCCAGGTCGGCCTGGGAGGCGCGGGCGTTGATCGCGGCGTCCGGCGACAGGGCCAGCTCTTCGGCGCGCGCGGCCTGGGCC
>NZ_JAAIVC010000072.1 GCF_010975005.1 Caulobacter sp. 17J65-9 | reverse complement strand
GGGTCGCCGGCTGGATCGGCGGCGGCGTCGTCGACGGCGTCGCTTCGCCGGCCGGCGGCACGGCCGAGGTGTCCGGATTGGGCGCGGCCGGCGACGGCGCGCCGCCCGCGTCGGGAGGCATGGCCGCGGCGGTCTTCTCCGCCTCCTTCACCGGCTGGTTGCAGGCCGCTAGGCCGAGCAGGCTCGCGGCCGCCGCGGCGGTCAGGACGGTTCGACGCATCAGGATCTCTCCTTCTGGTTATCCGGCGGGGGCGGCCTTCTTGGCGGCCGGCGCCTTGGCCGATTCCGGCTGCGGCGCGGGCTCGAACGCCTCCGTGTAGGATCCCTGCGGCAGAGGCGGCAGGTCGGACGCCTTCATCTCGGCCGCCTGGACCGCGTCGATCGGCTGGCCGTCGGGGCCCAGGCCGTTGATCTTCGAAGCACGCGCCGCGTCGGGGGCCGGCATGGCCGCGTTCACCTTCGCCTTGGCGGGCTTTTCAGCCTTGCCCCCTTGGCCGCAGGCGGCCAGGGCCAGCGCGCCCAGGACGGCGGCGGCGACAAACGCTCGGCGAACGATATTTTCCGACATGACACGAGTCCGTGAAGCTGATGGGTTAGGGGCTCGCGGCAAGGCAACGAGCCCGAGGGGAAGGTGTTCCCGCATCTCGCGCTTGGCGCAACAGCTCAACCGGCCTAAGCGTGCAGCCCGGCCATTCGATCAGGAGCCTTCATGGGTCGCGTCCGCAAAGCCGTTCTCCCCGTCGCCGGCCTCGGCACCCGCGTGCTGCCGGGCACCAAGACGGTGCCGAAAGAACTGCTCAACGTCGTGGACCGGCCGATCCTGTCCTACATCGTCGAGGAAGGCCGCAAGGCCGGCATCGAGCACTTCGTGTTCGTGACCGGCCGCAACAAGGCGGCGATCGAGGACTATTTCGACCACGCGGTCGAGCTGGAGGCCCAGCTGGAGGCCAAGGGCAAGACCGACGTGCTCGAGCAGCTGCGCGCCGAACTGCCCAAGGCCGGCGAGATGAGCTTCGTGCGCCAGATGCAGCCGCTGGGCCTGGGCCACGCGGTCTGGTGCGCGCGCGACGTGATCGGCAACGACCCGTTCGCGGTGATCCTGCCGGACGTGATCGTCGACGCCGAGCCCAACTGCCTAGCGCAGCTGGCCGACGCCTTCGAGAAGACCGGGGCCAACATCATCGGCGTCGAGCAGGTCCCGGAAAACGAGACCCACAAATACGGCATCGTCGCCCCGGCCGAGCGGGACGGGCGGCTGGTGAAGATGAGCGGCATGGTCGAGAAGCCGAAGCCCGGCACGTCGCCGTCCAACCTGGCGATCTCCGGCCGCTACATCCTCACGCCCCAGATCTTCGAGGAGCTGGCCCGGCACGAGACCGGGGCCGGCGGCGAGATCCAGCTGACCGACGCCATGGCCCGGCTGATGGCCCGCCAGGCCTTCTACGCCTACGAGTACGAGGGCGCGACCTACGACTGCGGCGACAAGATCGGCCTGCTGCGCGCCAACGTGGCCCTGGCCCTGAAGCGCCCGGACCTGGGCGCGGCGGCCCGCGCGGCGGTGACGGCCGCGCTGGGCTGATTCAGCCCAGCCGCGCGATCAGGTTTTCCAGGTCGGCCTTCAGCCGCTCGAAGTCGGCCGGCGGCATGTTCAGCTTCGCCGCCAGCTGCAGGGGCACGGCCTGCGCGCGGGCGTGCAGGTCGCGGCCGGCCTCGGTCAGCTCGACCACCAGCACCCGCTCGTCCTCGCGCGAGCGGGCGCGCTTCACCAGGCCGGCGGCTTCCAGCCGCTTGACCAGCGGGGTCAGCGTCCCTGAGTCCAGCTTCAGGCGGCGGCCGATCTGGCCCAGGCTGACGCCGTCGCCCTCCCACAGCACCAGCATGACCAGGTACTGCGGATAGGTCAGGCCCAGCGGCGCGAGGTAGGGCCGGTACGCCTTGGTCACGGCGTTCGACGCCGCGTACAGCGGAAAGCACAGCTGGCGATCCAGCTTCAGGGCCTCGGCGGGCTGCAGGTCCGACACGATTTTTCTCCTTCCCGCGACGATACCGCCCCAGCCCCCTCTTGCGAACGACCGATCGAGACACAATCATATTGTGCACAATTGAATTGCTAACAAGCACGGAGCCCCGAACATGAGCACCCAGGTCCTCTACCGCGCCAAAGCCACCGCCGTCGGCGGCCGTGAAGGCCGCGCCGCCTCCGACGACGGCCGCCTGGACGTCGCCCTGTCCCGCCCGGCGGGCCTGGGCGGCGACAACGGCCCGGGGACCAATCCGGAGCAGCTGTTCGCGGCCGGCTACGCGGCCTGCTTCGAAGGCGCCCTGCGCTTCGTCGCCCACCAGCAAGGCAAGGCGCTGGGCAAGGCCGAGGTGAGCGCCGAGGTCGGCATCGGCCCGCGCGCGGCCGGCGGCTTCGGCCTGGAGGTGGCGCTGACCGTCGGCCTGCCCGGCATGGAGCGCGACGCCGCCCAGGCCCTGGTCGACGCCGCCCACCAGGTCTGCCCCTACTCCAACGCCACGCGCGGCAACATCGACGTGAAACTGGCCCTGGCGGCCTGACCCGGAAGGCCCCGCCGTCGGCGGCGGCGGGGCCGTCATCGTCCTGTCAGGGAACCAGCGTTCTCTCACCACGCTTGTGCATGCGCTAGGCCAAGCACGGCGGTGTCAGGGACGGGTGGACGATGCGGGTTCTCATCCTGGGCGGCGACGGCTTCTGCGGCTGGCCGACGGCGCTTCACCTGTCCGCGCGCGGATGGGAGGTGGCGATCGTCGACAACCTGTCGCGCCGGGCCATCGACAACGAGCTGGAAGTCCAGTCGCTGACCCCGATCCGGCCCATGGGCGAGCGGATCGCCGCCTGGCGCGAGATTTCCGGCCGCAGCATCGGCTTCCACAGCCTGACGGTCGGCAAGGACTACGACCGCTTCCTGGCGCTGCTGAAGGACTGGCGGCCCAACGCCGTCGTGCACTTCGCCGAGCAGCGGGCCGCGCCCTACTCGATGAAGTCGGCGCGCCACAAGCTCTACACCGTCGACAACAACCTCAACGCCACCAACCACGTGCTGGCGGCGATCGTGGAGAGCGGGCTGGACATCCACCTGGCCCACCTCGGCACCATGGGGGTCTACGGCTACGGCACGGCCGGCCTGAAGATCCCCGAGGGCTACCTGACGGTGACGGTGGAGACGGACCTCGGCCCGCAGGATCAGGAGATCCTGTTCCCGGCCAATCCGGGGTCGATCTACCACATGACCAAGACCCAGGACGCCCTGCTGTTCCAGTTCTACGCCAGGAACGACCGCGTCCGGATCACCGACCTGCACCAGGGTATCGTCTGGGGCACCCAGACCGCCGAGACCCGGCGCGACGAGCGGCTGATCAACCGGTTCGACTATGACGGCGACTACGGCACGGTGCTGAACCGCTTCCTGATGCAGGCGGCGGTCGGCTATCCGCTGACCGTGCACGGCACCGGCGGCCAGACCCGGGCCTTCATCAACCTGCAGGACACGGTGCGTTGCGTGGAGCTGGCCTTGAGCCACCCGCCCAAGCGTGGCGAGCGCGTCGCCATCCTCAACCAGATGACGGAATCGCACCGGGTGCGCGACCTGGCCGACCTGGTCGGGCGGATCGCCGGCGCGGAGGTCGCCCACGTCACCAATCCGCGCAACGAGGCGGACGAGAACGAGCTGGTGGTCGAGAACCGCAAGTTCCTAGGCCTGGGCCTGGAGCCGATCACCCTGGAGGACGGCCTGCTGGCGGAGGTGACCGAGATCGCCGGCCGCTACGCCGAGCGCGCCGACCTGTCGAAGATCCCCTGCGTGTCGCACTGGAACGCCGAGCGCGCGGCGGCGGCGGAAGCGGCGAGCCGGCCGCACCTGGCGGCCGTGGAGGGCGGGGCCTAGGCCTTGGCCTCGACGCCCTCGAACAGCAGGGCCAGCTGACGCTCGGTCAGGGCCGACAGCGCTTCGGGCGAGAGCTTCTCGTAATACGCCTTGCGGTAATTGCGCACGTAGACCGCGAACAGCATCTCGGAGAACAGGTCGAGGTCGGCGTCGGTGCGGATCTCGCCCGAGGCCTGGCCCTGCTCGAGGGCGGCGCGGAACAGGCCCAGCAGCCGGCCGTGGCGCTGGTTGCTCTCCTCCTCGATGCGCGCGGGCCAGCCGTGCGAAGCGCCGAGGTGGGAGATCATCAGTTCGAGCTGGCGGGATTCCACGCCGTAGGCGATCGACATCAGCGAGGCGATGCGGTCGCGGGTCGAGCCCTTCAGGTACGGCGAGATCTGCTTGAGCTCGCTGAACAGAGCCTCGAATTTCTCGAACAGGATGTGATTGAAGATGTCCACCTTGCTTTCGAAGGTGGTGAACACGCTGCCGACCGAGACGCCGGCGCGCTCGGCGATCATGCGGATGGTCGTCTCTTCGTAGCCGGCCTCTTCGAACAGCTGGCGCGCAGCTTCGACGACCTTCTCGCGGGTCGCCCGCTTCTGCGCTTCCCTGACGCCCATAATCCCTCCGCGGACAGCACTGGGGCCGGCGCGTCCTCCGCGCCGGCCCCGGCTGTTCTTTATTTGGTTCTCAGCCCCGCGAGGACAAGGTCGATCTGATCGGCCAGTCGCGCCCGCAGGGTGTCCAGGCCCCATTCGTCGTAAACCGCACGACGGTAGTTGGCCAGATAGCCGTCCCACAGGGTCTCGGAAACCAGGCGCACGTCGAACTCGGCCTGGATCTCGCCGGCCCGGGAGCCGTCGCGCAGCGCGTCGCCGACGATGCCCAGCAGCACCTTGGCGGCGGCGCGGGCGCGGAGCTCCGCGTTCAGCGGGCGCAGCCACGACTGGGCGATGATCGCCTGCATCAGCGGCAGGTGCTCCAGATGGTACTCGTAGCCGGCCGAGAACACCGACAGCAGCTTGTCGTTGACCGGAGCTTCGAGGGCGGCGGCGGCGCGCATGCGCTCGGCCACTCGCTCCATGTCTTCCATCAGCACCGCTTCGAAGAGGTCAGACTTGTCCTCGAAGTTGGCGAACACCGCGCCCGTCGACATGCCGGCGTGCTTGGCGATGTCGCGGATCGTCGACGCTTCGTAGCCACGCTCGGTGAAGAGCTGGCGGGCGGCCTCGAGCACCTTTTGGCGGGTGCGGATCTTGGACAGGACACGCCGGTTGGTGGTCACCGGGGCGACCTCGACCGGCTCGTAGGGAACGCGAACGGAAGTTTGCTTCATTTCACCTGCGCCGAGCGACAAGAGCCGCCCGCTCATCGAACTTGTTCAACCAATGACGGGCTCGTCGCCCGACCCGAGTCGGATAATGACATTTCGTTGCTGGAAAGGGATGTGTCCAGAGGTCGCAGGTCGCCGAACAGTGCAATTAAATGGCGAGCGACACCGTTGTGCCAAGTTGGCTGAACTTGCTCAGCGAAATTCGCCCGCACGCCCCCTCCCCCTCGTCGCACGCCGTTGTCGGTGGGAAATCGGGCTATTCAATGCCCTCGGCTCCCCATCAGGGGCCGAATTGCTCTAGAGTCGGGCCATGGAGACCTTGTTCAACGTCCTGATTCCGCTCGCCCTGCTGGCGGTCACCGCAACCCTGGGGTGGGGAATCTATTCGCTTTATCGCGGCGGCGAGTACGCCCGCTCGCGGTCCAACAAGCTGATGCGGCTGCGCGTGGCGCTGCAGGCGGTGGCCATCATCATCCTGGTCATCGCCTTCTGGTGGCGCAAACAGACCGTCGGCTGATGGTCACCCTGAACCGCATCTACACGCGCACCGGCGACAAGGGCGCGACCCGTCTGGCCACCGGCGAGCCGGTCGCCAAGACCGACGCGCGCGTGGAGGCCTACGGTTCGGTCGACGAGACCAACGCCTGCGTGGGGCTGGCGCGCCTGCACGCCGGGGCCGACGGCTGGCTCGACGCGGCGCTGGGCCGAATCCAGAACGAGCTGTTCGATCTGGGGGCCGACCTGGCCACGCCCGACCGCGGCCAGGATCTGGGCTGGGAGCCGCTGCGCATCCTGGCCGGCCAGGTCGAGCGGCTGGAAAACGAGATCGACGAAATGAACGCCGACATCGCGCCGCTGGACAGCTTCGTGCTGCCGGGCGGATCGGCGCTGGCCGCGCACCTGCATCTGGCCCGCACCGTCAGTCGCCGGGCCGAACGCGAGGCCGTGCGCCTGGCCGGGACCGGGGGCGAGGTCATCAACGCCGAGGCGCTGAAATACCTGAACCGGCTGTCGGACTGGTTCTTCGTGGCCTCGCGCCGGGCCAACGACAACGGCGCCGCCGACGTGCTGTGGAAGCCGGGCGCGACGCGCTAGCGCATTTCAGCCGAAGCGGCCGCCGGTTCGGCGGAGAAACGCGCTCACCTGAGTCGCGTCAGTCCTTTTTGGCCGCCGCTTCCTTCTGGACCTGGGCTTCACGCTTCAGGCCGGACTTGGTGCGGGCGGTCTCGATCTGCTCGGGCGTGCGCTTCACGCCGACCGGGCGGCCGGTGACATCGGACAGGAAGACCGGGCGCGCGCAGGTGCGGCTGCCGTTGTCCCACCACGCCTCCGCCTCGGCGCAGGCCTTGGCCGGGCGCGCCCAGAACCACTGGTACGCCCAGACGCCGGCCACGCCGACGCCGAACAGCACCAGGAAGATCACCTTCATGCGGTTGATGAGACGGTCGTTCATGCTCCGCTCTATCTAGCCGCCGAACACGGTTTGCAAGTCGCAGAGCGCCGCTTCCCCTGCGTTACGTTGACAGCCCCCGCCGCCCTCGCCACTTTGCGCGCCGCCTCGCGGGCGCGACCTATCGCTGCGCCCCGCCTCCCCAATTCTAAGGGCGCAAGCGAACATGAAGGTTCTGGTCCCGGTCAAACGGGTGATCGATTTCAATGTGAAGGTCCGGGTGAAGCCGGATCAGTCGGGCGTCGACCTCGCCAATGTGAAGATGTCGATGAACCCCTTCGACGAGATCGCCGTCGAAGAAGCCGTCCGGCTGAAGGAAAAGGGCGTCGTGTCCGAGATCGTGGTGGTCTCGGTCGGCCCGGCCCAGGCGCAGGAGACTATCCGCACCGCCCTGGCCATGGGCGCCGACCGCGGCGTCCTGATCCAGTCGGACCAGGACGTCGAGCCGCTGGGCGTCGCCAAGCTGCTCAAGGCCGTGGTGGCCGAGGAAGCGCCGCAGATGGTGCTGATGGGCAAACAGGCGATCGACGGCGACAACAACGCCACCGGTCAGATGCTGGCCGCCCTGCTCGACTGGCCGCAGGCCACCTTCGCCTCGAAGGTCGAGATGAGCGGCGACAAGGCCGCGGTGACCCGTGAAATCGACGGCGGTCTGCAGACCCTGTCGGTCAGCCTGCCGGCGGTGGTGACCACCGACCTGCGCCTGAACGAGCCGCGCTACGCCTCGCTGCCGAACATCATGAAGGCCAAGAAGAAGCCGATCGACGTGAAGTCGCCGGCCGACTACGGCGTCGACGTCACGCCGCGCCTGAAGGTTCTGAAGGTGACCGAGCCGGCCAAGCGCCAGGCCGGGATCAAGGTCGAAGGCGCCGCCGATCTGGTGGCCAAGCTGCGTAACGAAGCGGGGGTGCTGTAATGGCCGTTCTCGTCATTGCCGATCACGACAACGCCCACGTCCGCGACACCACGCACAAGACCGTGACCGCCGCCAAGGCGCTGTCCAACGACGTCGACGTGCTGATCCTGGGCCAGGGCGCCGAGGCCGCCGCGGCCCAGGCCGCCAAGATCGACGGCGTGCGCAAGGTGCTGGTGGCCGAGAGCCCGGCCCTGGGCAAGATGATCGCCGAGGCGGTGGAAGCCGCCGTCGTGCCGATGATGGGCGGCTACGACGCCGTCCTGACCCCGGCCACCACGGCGGGCAAGAACTTCGCCCCGCGCGTCGCCGCCAAGCTGGACGTCAGCCAGATCTCGGACATCGTCCAGGTCGTCGACGGCACGACCTTCGTGCGCCCGATCTACGCCGGCAACGCCATGGAGACGGTGCAGTCGAACGAGGCCAAGAAGGTCATCACCGTGCGCACCACCGCCTTCAAGGCGGCCGGTGAAGGCGGCTCGGCCCCGGTCGAGAAGCTGGCCGGCGGCGAAAGCGCGCCGAAGACCGCCTTCGTCGGCGAAGAGATGGTCAAGTCCGATCGCCCGGAACTGGGCGCCGCCAAGATCATCGTCTCCGGCGGCCGCGCCATGGGCTCCGCCGAGGAGTTCAACAAGGTGCTCGAGCCCCTGGCCGACAAGCTGGGCGCCGCCGTCGGCGCCTCGCGCGCGGCCGTGGACGCCGGCTACGCGCCGAACGACTACCAGGTCGGCCAGACCGGCAAGGTGGTCGCGCCGTCGCTCTACATCGCCATCGGCATTTCGGGCGCCATCCAGCACCTGGCCGGCATGAAGGACTCCAAGGTGATCGTGGCGATCAACAAGGACGCCGACGCGCCGATCTTCCAGATCGCCGACTACGGCTGGGTCACGGACTACAAGACCGCCGTGCCGGCGCTGATGGACGAGCTGACCAAGCTCGGCAAGTAAGCCGCCCGGACATACGGGACTTCGATTCAGCCGCGCGCCGCCAGGTGCGCGGCTGATTTCGTTTCAGGCTCGCGCTCAGGAACGACGCGCCAGGGCCCCGATCCGCGCCAGCAGCACCTCGGCGTCGAACGGCTTCTGCAGCAGCCGGCCGCGGTCCAGCCCCGGCGGCAGGGCCTCCAGGTCGGCGTAGCCGGTCAGGATCAGCACCGGCGTGCCGGGCCGCACCGCCTCGATCGCCTCGGCGGTCTCCAGCCCGTTCATGTCCGGCATGGCGAAGTCGACCAGCACCACGTCGGGCGCGTGCCCGTCGCGCAGGTGCGCCAGGGCGCCGGCCCCGCAGTCGACCGCCGCCACCTCGCAGCCGGCCTCCTTCAGCAGGACGTCCACATAGCGGCGCACGTCCGGATCGTCGTCGACCACCAGGACCTTCAGTCCCGCCACAGAGGCGGCCGGGGCGGGCGCCGCCGCCTCGGCCCGGGCCGGCGCCTCCCCGGCCTCTGGCAGGTAGATGCTGACCTTCGCGCCCTGGCCGGCGGCGGTCTCGACGCGCACCCCGCCGCCCATCTGCTTGGCCAGGCCCAGCACCTGGCTGAGGCCCAGGCCCGAGCCCTTGCCCACCGGCTTGGTCGTGAAGAACGGCTCGAACACCTTGCCCAGCACCTCGGCCGGCATGCCGGTGCCGGTGTCGAGCACGCAGACCACCACGTAGCGCCCCGGCTCCGGCGCGTGCGGGTCGACCTGCTCGGACACCTGCAGGGTCGAAGTCGAGACGGTGAGCACGCCGCCGCCGGGCATGGCGTCGCGCGCATTGATGGCCAGGTTCAGCACCGCCAGCTCCAGCTGGGTCGGGTCCGCCTTGGCCGGCGGCAGGTCGGGCTTGAGCTCGATCTCGATGCGCACGCCGCCGCCCAGCGTGCTGGTCAGCAGGTCGCGCATGCCCTCGATCATGGCGTTGACGTCGACCGCGCGGGTCTCCAGCCGCTGGCGACGCGAGAAGGCCAGCAGCTGGGCGGTCAGCTTGGCCCCGCGCTGGGCGCCCTGGAGGGCGTTGTCGAGCAGGCGGCGCACGCCTTCGTCGTCGACCCGCTTCATCGCCATGGACACGCTGCCCATCACCGCGGTCAGCAGGTTGTTGAAGTCGTGGGCGACGCCGCCGGTGAGCTGGCCGACCGCCTCCATCCGCTGCGCGCGGCCCAGCGCCGTCTGAGCCTGGATGGCGGCGGTGACGTCCTGGAAGGTGACGACGCCCAGCACCACCTGCCCGGCCTCGTCGCGGACCGGCGCGGCGCTGACCTCCAGGTTCACGATCTCGCCGTCGTCGCGCTTGTAGAGCTGGTGCTCGCGGTCGACGCGTTGGCCGCCCACCGCCCGGGCCAGGGCGTGCTCCTCGCCCCGGAGCGGCCGCCCGTCCGGGTGCAGGCTGCCGTACTGGGCGTAGTCCGACGGGGTGGCGGCGCGGATCACCGAATGGCCCATCAGCCGGGCGGCCTCGGCGTTGCCGAAGCGGATGGCGCCGGACGGGGCCTCGGCCACCAGCACGCCGAACGGCATCTGTTCGAGGATGGCGCGCAGCTGCTGCTCGCTGCGGCGCAGGCTCTCCGCCTCGCGATCGGCGGCCGCCTTGCGGCTGCGGTCGACGACCGCCGCGGCCAGGGCCGCGCCCAGCAGCACGGTCGTGCCGCTGGCCACCGCAAGCGCCAGGGCCAGCCGGTCCAGACCGCCCTCGCCGGGGGCGGCGCCGGGCAGCGGGGTGCTGGTCATGCCGGCCATGCCGATGAAGTGCATGCTGGCGATGGCCAGGCCGAGCACCACGGCGGCGATCGCCTGCCGGCCGAAGCCGTCCTCCCGGCCCAGCGACCTCAGGGCCAGCGCCGAGGCGCCGGTGGCCACGCCGAAGGCGGCCAGCACCATCAACGGATCGTGGCTCAGGCGCAGCGGCGCCTGCACGGCGGCCACCCCCATGTAGTGCATGCCGCAGATCGCCCCGCCCATCAGCAGGGCCGCGACGCCCACACCCCAGCGGGTCAGGCGCAGCCGCACGAGGGCGTACAGCCCGCCGAACACGGCCAGGATGGCGAGCAGCAGCGACAGCGCTGTCAGGTCGACGCGGTAACGGACCGGCGTGCCGGGATCCCAGCCCAGCGTGGCGATGAAGTGCATGGACCAGATCGAGAGGCCCAGCGCCACGGCCGAACCGACCAGCCATAGCCGGGCCCGCTTGCGCTCGGCGCCGCTGCGACGCCGGAACAGGTCGAGCGCGGTCCAGGCGCCCAGGACGGCGACCGTGATCGAAAGCAGGACGAAAACCGGGGCGTGCGCCCCCAGGTGACCGGGCATCAGCGTGCAGGCCTTGCGCTGCGGCCAGATATTGAGCGGCCCGTCCGACGGAGTCGAGGTCGGCGGCGGAAACGAAAGCGGCGGGCCTTTCGACCCGCCGCTCCGCTCGTTTCCGAAAAGGACGGCGGGCCGGAGCCCGCCGCCAGGTCTGATCCGATTTTGGTCGGGCTCAGAAGGACTTGCTGACGTTCACGAAGACCGTCCGGCCGACGTAGTCGTAGCCGCTGTAGAGCGGGGCGTTGCCGACCCGGCTGTAGGCGCCCGACGAGATCATCGGCGGCTCCTTGTCGCCGATGTTGCGGATGCCCACGGTCGCGGTCCAGCTGTCGGCCGAGTACTGGACCGACGCGTTGTGCGTCCAGTAGTCCGGCACGTCGAAGTCGTACGCCGTCGTGTTGCGGTTCAGGCCGAAGTAGTCGTAGCTCTGCATGTCGTCGATCCACTCGACGCCGTAGCGGAACTTGACCTTGTCCATGGCGTAGGTCGCATCGAAGGTCCCGGTGAATTCCGGGTTGCCGATGGTGCCGTTGACGTCGTCCATCGGGTCGTCGGCGAACAGCTTGCTGGACTGGTCCAGGTACTGGGTGACCTGAGCGTTCAGGCGCAGGCTGCCCGGACCGACGTCCTTCGTCCAACGCAGGTTGTAGTCGATGCCTTCGACGTTCTGCGTCGCGATGTTGGTGTATTGGTCGTGCACCACCAGCGCGTTGCCCTGGCCACGGTTCTCGATGAACCGGCACCAGCCGCCGCCGGCACGGAACTGCGGGTCGTTGTAGCAAAGGTCGAGGATCGCGGCGCCGCCGACGCGGCTGACGCCGTTGTTGATCTCGATCTTGTAGTAGTCGACCGCGAAGGCGATTTCGCCGAAGGCTTCCGGCAGCTCGGGCTGCAGGATCAGGCCGACGGTGAAGTTCTTCGAGGTCTCCGCTTCCAGGCCCGCGTCCGCGCCGCCTTCCGACAGGACGGTGACGCCTTGGGTGGCCTTGAAGTTGGTGTCGCCGATTTCAGCGTGGCAGTTCGCGTAGAGGAACGAGTCCGGGGCGGCCTCGGTGCCGTATTCCGAGCACGGATCATACGACTGGTCGAGGAAGCCGCTGGTGGCGCCCTGGAACTGCTCGAACAGCGCCGGAGCGCGGAACGAGGTGCCGTAGGTGGCGCGCAGCGACACGGCCGGGATCGGGGTCCACACGCCGCCGACTTTGTAGGTCGAGTCCGAGCCGTACGAGTCGTAGTTCGTGTAACGGCCCGACACGTTCAGGGTCAGGTCGTGGGCGAACGGCAGGTCGCGCAGGATCGGCACTTCCAGCTCGCCGTAGACTTCCCACACCGAGTCTTCGCCGCGGGTCGGCTCCGACGAGGTGAGGTTCAGCAGATTGCCGTTCTGGCTGTGGATCGACGGCGTGTCGTCGATCTCCGACTTGCGGTACTCGACGCCGAAGGCGCCCATGACCGTGCCGGCCGGCAGCTCGTACAGCGGGCCGTCGATGGCGGCCGACAGCACGGTTTCGTCGTACTGGGTGTTACCGACGACGTTCTGGAAGACGTAGTTCTTCCAGTCGGACGGCAGATCGCCACCCACCACCGCGGGCGTCAGGGCCGGGGCCGCGATACAGCCGACGGCGGCCGCATTCGCGCAGGCGAACTTGCCGCCGCCGATGTCGATCACGTCCAGCGAGTTCGACAGGCGGTCCTTCAGGAACGACATCATCGAGTAGTCGGAGTCGGAGCGCGAACGCGTCACCGACACGTCGTAGCGCCAGTCGTTCAGGAAGAGGTCGCCGCGGATGCCGGCGGTGCCCTTCCAGAAGGTGACCGACTGCGAGCTCTGGTCGAGGCCGGCGCCGATGAAGGCGCGCACGCCGACGTCTTGGCCGTTGCTGATCTCGGTCGGGCCCATGGCGGTGCTGCCGGCCAGTTCGGCCGGGATCAGCGGGCTGCCCTTCATGTAGTCGAGCGCCAGCTGGCGGTAGCTGGCCTGGGTTGAGTCACGCTGGTTGATCAGCACTTCGCCGTAGACTTCGGCGTTGCCGAGCGCGTGCAGGTCGTAACCGCCCTTCAGGTAGGCGGTCTTCACCTCGACCGGCGAGATCAGCGACTCGCCCAGCATCGCGTCTTCGAAGGTGTCGCGGACGTTGACGTTGACGCCCGTGCCGCCCACGCCTTCCCAGCCGGCGAGGCCGGTGGTCACCGCCGAGTTCGGCCGCCAGCGGTTGAACTGGGTGACGCTGCCCGGCGCGCCGGCCGCGCCGACGCCGGCCATGTTGCTGGTGCCGATCGTGTTGATCGTCACGCCGTTCGAGCCGGTGCCGGTGATCGGATAGCACTTCGGCCGGCCGGTGGCCGGGTCGATGAAGTCGGTCACGCCGCCGGTGGCGCGGTTGATCCGGTGATCGGTGTTGCAGCGGGTCCAGTCACGGTCGGCGAGGGTCAGGTCCTGACGCTCGTAGAACTCCAGCGAGCCCGACAGATTCCAGCGATCGCCCATGAGGCCGCCGGTGACCGACAGGCGGGTCTGCTCGCCGCCGCCGTTGGTCGGCGCGTTGTACTGGCCTTCGACGGTCGCGCCTTCGAACGGCTTGCGGGTGATGACGTTGATCACGCCGGCGATGGCGTCGGAGCCGTAGACCGACGAGGCGCCGTCGCGCAGCACTTCGACGCGGTCGATCATGGCGCTCGGCAGCACGTTCAGGTCGGCCGAGCCGACCGAGCCGCGCGAACCGGCCGGCGCCACGCGGCGGCCGTCGATCAGCACCAGGGTGCGCCCGGCGCCCAGGCCGCGCAGGCCGATGGTGTTGGCGCCCGGGCCGCCGTCGGTGACGTAGCCGCCGTAAGCGTTGTTGATCTGGGCCGAACCGCCGGTGACGGCGGTGCCCTGGAGGGCCGCCGTGGTCGAGCTGTAGCCCGCCAGCGTGGTCTCCTCGCGGGTCATGATCTGGATCGGCGAGGGCGAGTTGAAGTTGTCGCGACGGATGCGCGACCCGACGACGATCAGTTCCTCAACCGCGGAATCGCTCGCCGCGTCGTCAGCGGCCGCTTCCGTTTGATTGGCCGGGGCCGGAGCTTCCTCGCCCTGGGCCCATGCGGCGCTCGCGCCGCTCGTAACCATAAGCGCCGCCGAACACAGCAGCGCGCTACGCCACACCTTCACTCGAACTCTCCCTACGCAGCCCCCGCCGCGCCATGGGCGGAGCTTTAGGGGACGTGCGCGGGAATTGCGGAGCTTGAAATGTTAGAATTCAAACAATTGGCCCAATGCGTGTCGCTGGCGCAACAAATTTGCGACGCACCGCCAAAAATGGTCGGAAAACCGCCCTCTTTGGCCATATTCGAGTCGAAGTTGGTATAAATTTCGAACCAGATTGTTTTGACGCAAGCAAATCATCGGCACATGCGCCGACCGATATGGCCAGGACGGACCGGTGTGCTAGGTTCGCCCAGCGCGGCGGCGGGCGGCTGCCGCACTGATCTTTTCGAGGCGTAGGCTTGATGACGGATATCAGGACGGTCGGCGTGGTCGGCGCCGGCCAGATGGGATCGGGGATCGCGCACGTCTGCGCGCTGGGCGGCTACGACGTGCTGCTCAACGACGTGGCGCTGGAGCGCGTCGAGGCCGGCCTGGACATCGTGCGGCGCAACCTCGCCCGCCAGGTCGCCAAGGGCGCGATCGACCAGGCCGCCATGGACGCCGCGCTGAAGCGCATCCGCCCGGCCCCGGCCGGCGACGACCTGCGCGACGCCGACCTGGTGATCGAGGCCGCCACCGAGGACGAAGAGACCAAGAAGGCGATCTTCCGCAGCCTGACGCCGTACCTGAAGCCCAGCGCGCTGCTGGCCTCCAACACCTCGTCGATCTCCATCACCCGTCTGGCCGCGTCCACCGACCGCCCCGGCAAGTTCCTCGGGCTTCATTTCATGAACCCGGTGCCGCTGATGAAGCTGGTGGAGATCATCCGCGGCATCGCCACAGACGCCGGGACCTACGAGACCGCCGTCGCCTTCGCCCAGTCGCTGGGCAAGACCACCGCCAACGCCGAGGACTTCCCCGCCTTCATCGTCAATCGGGTGCTGATCCCGATGATCAACGAGGCGATCTTCACGCTCTACGAGGGCGTGGGCACGGTCGAGGCGATCGACACCGCCATGCGGCTGGGCGCCAACCACCCGATGGGCCCGCTCGAGCTGGCCGACTTCATCGGCCTGGACACGGTCCTGTCGATCATGAACGTGCTCTACGACGGCCTGTCCGACAGCAAGTACCGCCCCTGCCCGCTTCTCGTGAAGTACGTCGAGGCGGGCTGGCTGGGCCGCAAGGCCGGCCGCGGCTTCTACGACTACCGCGGCGAGAAGCCGGTCCCGACCCGGTGAAATTTCCCGGCCTCACCCGCGTCGACTGGCGCGAGGATCCCAAGCTGTGGGTGCCGGTCGCCTGGGCGGCCGGCGTGGCCTGGCCGGGGGTCGTGCTCACCCTGCTGATCTTCCCGCCGTCGGCCCGCGGCGGCGGCTTCGTCAGCGACTGGCGCTTCACCGCCCTGATCGAGGCGGCGGTGGGCATGGCGCTGGCCCTGTACCTGCTGGCCCGCGAGCGTCGGCGGGAACAGACGCCGCGCACCCGGCTCGGGGTGGTGATCCGCTTCCTGGTGTACGGGACGGTGTTCTCGGTCGGGGCGCAGGCGCTGCTGGCGCTGATCATGGCCCCGTTCGCCCCGCCGCCGGGGGCCGGCTTCTTCCAGACCGTCGGCTCGATCAAGACCACCCTGTGGTTCTTCGTGGGCGCCCTGCCCTTCTCGGTCGCGGTCGGCTTCAGCTACGCGCTCTGGGCGGGCGTTATGGCGGCGCTGATCGCCTTCGCGCCGCGCCCGCTCAGCCTGAAGCCGCGCCCGACCGTGTTCGAGACCTTCGACGTGCCGCCGCCGCCGACGCCGCCCGCGCCGGAACCCGAACCGACCCCGCCGGCGCCGGAAACCGAGCTGGAAAAGGCGCTGCGCCCGGAACCTCTCTGAATCTCACAAAGGGCTCACGAATTCGTGTGCCCGACTGCAACCCGTACCGGCTCACGGCGTTTTGATCGCGGACCCGACAGGAGCCGTCCCCATGCTGAAGATCTCCGTGACGCCCGTGGCCGCCGCCCTGCTGCTGACGACCGGCGCCCTGGCCGCCTGCCAGCGCCAGGAAACGCCGCCGGCATCGCAGGCCCAGGTCGACGCCGCCCAGGCCGACGCCGCAGCGGCCCGCGCCGAGGCCGCCAACGCCAACGTCCAGTCCCAGGCCGCCCAGGCCGGCCAGCAGATCGAGAACGCCGCTTCCAACGCCGCCGCCGAAGTGAAGCAGGGCGCGGCGGAGGCCACTCAGGAAGTGAAGCAGGGCGCCGCCGAAGCCAAGCAGGACATCGCGCAGAGCGCCGACAAGGCCAAGTCCGCCACCGATTCCACCAAGCACTGATCCACCCCCGACCTGGAGACTGCCATGACCTTCAAGAACGTCCTCACCCTCGGCGCCGCACTGGCGCTGGCCGGCGGTCTGGCCGCCTGCGGCGAGCGCAAGGAAAAGGCCGAGACCGGCACCTCGGAGGCGGAAGTGTCGACCACCGCGCCGACCTCGCAGGTGAGCGATCAGCAGCTGGAAGCCGCCGCCGCCCAGGCCGCCGCCGACGCCAGCGCCACCACCCCGGCGGCGCCGCCGGCCACCACGACGACCACCCCGCCGCCGGCGAACGGCGCCACGC